>JBBWVM010000001.1:0-3175 GCA_050256215.1 Methylophilaceae bacterium
TGCTTTTGGGTGTGCTCAATTAAATAAATTTAATAGCTTATATGAAAAAAGAGTTGCGAACTTTCATTACCTTAAAAAATTGATTGAAAATCAATTAAGTGATTATATTATTTCTCCTTTACAAAAACAAAATGTAGAAACGATTTGGCTTGCTTACCCATTGATATTAAAAAATATAAACCCTTGTAAATCTAGAAATGCGTTACAAATATTCCTGGAAGAAAGAAATATTCAAACTAGGCCTATTTTTTCTGGAAATATTACTAAACAGCCTATGATGAAAAATAATAAATTTATTCACAACAAAAATGGTTATCAAAATACTGATTTTATTATGAAAAATGGAATGCTGATTGGGTGCCACCCAAAACTTTCTTTTTCTGATTTAGATTATATTTGTGAATTACTTGAAGAATTTTTTAATGCATAAATTAGATTGGAAAAGTTCTTAAATAAGAACAATATAAAATTATCATAACTTAAACATCATTAATGAATTTAATTCTTTAAGGATAGTATATGGAAGTTCAAATATTTGGTGGAAAAGGCTTTGTTGGCTCTGCTTTTGTAGATAAATGCGCAGACAAAAAAACTCTTTGTATTGTTAATGAAAGAAATGATTATGTAATTAATTCGCGTGATATTGTTTATATGATTTCAACCGTTAGTAATTATAATGTTATAAAAGACCCCCACATTGATATCAATACTAACTTAACCATACTAATGAAAATTTTAGAGCAATGTAAAGATAGAGAAAATGTTACATTTAATTTCATTAGTTCTTGGTTTGTTTATGGTGAAACAGATATACCTGCCAATGAGAATTCGCATTGCAAGCCAAATGGATTTTATTCAATTACTAAAAGGTGTGCAGAGCAGCTAATAATTTCTTTTTGTAGAACTTTTAATATTAAGTATCGTATTTTAAGATTAGCCAATGTTGTCGGACATGGAGATAAAAAGGCATCACCTCAAAAAAATGCTATCCAATATATGATCAATGAATTGAAGTCGGGTAATGATATTAATGTTTATGATGGGGGTAATTTTTATCGTGATTACATTCACGTTAATGACGTCTCCAATGCTATTTATTTAATTATTACAAAAGGAGAAACTAATACAATTTATAATGTGGGTAACGGAAAGCCATTATTATTTAAGGATATGATTGGTTGCGCCAAGAGTAAAATTTCTAATAAAAGTAAATTTTTAACAATTAAAACCCCTGAATTTCATAAGGCTGTTCAAGTTAAGAGTATGTGGATGAATAGCGATAAGCTTTTTTCTTTGGGGTATAAACCAAAATACAATATGGAAGCTATGATTGAAGATATGATTCATCACAATCCAATTTAGGGCTGATGTATGTCAAAGGGCGAGGTGTCCCTCAAGATGATGTATGGCACATATGTATTTCAATATCGCAGCAGCAAGTGGGCATAAGAGTTCGATACATAATAGAGATTTAGTTACTTGTATGTCGTAAACAAAGATGCTTGGAATAATTTTTTGTTAGGTTTAGAATAAAGAAACTACTTTTGTTTTTGAAATTATAGAAATGGAAAGTTAGTTGAGTAGGGCTATTGATTAAATGAAAAAACTAATACTATTATTGTTAATAATGTCTAATATCACTTTTGCTAAAACTAATAATGAATTTATGGAAACTGTCTATTTGGCCGGTGGCTGTTACTGGGGTCTTGAGCAATTAATAAAACAAATTCCTGGAGTAACTTATACTGAGGTTGGTTTTTCTGGTGGGCATATCAATAATGTCTCCTACAAAGAAGTAACTAAGGGTGATACTGGCCATGCTGAGACTGTTAAAGTTGAATTTAATAATACACAATTAAGTCTAAAAGAATTACTTCTACAATTTTTCAGAATTCATAATCCAATCACTATAAACCAGCAAGGTAATGACATTGGAACCCAATATCGATCTGTAATTTTTTATATAAATAAAAAACAAAAAGAAATAATTGACAAGACAATCGAAATTGTTAATCAATCAATGAAATGGGAGAGCCTGGTTGTCACAGAGGTAATATTATTTCAAGCCTTCTATCCGGCAGAAGAAGCCCATCAACAGTACCTTGAAAAAAATTCTGGTGGTTATAGTTGCCATTTTGTTAGGGATTTTGATTTTAATTAACGTTTAAAGAGCGGAAGCTAAAAAAAATAGATACAATACTGTATTTTCATGGGTAAAGGATCTTTATCCTAACTACTAAACTATCAATACGTTTTCTCATAGTAAAAGAACAGATTGATATGATTGTCGTAAAAATTGGCGCCTTATCACTTGTTACTAAATTATGAATGAAAGGGAGATGATCTATCCTTATGAAAAAACTTTCCCAACTTTATAAGTATGTGTTGCGTTTGTCTGCTCACGCAAAAGCTAGCTATTATCTTTTTGCATTAAGTATTGCTGAATCATCTTTTTTCCCAATTCCTCCAGATGTCATGTTGATGCCTATGTGTTTATCAAAGCCATCCAAGGCATGGATGTTTGCATTTATCACTACCACAGGCTCAGTTCTTGGTGGTATTTTTGGTTATCTTATTGGGGTATTTGCATTTGGTTATATTGAACCCATCTTACTAGGTATGGGTTATATGGATGGCTTTCAGCTAGCTGTTTCATGGTTTGAAGAATGGGGATTCTGGGCCATCTTTATCGCTGGATTTTCCCCCATTCCTTATAAGCTATTTACTATTGCCGCTGGGGTTTTAAATATGTCATTTTTTCCATTCATAATAGGTTCAATTATAGGTCGAGGCTCAAGATTTTATTTAGTAGCATTGTTAATTAAATTATTTGGTAAGAAAATTGATTCTGTTCTTAAAAAATATATTGATAGAATTGGATGGTCCGTTATTATTTTGATTATCTTTGGGTTGACTTATTTTAACTTACACTGATAACGTATAATTTCAGGTGTAAACTATTTTTATGAAAAAACTACTTTCATTCTTATTTATTACTGCTTAATTTAGTATTATGAGCATATTAACTTTTCCAGATGGTTCTCAATATGATGGTGAACTGAAGTATGGCTTACCAAATGGACGTGGGATAATGACGTCTCCTGATGGGGCGCACTACGTTGGGGAATTTGTGAATGGGAAATGTCATGGGCAGGGCACTATGACCGGTTCTGAT
>JBBWVM010000002.1:0-4192 GCA_050256215.1 Methylophilaceae bacterium
CATAAAACCTTAGAAAAAAAAGTAAGTAAATTTTTAAAAATGGAGGACACAATCCTTTATGCGGCCTGCTTTGATGCTAATGCTGGTCTTTTTGAAACTATCCTCTCTGCCGAAGACGCAGTTATCTCAGATGAGCTTAATCACGCCTCAATTATTGATGGAGTAAGACTCTGTAAAGCCGCTCGTTACCGATACAAAAATAATGACATGGCCGATTTAAGACTTAAACTTATTGAAGCAAAAGAAAATGGATCAAGAAGAATCCTTATCACTACGGACGGTGTATTTTCAATGGATGGCACTATTGCTCAGCTAGACAAAATTTGTGATCTTGCAGATGAATTTGATGCCATAGTGCATCATGACGACTGCCACGCTACTGGCTTTATGGGTAAAACAGGTCGTGGCGTTCATGAATATTGTGGCGTAATGGATCGCGTTGATATTATTACCAGCACCTTTGGTAAGGCACTAGGAGGTGCATCAGGCGGCTTCACATCTGGACGAAAAGAAATAATCGACATGTTAAGACAGCGATCACGTCCTTATCTATTCTCAAACACACTAGCTCCTTCAATTTGTTCAGCATCAATAAAAGTGCTCGACATGCTTGATCAATCCACTAAGCTTCGCGATAAACTAGAAGATAATACACACTACTTTAGAAAGGGTATGCAAAAGGTGGGGTTTGCTGTGGATGATGGAGACCATCCTATTGTGCCCGTCATGTTAGGTGATGCCAACTTAGCCCAAAATATGAGCAAAAAACTACTTGAACATGGTATTTATGCTATTGGATTTTTCTTTCCTGTAGTGCCTAAAGGAAAAGCCAGAATTCGCACACAAATCTCTGCTGCCCATACCAAAGAAGATCTTGATAAAGCGATAAAAGCATTTGCATCTACTCGGGATGAATTAGCACAATAAATTTATGATAGAAACATTACTATCAACCCTATCAGGTTGGATATGGGGTCCCCCAATGCTAATTCTTTTATTGGGTACTGGTATCTATTTAACAGTTCTCCTTAAAGGCATTCAATTTAGAGCCTTAGGTTTAGCATTAAAACTTATTTTTAGAAAATCACTCAAAGATCAAGGGGATATCTCCCCTTTCTCCTCACTCATGACAGCATTAGCAGCCACCGTAGGAATAGGAAACATAGTTGGCGTTGCTACCGCAATCACTCTAGGGGGTCCAGGTGCAGTTTTTTGGATGTGGATTACAGGGCTTATCGGAATGGCAACAAAATATTCAGAAGCTGTACTGGCCATAAAATATCGAGAAAAAGGACCGTATGGTATGAGAGGAGGTCCAATGTATTACCTAAGCAAAGGAGCTAATCTACCCTGGCTGGGCGCTATTTTTGCAGGCTTTACTGTTTTAGCCACATTTGGTATTGGGAATATGGTACAAGCAAATTCTGCAGTAAAAATACTAGAAACCACATTTAATATTCCAGCACTTTCTTCTGGATTGATCCTTATGTTTCTCACTGGCTTAGTAATATTGGGAGGGATCAAATCAATTAGTAAAGTAACTTCTTTTCTGGTACCTTTTATGATTGTCGGCTATATTGCTACAGTACTGACTGTTCTAATAATTAATCTAGACAGAATTCCCAATGCATTTTATCTAATTTTTTCAAGTATATTAAGTCCGGCATCTGCCATTGGAGGATTTTCTGGAGCAACCATTGCTGCAGCAATGCGCTTTGGCGTGGCCAGAGGAGTTTTCTCAAACGAATCTGGCCTAGGCTCTAGCCCTATAATTTCTGCGGCGGCAAGAACTAATGATCCGGTCAAGCAAGCTTTAATATCAATGACTCAAACCTTTATCGATACGTTAGTTATTTGCACCTTAACGGCATTAGTAATTTTAACCGCAGATTCATGGACACTAAATGTCAGCGCTGGTGCATTAACTAGCACAAGTGTTGCAGAAACATTAGGTAAAGCGGGAGAAATTATTATCGCTATAGCTACTACATTATTTGCAATATCCACCTTAATTGGTTGGAGTTACTATGGAGAAAAAGCAATAGAGTATTTGTTCGGTCCTAGTCTTATTTTAATTTATCGCATCATTTTTTCAGCTACCGTTTTATTGGGAGCAACTGTCAGTCTTGAAATTGTTTGGAATTTTTCTGATGTCATGAATGGCATGATGGCAATTCCAAACCTAATTGCACTCTTACTACTTGCAAAAGTAGTTAAAAATGAAACTGACCGCTTCTTTAAAGAAATAAAGTAATAACTAGAAAGCTTCAGCTTCAGCTTGACCTAAAAATCTCCACTGACCAACAGGTACATTACCTAAAACCACATTACCAATCCTGACACGCTTAAGCCCAATAACTTTAAGCCCTACTAATCCACACATTCTTCTAATCTGACGATTACGGCCCTCAATTAACACAAATTTTAATTGATCTTGATTTTGCCAGTCCACTTTTGCAGATTTAAGCTGATAATCATCTAAACTTAGCCCATAATTTAAAAGCTTCAGACCTTGATTGGATAGCTCTCCTTCAACCCTTAATAAATATTCCTTCTCAATAACACTCCCCTCACCTATAATTTTCTTCGCTACCCGACCATCTTGAGTTAATACTAATAAACCCGTTGAATCAATATCCAATCTTCCTGCAGGAGCTAGTCCCTCAGTATTAAAAATAGATTTACGACCAGAAATAGTCTTTGAGATATAAAAATTATCGGGCGTGATTAAACTTGAGGCTGGTTTAAACTCCTTATCATCATCCAAATGAGAAATATATCCCACAGGTTTATTAAGCAAAATGGTTGCCTTAAAAGATTGCTTATCTCTAGCCTTTTTTTTAAGTTCAATTTTTTGAGATCGATATGCTTTTGTGCCAAGCTCAGTTACTACTTTTCCATCAAGCATGACCAAGCCCTGTTCAATATATTTGTCAGCTTCTCTTCTTGAGCACAATCCTAATTCGGATAAAATCTTTGAAATACGAACTAAATCCAAGTTATATTATTCCGTTAAGTAAAAAGTATTATTGTAAAGAAAATAAGTTGAATTGCTAAGTAATAACAATATCTTTTAAAGGAAGATCACTTTGCTTTAGTTGATGAATTTTCTGAAAGCCAGTCTCTAAAGATCTTGTAAATTTTTTAATATCATATAAAGCAGAAGACTTAATTTTACTTTTAAGCTCTTTACTTATTTCTGTAATTTTTTCTTTATTTCGACCAAGTTCTATAGCAAGTAATTCATATTCTTTTTCTGAAGAAACAATTAACTCAGGCAAATCTGCTGACATTAAGACACTTGAGCAAATACGTGCAGAAAAAGATTTTCCTGTAAATGTTAATATAGGAAGACCGACCCATAATGCATCACTTGCAGTTGTCCCTGCATTGTATGGGTGAGTATCTAAAAACAAATCGGCCACTCCATATCTTGACAAATACTCTGACCGAGGTAATTTGCTTCCAAATACTATACGGTCTTGATTGATATTATTATTTTTTGCCTCTTGCATAAGATTTGCTTTACTCCATTCATTAGCGGCATAAAGCCACAGAATACTTCCCTCAACTTCTTTTAAAATTCTCATCCAACTCTTAAACATACGAGGCGTTATTTTAGAAGAATTATTAAAACAACAATATATAAATCCTTTACTAGGAAGCCCTAATTCTTTTCTTGTAAAGATTTTTTTTGAAATTTCTTTTTTAGAATCATTACACTGATAATGAGGAAGATAAAGAATCTTTTCGGAGTAATCTCTCCGAGAATTTTTTGAAATAATAATTTCATCGGCAATAATATAATCAACATAACTGGTCCCCATTGTTCCAAGAAACCCTAAATAGCTGATTTGTACTGGTGCCGCCCTCATTGCAAATATGCCCGTTCTCAACTCTTTTGTAAAACCACATAGATCAATTGCAATATCAATTTCTTTTTCTCTAGCTAAAAGAACTACTTCTTGGTCTGACATTCCTGATACATCAATAAATTCATCAAAACTTTTTTTTATTCTTTTTCTCTTAGGCAAGTCATTATCAGGTGCTAATGAAAAAGCAAATAATTCAAATTGCTCTTTATTGTGGGTTTCAAAAAGTTCGACAGTTAAATATGCAATAGGATGCTCATTAAAGTCTGGAGAAAAATATCCAAGACGAATCTTTTTATGAGATGTACTTTTTATAGACC
>JBBWVM010000003.1:0-4427 GCA_050256215.1 Methylophilaceae bacterium
TATGGGTGGTAAAGGTTATGGCATTATGGCTCCTGAAGATGGTTTAACGGTTGATGAATTACTTAAGATTATTGCTTGGGTTAGAACGAACGGTAAAGGCATAACTGGGAATGAAGGCTTATAAGTTTTTAGTTACAAATCTGACATATAAAACGAGAACGGCTGAGGTATAATTCCTCAGTCGTTTTTTTTTGTATAAATTATGTTTAGAATTATTTTATTTAGTGTTTTCGTTACTTTTATTTTTTCAAGTTGTTCTGATCAAAATAAGGAATTATCAAGTAATAAAGTCATTTCTATTAAATTCACTAAAACAACTGATGGCACAGAATTTAAAGTATCAGGTAAACAATTAGAAGGAACTCCTGCTGAAGCAGAGTTTTTCAAAACAGGTAAGAATATTTATGTAGGTGATGCTAAGGCTGAAAAGCGTGGTAAAAAGAGATTTGGCTACTGGTCATGTACTCAATGTCATGGACCTACAGCCAAAGGGCAGGTTGGTCCTGGTTTAGTTGGCCCAACATTTAAGTATCCAAAAAATGCTACTAATAAAGGTATGTTTGAAACTGCTTGGTTTGGAACGAATGGTGGTATGGGTGGTAAAGGTTATGGCATTATGGCTCCTGAAGATGGTTTAACGGTTGATGAATTACTTAAGATTATTGCTTGGGTTAGAACGAACGGTAAAGGCATAACTGGGAATGAAGATTTAAATGAACAATAATAATTTACATAGAATTGTAATTGTAGGTGGCGGAGCCGGGGGTTTAGAGCTGGCTACTAAGCTTGGAGATGGTTTAGGTAAAAAGAAAAAAGCAGAGATTGTATTAATTGATGCTAAAAAGACCCATATCTGGAAGCCTTTGCTACATGAAATTGCGGCCGGTAGTTTAAATCCTGATAAAGATGAGCTGGATTACTTGGCTCAAGCATATTGGCATCATTTTAAATTTCGTTTAGGCAGGGTGGATGGTTTGGATCGAGACAGAAAAGAAATTTCTCTCGAACCTTTTCTAGATACTGATGGATCTGAAATTATTCCACGCCGAAGTTTTAAGTATGATACTTTGATTTTTTCTGTCGGAAGTACCATTAATGATTTTGGTATTAAAGGAGCATTTGAGCATGCTATTGCATTAGATACGCAGGAACAGGCTGAGCGTTTTCATCAAAAACTTCATACAGCTATTTTAAAAGCTCAGACACAATTAATGCCTGTAAATGAAGGGCAACTTGAGGTGGTAATTGTAGGAGCAGGAGCTACAGGGGTCGAGTTAGCAGCGGAGCTTCATAAAGCAACTCGGGAAATGGCTGCATATGGTTTGGATAACATTAATCCCGATCGTGATATTAAAATTAATTTAATTGAAGCAAGCGATCGATTGGTACCTGCACTTCCAAAAAAAATCAGTCTCTCTGTTGAGCTCGAGCTAAAAAAATTAAATATTAATTTATATTTAGGTGAGAGGGTAACAGAGGTTACTGAAAAAGGAGTTAAAACTCACACAGGCAGAAATTTTTCTTCGACATTAGTAGTTTGGGCAGCTGGAATTAAGGCACCTAACTTCTTAAAAAATATTGGTGGTTTAAAAACAAACAACATAAATCAGTTGTTGGTAAATTCAACGCTTCAAACTTCTGAAGATAAAAATATCTTTGCTTTTGGTGATTGTGCTGCCTGCCCAATTAAACCAGGATCTCTAGAAATTGTACCTCCAAGAGCACAAGCCGCTCATCAACAAGCATCATTATTAGTTAAGGCTGTTAAAAAGGTTGTGACAGGAAATAAAAATTCATTACCTCTTTATATTTATAAAGATTATGGTTCGTTGGTAAATTTGGGACGCTATTCAACTGTGGGAAATTTGATGGGCTCTTTAATGGGCGGGACAATGTTTATTGAAGGATTTATCGCGAAAATTATGTACCTTATGCTTTATCAAATGCATTTAATGGCATTACATGGAATTACGAATGTAGCATTTAAGTTGCTTGCTAAAGTTATTAGTCGCCGAACTGAAACAAGAGTGAAGCTTCACTAATTAAGTTTTTTGGTATCAATATAATATTGAGTAGCAACTGTCATAGATAGTAATATAAAAAACCCAAAAATAAATACTATGCTGTTAATGGGTATATTTATTTTTATCATATAGGTATAGGCACCACTCATCACTAAAATTCCTATATTTTCACTAAAATTCTGAACGGCAATTGAATGGCCTGCTCCTATTAGAGCATGCCCACGATGTTGAAGTAGTGCATTTAGTGGCACAATCAAGAATCCACTCATGATACCTATTATTATCAATATAATTGATGTAGATTTCCAGTCACTAACAAACACCATAGAGCAGACTGCAATGCCCATTAAGATCCCAACTGGTAAAATGAAAATTGAATCTTTCATTTTGATATATTTTGCTGCAATAATGGCACCGATTGCAACACCAAAGGCAAATATTGCAGTGAGTTGAGTTGACTTATTTAATCCAAAGTTTAGGACAACAGCAGACCATGCAATAATTACTAATCTTAATGTCGCACCTGCTCCCCAGAATAATGTAGTAATGGTTAAAGAAAGTTGACCATAGGGGTCTTTCCATAATTTAAAGAAGGCATGCATAAAGTCTTTAATTAGGAACCATGGATTTTTCTTTTTTAATTGATGGTCAATTGGAAGGTGCGGGATAAATTTATTAAAAATTGCAGCTAATAAATAAAGACCACTAACTAGCAAAATAGCAAGATCAAGGTGGTAATGAGCAAGTGCTCCTCCAACAAGCGCCCCTAGAATAATAGCCGCAACCGTTAACCCTTCAACCCAGCCATTTGCAGCGACTAAGTAATCATCTGGAAGGAATTCTGTCAATATTCCATATTTGGCTGGAGAATAGGCTGCTGCACCAATTCCTACAATAGCATAAGCATACAAAGGAGGGACTCCTAAGATCATTGACAGACAACCAATAAATTTAATCCCATTAGAAATGAACATCACATGGTTTTTGGGTTTTGAGTCAGCATAGGCTCCAACAAAAGGAGCGAGTAAAATATAAGACAAAACAAAAAATTGAAGTAAGAGTGGTTGGTGCCAAGTAGGCGCATTTAGGCTAGCTAATAATGCAATTGCAACAAACAAAAGAGCATTGTCAGCTAATGCCGATAGAAATTGTGCGGACAAAAAATAATAAAAGCCTTTTGTGATTAATGTTTTAGAGGGTGTCTGCAGCATAATCAGCTAGCCTTGATCTTTCACCTCGAGACAAAGTAATATGTCCGTTATGATTCCATCCTTTGAATCGATCAACTACATAAGTAAGTCCAGAACTACCTTCGGTTAGATAAGGAGTATCAATTTGGGCAATATTCCCACAACACACGACTTTGGTGCCTGGTCCCGCTCGAGTTATTAATGTTTTCATTTGTTTTGGAGTTAGATTTTGATCTTAATAGATAATTAAATATTTATTAAGAAAGGTCCTCCCTCTCATAAAATTAAGAGACTTAATTTTAATTCTTGAGCGAATAAGGTCTTGTGTGGCAGCTCTTCCCCAATCACCAGCATTATCATCAGACTTATTGAGAACATCTAGGTTATCTTCTAATGCCCCCATCCATGGGGTCATTTTTTCCTCCTCTGTACCTGGAAGAAAGCCTATATCCTCTCCTACGGAAACTGTTGCACGAGTCATAATAATTTCCGAATATAACTTTTTGTCTAAAGTCTGGACAAGTCCGGCAGCAAGTGTCAATAAAGTTTTACCTGTTCCTGCTTGTCCAAGTAGGGATATAAAATCAATATTAGGATCCATCAAAAGATTTAAAGCGAAATTTTGTTCTTTATTTCTTGCATTAATTCCCCAGACATTAAATTTTGTATTGGAAAAATCATGAATAATTCGTAAAGTCGCAGTTTTGCCTTTAACAGATTTTACAATTGCATGAAAAGGCTTATCAAACTCATAATAAATAAATTCATTAACAATAAAATTTGAACATAGAGGACCTGTTAGGCGGTAAAACATCTTGCCTTCTTCTTGCCATGATTCCATAGCCTTACTATGTTTTTCCCAGAAGTCTTTCGGAAGTTGAGTGATGCCTGAGTAAAGCATTTCTGTATCTTCCATAACTTTGTCATTAAAATAATCTTGCGCTGGAATACTCAAGGCGCGGGCTTTAATTCGAATATTAAAATCTTTTGAAACTAAAATAACATCTTGATTAATGTGTTTTTTTCTAAGATCGGATACTACGCTAAGAATTTGATTGTCAGGCTTACCTCCGACTAGCATAGGCAATTCATATTGAACAGGCTCGGTTTGTAAGAAAAGATTGCCTAAGATATGGCCATTAGTTTGAGATTTCAAAGGGCATCCTCCGTTGAGGTCACCAATAAAAGGTCTTATAATTTCTTCTAGAAATCT
>JBBWVM010000004.1:0-1743 GCA_050256215.1 Methylophilaceae bacterium
AAATATTTTGATTTAATAAAATATATTCCACTTTTTTTATATTGTCTGTAAAAAGGTTGATTTGTATTTTAGGATATTTCGGGATGATGCCATCCATCAACCGTCCTGAGAGATGAGGATTAAAGTTTTTGAAAATATTCATTACATTCAATGTTTCTTGTTTTATTTTCTTTAACAGCTCATGATCAACTTTATCTCGATAAATATTTTGATAATTTATAATTGCTTCATCGATTTGTTTATTTGTTGGTAAGGTTTCTTTCTCAGATAAGCCTAAATATTTAGCTGTTTTTTTTTGCAAATAAAATAATCACTAGTTCCTTCTTCCATTATTATATTTGCAGCTCGACTGGCTATTGTTAATCTTATATTTTTAAGGTTATAAGGCATTATGTATTTTAATTTACAATAAAATAGTTAGTAGTTTGGGGGAGATATTCATCATAAAAATATTCATAAATGCCCTCTTCGTTAGGCTTTGCTAGAGAACCGTTTTTAACATTAATTTTTAAGGGAATAATGCCTTCTGGTTCGCTAATCATTTTAATTGGATAATCATTTAATATTGGTCGCATATAGTCAATCCAAATAGGCAAGGCAGCCTTAGAACCTGTTTCATGTTTCCCAAGAGGGCGGGGTTGGTCGTAACCCATCCAGGAAATTGTTACAACATCAGGATTAAAGCCAGCAAACCAAGCATCTATAAGATCATTAGTCGTCCCAGTTTTCCCTGCAATATCGGATCTTTTTAATTTTTTTGCACGGCGTGCTGTCCCGCTATTAATTACCTCTTTTAATAGATCTTGCATAATAAATGCATTTCTAGGATCTATAACCCTAGGTGTTTCTTCGTTCATAATAGAAGTGCTTTGTTTAACTTTTCGACCTTTAGCATCAATGATTTTGTCAATAAAGTAAGGTTTTTTTAGATATCCTCCATTTGCAAATACGCCATATGCAGCAACCATCTCAAGTGCGGAGACTTCTCCAACTCCCAATGCCATTGATAAATATGGTTTGTGTTTTTTAGTGTCAAAGCCAAATTTAGAAATATAATCGAGTGCGTATTTAGGGCCGATATGTTTTAAAATTCTAATAGCCACTAAATTTTTTGATTTAGCTAATCCTTCTCTAAGACGAATTGCACCAGAAAATTTATTATTATAATTTTGTGGCTCCCAGTTTTCATTCGAATTAAGCTCATCAGCAGTAATGTACAGTGGTGCATCATTGATTAAAGTTGCTGGGGTGAGTCCCTTTTCAAGAGCGGCGGAATAAATAAAAGGCTTAAAAATCGATCCAGGTTGTCTTTGGGCCTGGGTAATATGATTATATTTATTACGATAAAAGTCGAAGCCTCCGACTAAAGCTAGAATGGCTCCAGTTTGAGGATCCATGGAAATTAATGCACTTTCAACTTCTGGTAGTTGCGTGGCTGTCCATGTATTATGTTTTTTAATAAACCGAAGAACGGAACCAGGTTTAATTAGCCTTTCCCCCTCTAAGGTTAAGCTTAAATCTTTTTTTAGCAGTGTTAACCCTCTATTATAAACATTGATTCTTTTGCCATTCTTAAGTAGAGCTTCTACTTTTAGTGGCTGGGCATTTAAAACTACCCCTGGAATAAATTTATTATAGGTTGGGTATAGTTTTAACTGTTGTGTTAAATAACGATTTCTTTCCTGGTCGTTATCGAATTCTTTTGCTTGTATGTTGATATAGCCTTCGGGTGCCCTCAGATCA
>JBBWVM010000005.1:0-2218 GCA_050256215.1 Methylophilaceae bacterium
TTCAGATCAGCCTTTAATATTAATTCGTGATGAGAATACTCATTCTTCAGAGATTGAACGGTTAGTTAAAGCATCAAACCATGTTAAGTGCTTTACTTTAAGTCACGAACTTTTTGTTCGGCTTTCAGATTTAAAATCAACCACAGGGATTTTAGCACTCGTTTCTATTCCAAAGCGCGAATACAAAGCTGTGCCCTTGATTTTATTATTAGATCGAATTCAAGATCCAGGTAATCTTGGTAGTATCTTAAGAACTGCAAGAGCTACTAATGTTGGTTCGGTGATCTTATCGAAAGGCTGTGCAGACCTTTGGTCCCCTAAGACACTCAGAGGAAGTCAGGGAGTGCAATTTAAACTCAATTGCTTGGTTGAGCAAGATTTGGCGGAATGGATAAATCATTTCGATGGTGAAGTAATTGCTTTAACGATGAATGGTAATTCTCTTTATCAGACAAGATTAAAAGAGAATATGGCAATTATTTTAGGTAATGAAGGGGCTGGTATAGATCCATTACTCTTAAAAAAAACCTCTCAAATTTTAAGCTTACCGATGCAAGGGGGCGTTGAGTCAATTAATGTCAGTGCGGCAGCTAGTGTTTTTATGTATGAATTTTATCGTCAGTTTAAAGCTTAATTAACGTCTTATAAAGCAAGCGTTGATTTAATGGTTGTCGGATCTAATTCTATTTTGATTTTTTTACTAATGCGATCGATATCCCAATGTTTTATAGCCCATTTAATAATTTCCCTAGGGGTTTCATTTTCAAGTCCAATGTCTATTTCTTGATTCATAAATATAAGAGCTTTGACTAATATTATATTGGGATTACAACTAGAAAGACGATCTCTATAACCTTTGCTTAACTTTTTGCCATGAATTACTGCTAACGGGAGGTGTAGATATCTTATTGTTGGTAAGTTTAGTAGAGATTGTATATATATTTGGCGGGAGGTTGAATTTAATAGGTCTGATCCTCGAACTACATGAGTAATTGATTGCAAAGCATCATCGACAACAACTCCTAGTTGATATGCAAATAATTCATCCGACCTTTTTATAACAAAATCTCCCACGAACTTTTTTAAGTTCTGATACTGAGATCCTTGTATTAAATCTTTAAATTCAATAGGATTTGAATTTACTCGCAATCGAATTGAATTTTTTCGATCTTTTTTTAAATGTTTAAATCGACATACGTTATTGTATATGGGTCCATCTATACCTATAATTTTTGTAGATGAAATTTCTTTTCTAGTACATTCGCACGGATAGATTAGATTTAATGCTTGAAGTTTTTCTACAGCTTGTTTGTATTGATCAAAATGTTTTGATTGATAGCTAATTTGATTATCCCAAAATAACCCTAATGATTCCAACCTATTTAAAATTGATTTTTCTGCTCCTTTTAGAATTCTTGGTGTATCTAGGTCATCAATCCTTATTTTCCAAATTCCATTATGGTACTTAGCATCAAGATAGCTGGCTAACGCTGTAACTATTGAACCAAAATGAAGTGGGCCAGATGGAGTAGGGGCAAATCGACCAATATACATTAATTAAGAATGATGCGGGTAAGGAGGCACATACCAGTGCGTTAATGATTTTCCTATAAGTGTGAGTTCACAATGTAATCTATCTTCATTGTTAGTGCTCACACTAAAATAGTAGATACGCTTTATTGTGGGCCAATTGTCTTCTGTACGAACTAGTTCTAATTTATGACAGTATACGGATTCATCTAATAATTGAAGTTTAAATTGTGCAGCAAGTTTTTTCCCTTGTTTTATCGCAATCTCTCTTTTAGATATGGTATCAAACCAAAAATAAACCAAAAAAATAATAATAAAGAGAGTTATATAATCAAACATTTGACTATATTAAGTTTTTTTTATCCATACGTAAATTAATAACTAAAGAAATATTCTAATCTTGACCATGCTAAAATTTAGCATGGTCAAGATTCATGTCATTATTCCTGCTGCAGGTTTTGGTTCAAGAATGAATCAGGATATTCCTAAACAATTTACTTTATTAGAAGGGCGTACTATTCTTGAATGGATTGATTTTTCCTTTTCAAATGTAAATACTATTAATAGCATTACAATTGCACTTAATGAAGACAAAGGTTATATCGAGCGTTTAAATTGTAAATTTTCCTCAAAAACTAGGATAATTTATTCAGGTGGTAAAACTCGTGCTGACACTGTGCTTAAGACA
>JBBWVM010000006.1:0-32312 GCA_050256215.1 Methylophilaceae bacterium
AGCAGCAGGAATTGCTTCCTTATGGGGACCGGCTCATGGGGGAGCAAACGAAGCCACACTTAAGATGTTGTATGAAATCAAGAACGAAAATCGTATTAGTGAATACATAAAACGCGCTAAAGATAAAAATGATAATTTTAGATTAATGGGATTTGGTCATCGAGTTTATCGCAATAAAGACCCAAGAGCCATCATTATGAAAGATACTTGCCACGAAGTGCTTGATGAATTAGGGCTTAAAAATGATCCTCTCTTTAAGCTTGCATTAAAATTGGAAAAAATTGCTCTAGAAGACGAGTACTTTATTAAGAAAAAATTATATCCTAATGTCGACTTTTATTCTGGAATTGTTATGCAAGCATTAGGTATACCTACCCCTATGTTTACCGCAGTATTTGCCCTAGCCAGGACAGCAGGATGGGTTGCTCATTGGAATGAAATGATGGGAAGCAATGAGTCTAAGATAGGTCGACCTCGTCAAGTCTATACAGGAAAACCGCGCAGAGATGTGCCTAATATTTAGGCCGAAAAAGAAGAGCCACAACCACAAGTTGTTGTTGCGTTTGGGTTCTTAATTACAAACTGCGAACCTTTCACATTGTCTTGGTAATCAATTTCTGCACCAGTTAAATATTGCAAACTCATTGGATCAATAAGTAACGTTACGGAATCTTTTACAACCTGAGTATCATCTTCATTAACAGTTTCCTCAAATGTAAAACCATATTGAAAACCTGAGCACCCGCCACCGCTTACAAAAACTCTTAATTTAAGGTCCGGCGTTCCCTCTTCGGCAATTAAATCTTTAACTTTATTTACTGCATTATCAGTAAAGTTAATAGGAACTGGTATTTCAATTTCAGTTTTAGTTTCAGTTTCAGTTTCAGTTTCAGTTTCAGTTAACATCTTTTTCTCCAAATACTTTTTTCGTAACACTTTGTTTCAAGATTAATTTTTCTTTAGGACGCTTTCTAGCGACATCTTTCTTTATTAAAGAAAGATTACCATTTACTTTTGCCCCTGCATGAATTTCAAGGGCCCCATATTCAATATCCCCCGTAATAATAGCATTAGCATTTAATTCCAAATACTCCATACATTTTATGTTCCCTCTAATTTCACCGTTGATTATACCAGTTTCAACAATTATATTCCCCGTAACCTTACTTCCTTCCCCCATAATAAGGATAGTATTCTTATCATTTCCCAATAAAGTTAGATTACCAAAAATTTTTCCGTCTAATCTTAGGCCCCCTGAATAAGTAGTATCGCCTCTAATAGTAAGATCCTTATCAATTAAAGTGGTTACTGCTCCCATTTTTATTTTCTTCTTAAAAAACATACTTATTTCCTTTTTCCAACAATTTTTTCATAAAAAAGAATATCTTCTTTTAATTTGCTATTCTTCTCTTGAAACTCTTTATTATCTTCTGAAGCAGAATCAAATAAAATTTGTAATGTTTCTAATTTTAGCTTTAATGCCAGAAAATCAATTTCCTGCGCTCGATTTAATTCCTCCAGCTCATAAATTTTTATAAAAAAACTAGATACTTTTCCCCCATTAAATAAATAATAAGTCGCCCCCAATCCTGAAAAGAAAAAAATTACAGCAATACCCATGTAATATGGCCACAGAGGTCCCGTCTGCACTTTAATGTTTTTTCTTAATAAGCGGTTATTTTTTTTTATTTTCATAATGCTAATCTACTTTCCTCAAACCTAAGGAGTGAGTGGAATTAAATTCAATCCCAATTTCTCAGGCCATCTCATCATAATATTCATATTCTGCACAGCTTGTCCAGACGCACCTTTAATCAAATTATCAATAACAGACAGTATCACCAATTTATTCGAATTAGGAACTTTATGAACAGATATTCTACAAATATTGGATCCTGTTACAGATTTTGTTTGTGGACAAGCATCTTTTTCCATAACATCGATAAATAGCTCATTTTTATAAAATTCATCAAAAACTTTTAAAGGATCAAATATATCAAGACAATCTACATACATGGTTGCATGGATACCTCTCACCATTGGGACAAGGTGCGGAACAAATATTAATTTTACCTGGTCTGTCGAAGAAAGAACGGAAAGATTCTCCTCAATCTCCGGAAGATGCCTATGCCCAGTCAAACCGTAAGCCCTAAAATCCCCATCAACTTCAGACATTAATAGTTGTGTTTCGTTTTTCTTACCCGCCCCACTAATTCCTGACTTAACATCCGCAATAATAGTCATAGGATCAATCAGCCCTTTCTTTAATAAAGGTATTAATCCTAATTGAACAGCAGTTGAATAACATCCTGGATTTGCAACTAACTCAGCTTGTTTAATTTTTTCTCTATTAAATTCAGGTAAGCCATATACTGCTTTTTTAAGTACATCAGGGCAACTATGCGTCATACCGTACCATCTCTGCCAAACTTTAAGATCCTGAATTCTAAAATCGGCTGCTAAATCTATAATTTTTATCCCTTCAGCTAAAAGCTTTTTAGCGTAATTCATAGCAATACCATTTGGAGTAGCAAAAAACACTAAATCAGAGGCTGAAAGATCCGCTTTTTCAGAATCAACGAAACAATGCTCTAATATCCCCCTTAAAGACGGATATACTTCTTTTACCTTCTTACCAGCATCCCCTCTGGAAGTTATCTGATCTATGGATACATTAGGATGAAGAGCTAATAATCTTAATAACTCAATACCAGTATAACCAGTCCCCCCTATAATGCTTACTTTTATTTTTTCACTCATGTTTCTATTTTAATCTCTTATTTAAAATTAATATTACTTATTGATTAAAAAAGCCGCTAAAAGCGGCTTTTTTAATCAAAAAATTATCGTTTCGAGAATTGTTTACGTCGCCTCGCTTTTCGTAATCCAACTTTTTTACGCTCAACTTCACGAGAATCTCGTGTTACAAAACCAGCTTTTGATAAATCACCCTTAAGTGCAATATCATAATCCATTAATGCACGAGTTATCCCGTGTCTTACTGCTCCTGCCTGACCTGACTCACCACCTCCGAACACGTTAATTTTAATATCGAAGCTAGTTTGATTGTTTGTTAATTCTAAAGGTTGTTTCAAGATAATTTGTGAGGTATATCTTGAAAAATATTCTTCTACAGGCTTATTGTTAACAACAATACTACCCTTGCCTGGTTGAATGAATACTCTTGCAACTGAACTTTTTCTTCGTCCTGTACCGTAATAATATTTACCTATCATATGTATCCTGAAATTATAAAGTTATTGGTTGAGGTTGCTGAGCAGAGTGTTGATGATCACCACCAGCATAAACCTTCATTTTTTTTACCATTGCGTAACCAAGCGGACCCTTAGGCAACATACCCTTAACAGCCTTCTCTAAAGCCCTACCAGGAAATTTCTCCTGTAATTTTTTAAAATTAGTTGAATATAAACCACCTGGGAACCCTGTATGACGATGATAAATCTTACCTTCTGCTTTATTTCCTGTAACTTTTATCTTGTCAGCATTAATCACAACAATATAATCTCCAGTATCTACATGCGGAGTATAAATTGCCTTATGCTTTCCTCTAAGACGATGAGCTATCGCACTAGCAAGCCTACCAAGAGTAGCGTCAGTTGCATCAACTAACAGCCAATCTCTTTTAACTTCATGTGATTTAGCGGAAACTGTTTTCATTTTAAATTCAACCTACATAAAAAAAATTAAGACGCGAATTTTAGTCTATTTATAACCTAATTGTCAATTTTTTAACTGTTTGTTAAAATATTTCTTAATTATTGAGAGAAAAATCCAAGAAATACAAAAAAACCAACGTAATTATTCAATAAAAAAGCACGAAAATTTTCATTTGGATTCAAATTTCTACCTCTCCGACAACCATATAATGCAATGATTATAGAAATAATCAAGAAAATATAATAATACAAGCCAAATTTACTTAAAAAGCCAATTAAAAATAATATAATAAACATGAAACAATAACTTCCAAAAATCATTTTTACTGTCATATGACCAAAAGTTAAAGGTGCTGAATGAATTTTCAACTTCTTATCATCATTCATATCACTAATAGCATAATGTGAGTCATAAGAAATAGCCCAAAATATATTCGCCACGAATAACATTAAAGCCTCGATTGGAATTTGATTTTGGATTGCAGCAAAAGCCATTAATATTCCAAAGCCAAAAGTAATTCCAAGATACAACTGAGGCATAATAAAAAAACGCTTCGTAAATGGATAGGTGATTACAAAAAATAAAGCTAAAAATGCAATTTGTACTGCAAGCGCATTAAGTTGAAGAACCAAACAAAAAGACAGCGATAACAAAATAAAAATTAATAGCAATGCTTCCTTAGGGGTTATCATGCCTGAGGCAACTGGTCTATATTTAGTTCTAGCAACTAATGGGTCAACTTTTCTATCAACCAAATCATTTACCGCACAGCCTGCTGAGCGCATCAAAATAGTCCCAACTATAAAAATAGCTAAAATCTTAAAATTAGGAAACCCATGCGATGCCAACCACATCCCCCATAACGTTGGCCAAAGTAATAAAAAAATACCAATAGGCTTATTAAGCCGAACTAATCTAAAAAAAGCTATAAATTTACTCACTTAAATTAATTTACTGTCTCTATGTTGTTTAAAAAAACTTCGGTTAATAAAACATTTTCCCTTCCATGCATAAAATAAGATTGCCTCTCCACCAAAATAGATTGATAGTTAATCGAAAGCAAATTTAGTCTTTTGGTTAAGTTATCATTTATTGATAATTTATTAAAAACAAAATCTGATCTCACAATATCTTTTTTATCAAAAACAATTTCAGATAAAGGGCTATTTCTTAATCTTTTAATTTCCCTCCAAAAACCTCTTAAATATTTTTTTGGGATAACTGTTCTTGCGTAAATGACAGGTATTTTATTAGCAAATATTAATACTTCTCTTAGGTATAAATCACTTTCTTTTTTTTTACTAAAAAACGCTTTCTCATTATTAAAAAATTTAATAGGAGATGTTTTTAATCCAGTAATCTTAAATAAAGCGATACTTTTTATTCTATTACTTAATGACCCTTTATCTTTTACCCAATCATTAAGACCATTTCTCATTTGAATATTTTTTTGCCATCTCATTGTTATTTAAGTTCTCGATAAAGATTCATAATCTTTCAGCCATCTATCAATATGTATTGAAACATTCTTGTGTTTATTTAATAAAGTATCTGCATCTTTTTTTGCCATATCTAATAAATACTCATCCCTATCTAAATTACCTATTTTCAGTGATGGCAACCCGCTTTGTTTTAATCCCAAAAATTCACCAGGGCCTCTGAGCCTCAAGTCTTCTTCTGCAATTTTAAAACCATCAATATTTTCATAAATTATTTTTAATCTTTGCTTGGCAATCCCAGATAACTTCTTCTGATAAAGTAAAATACATACACCTTCTTTACCTCCACGTCCAATTCTACCTCTGAGCTGATGAAGTTGTGAAAGTCCCATTCTTTCCGAATTTTCAATAACCATTAATGTTGCATTTGGAACATCAACCCCCACCTCAATAACTGTTGTTGCAACTAAAACTTGTATTTTATTTTCCTGAAATTTTTTCATAATTTCTTTCTTATCATTCGATTTCATTCGTCCATGTATTAAGCCCACTGAATACTCTGAAAAAATAGCAGTTAAATCTTCATAGGTTTTCTTAGCCGTCTCTAATTGCAAAGTTTCACTTTCTTCTATTAATGGACACACCCAGTAAACCTGACTACCTTGTAAACATAACCGATTAATCTTTTCTAAAATTTTCTCCCTTTTTTCATCAGAAAATAGTTTTGTTATAATAGGTCGTCTACCTGGAGGAAGTTCATTAATAGTGGATATTTCCATATCCGCAAAATAACTCATTGATAATGTTCTTGGGATTGGGGTTGCGCTCATCATTAATTGATGCGCTTCATATCCTTGTTTTTTTGAATTATTTTTTCTGAGAAATATTCGTTGCTCAACACCAAAGCGATGTTGTTCATCGATAATATAAAACCCGAGCCTATCAAACTCTACTGACTCTTGAAACAGGGCATGAGTCCCTATAACTAGCTCCGCTTCACCCTTTTTTATTTTTTCATAAGTAATTAATTTTAATTTTTCCTTCATACCACCAATCAACAATACAACATTAATTGATAAAACTGATAACCATTCTTTTATTTTTTCATAATGCTGTTCAGCTAAAATTTCAGTAGGCACCATAAAAGCAACTTGGTACCCCTCTGTTATTACTTGAATTGCAGCCATAACAGCAACAACAGTTTTACCGCTTCCTACATCTCCTTGAAGCAATCTATTCATTGGATAACCCAAGGTAAAATCTTTTTGAAGGTCTGAAAAAACTTGTTGCTGTTGAATGGTCAGATCAAAATTTAGTTGATTTAGAAATAATTCATGTTTTGTTTTTTCGAAAGTAACATGAGGAGCTTTATGTTTTTTTATCTCAAAATACTTTCCTCTAAAAAATAATTGCTGCGCTAAAAACTCATCATAAATTACCCTTTGATGATAAATACTACTTCTATCATCAAATATTTTTTTACTAAGTTTTTTAGGAGGACGATGAATATTCTCCAAAGCCTCCATAAATGTTGGGAAATATTTTTCTTTATAAGTGGCAGGGAATAAATCTTCATATTTATTAGTTTTTTTTGCTAGTTCAATATGATTTTGAATTAATTTTGTAATCATTTTTTGTGACAGACCAGCAGTAATTGGGTATACCGGACTGTATGAATCTGGCAGGGGAGTTCCTTCTTCAATTATTTTATATAAAGGATGAACCATCTCATAAAATAATGAATATGTTTTAACCTCTCCGATTACTCTAATAAATTTTCCATTTACAAATTGCTTGACTTGACTTGAATAAAAATTCAAGAATCTTATTCTGAGCTCCCCTGTTTTATCTTTAATATAAACAACTAAGCTCTTTCTTGATCCGTAAGTAACTTCAGACTTAATAATCCACCCCTGAATTTGAGATAACTCTCCCGGACGGATTTCATTAATTGATTTTAGTTTAGTTTCATCAAGATATCGTGAAGGCAAATGTAAAAGAAGATCTAGTTCGGTTCGAATACCTAGCTTTTTTAATTTGGTAAATTGTGAATCTGTAAAGACTGAAGAAGGCAAAGTTTTAATTAACAGATTATTTTAATCTAATACTAAAAAACCATCAGCCTCAATAAGTGCATCTTTAGGAAGTGACCCTACACCAACTGCCGCCCTAGCCGGAAATGGTTCTGTAAAATATTCTTTCATAATTTCATTAACTAATCCAAAATGCCCTAAATCGGTTAAATAAACATTAAGCTTAGTGAGATCATTTACAGATGCATTAGCTGCTCTAATAACCTGAATTAAATTTTTGAATACTTGATGGATTTGAGCTTCGATACCATCAACTAAATTCATGCTATCAGGATCTAAGCCAATTTGGCCTGAAAGAAAAACTATATTATTTTTCTGAATCGCTTGAGAATATGTGCCTATTGCTTGTGGCGCATTTTTTGTTTTTATAGCAACTTTTATCATAATAATTCCTATTTTTTATATCGAAGATTTTACACGTTCGATTTTATTAATTTTAGTAATTTTTCTTAAACTTTTTATCACCTCAGCCAAATGAACTCTATTCTTAACTTGAACAACAAAGTTAAGTGCGGCTAACGAGCTTCCATCAGACTCCTGTAAAGAAACATTATCAATATTCGACTCTGCATCTGCTATAACAGAGGCAATTTTACCTAACATGCCCCTTTCATTCATTACTAAAACAGTTAAGCTTACATTGAATAATGAATCTGGACTTGGCTCCCACTCCACATCAACCCAGCGATCATGTTCCAATCTCAAATGACTAATCACTTTACAATCATTCGTATGAATTAATAACCCTTTATCTTTAGATATAAATCCTAAAATTGGATCGCCAGGAATAGGATGACAGCAATCTGCTAGATTAATAGCCATCCCATCAGACCCTTTAATTGTAATGACATCCAGAGATTTTCTTCTTTTTTTAGTTGTGCTTCCAGCATCCAAAATGTTAGCTAGTTGATGAGCAACCATAATATTCACTTTTTTTCCTAATGCAATATCTATTAAAATTTCATCTTTTGAGATAACATGATAATCCATCACTAATTTATTCCAATGTTTGTTTTGAATAGCATCAGGATGAATATGAAATGCGTTAAGTGCATTATTAAGCATACCGTAACCCAATATAACAAGATCATTTGATTTTGCTGACTTTAAATAATTCCTAATCTGGGAACGAGCCTTTCCAGTAATAACAAAATTTAACCATGATGGATTTGGCTTAGCCACAGTTGCTGTAATTATTTCTATATGATCCCCGGTAATTAATTCAGTTCTAAGAGGAACTACCGTTTGATTGATTTTTGCTGCTACTGATTTATTTCCAATGTCAGAATGAACTGCATATGCATAATCAATAGTTGTTGAGCCCTTTGGAAGTACGAATATTTTCCCCTCAGGCGAAAAAACATACACCTCGTCAGGAAATAAATCTATTTTTAAATGTTCTAAAAATTCGAGCGAATCCCGACTTTCATTTTGAATCTCAAGCATATGCTTTAACCATTGATTAGTTTTTTGCTGCAAATTAGTAACATGAGCGTCTTTAGACTTATAAAGCCAATGTGCTGCAACTCCAGCCTCCGCTATACGATGCATAGCTCTGGTTCTAATCTGAACTTCAACTGGCATTCCAAATGGGCCAAATAAAGTTGTATGCAATGACTGGTAACCATTCGCTTTAGGAAAAGCAATATAATCTTTCATTCTACCAGGCATGGGTTTGTATAATGAATGAAGAACACCTAATGTTAAATAACATTCATTAAAATTACTCACAATTATTCTAAAAGCATAAATATCATTAATTTGTGAGAATCCCGAGTGGTCTTTAATCATTTTTCTATGAATGCTCGCTGAGTTCTTTTCACGTCCAGAAATTTGAGCTTTTATTTTATTTAAAGTTAATTTTTCTTTTATAGCCGATAAAATTTTTCCAATAATTTCTTTTCTATTCCCCCGACCAGCTTTAACTGCCTTTTCAATTGTTTTATGTCTGACAGGATGAAGTACCTCGAAACTTAAATTTTCTAATTCCTGATAAAGACCATTCATACCTAATCGATTAGCAATGGGCGCGTAAATATCTGAAGTTTCTTGAGCAATTCTTAATCTCTTTGGTCGATCTAATGCACCAAGAGTTCGCATGTTATGAAGTCGGTCTGCAAGTTTAATTAACATAACTCTTACATCCTTAGACATTGCTAAGAGCATTTTTCTAAAATTTTCAACTTGAGCTTCATTAGCGTCTTCAAAATGAATCTTATCGAGCTTTGACAAACCATCGACCAAGGCTCCAACTTGCTCCCCAAATTTAGACTCAATGTCTTTTACAGTATATGACGTATCCTCAATCACATCATGCAATAAAGCCGCTTGAATTGAGGGAACGTCTAAATGAAACCGAGCTACAGTGCAGGCCACTGCTACTGGATGAGTTATGTAATCTTCACCACTCTTTCTTATTTGACCATTATGTGCTTTATAACTAAAACGATAAGCTTGCCAAGCTTTATGAATATCTTTATCGGTTAAATAAATTTTTAATAATTGAGTTAGTCTTGAATATTCTTGGTCAGCAAGCAAGAAAGAATGTGATGACTTGCTAACTCCCTCTGCTTGAGTTTGATGAGTGGGCTTTATCATTTATTTACCCATTTTAGGTTTAACTATCTCTAGGCAATACTTTTCTGAAGAATATCTTCACCAATTAGTCCGGCTGCAATTTCTTTTAATGCAATTACTGATGACTTATTTCTTGACCCAGTTACATCAATTAAAGGCTCTGCCCCATTAACTAACTGCCTAGAACGTAGAGAAGCAACTAAAGTTAACTGAAACCTATTTGGGATTTTTTCTAAACAATCATCTACTGTAATTCGCGCCATATCTACTCCATTAAAAATTATTCTTTTAGTGTATCTATTAAACTTTGAAAGTTTGTTATTTGATTTTTAGTTTTTAAAAATAAAGCTTCAGGTTTCGAAGTTATAATTGCCTCTAAATCAGTTAAAGCTTTTTCAAAATCGTCGTTAATTATAACATAATCAAATTTATCTAAATGGCTCATTTCATGCTTAGCAACAGCCAAGCGTTTCTTTATATTAGACTTTGAATCTTTCCCTCGAGAATTTAATCTATCCTCAAGAGCTCTCATAGAGGGTGGCAATATAAAAATACTAATCGCTTCCTCAAAAATTTCCCTAACACTGAAGGCCCCTTGATAGTCTATCTCCAAAATAAGGTCCTGACCTTTCTCCATGACTGCAAGTACAGCAGACTTCGATGTACCATAAAAAGCCCCGTGCGCTTCAGCATGCTCTAAAAAATCTCCTGAACGAACCATCTCATGAAATTCAACTTCGTCAACAAAAAAATAATCAACTCCATCTTTCTCTCCTGAACGAGGTGGTCTTGTGGTATGAGATACCGAAACCATAAGATGGGAATAATCATTAATTAATGATTTAATTAATGAGCTTTTCCCTGCCCCAGAAGCAGCAGTAATAATAAATAAATTCCCTTTAAAAGAAGTCTGCATTATTCAATATTTTGTATTTGTTCTCTGATTTGTTCAATTAAAACCTTTAAATTGACTGAGGCTTGTGATATTTCTACTGAAATAGATTTTGAACCCAATGTATTCGCTTCTCTATTAAACTCTTGCATCAAAAAATCAATTTTTTTACCTACTGGTTCTGATAAATCCAATAATCTTCTTAACTCAACAATATGAGATTCCAATCTATCAAGCTCCTCTTCAACATCACCTTTTTGAATAAAAATTAGCAATTCCTGTTTTAATCTATCTTCCTCTATATTAATCAGGGCATTTTTAAATTTATCTTCAATTTTCTTCTGATGAGATTTAATAACGCGTGGTAACAATTTTTTAATTTGCTTAACAACACCTTCAATCATATTTAATTTAACTAAAATAGTTTTGCGAATTTTTATTCCTTCACGCTGCCGGTCGATTAATAGCTCGCCAAGTGAATGATCCATAAACTTTATTAGTGCTTTATCTATGGCTTTGACATTAATTGTATTTCTTTTTTCCGAAGCCAAACGTAATAACTCAAGAGGATTAATGGGCTGAGGTGCTTTAATTAAAGATGAAATCCGTTCTGTAATATTGATTAATTTCTTAACATGATTTAAATCAATTTTACTCAAATTTGTATCTTGATCATCAATTTTAATATAAACCTTACAATCTACCTTGCCACGATGTATGACCTTAGAAATTTTTTTTCGTAAATTTGATTCAAAAACCCTTAAATCGTCATTTAATTTAAGTTGCAATTCAAAATATCGACTATTTAGTGTTTTGATTTCAATCACCAAACTTCCTAATTTTGTTTCCTCAGTTCCAACAAAGAAACTAGTCATACTTGAAATCATATTAAAGTCTTCAAAAAATAATTAAAAGTTATTTTAACAATCTATTTTGTATTCTGGTGACAAACATACAAAACAACTTAAAATTTAAATAGACTATAATTGTGACTTAACAAATAGAAAGGGATTTCCATGAGAGCATTTCAAAGAGCTAATAATGAAATTAGACCCATTGAAATTATTAGAAATTATACAAAACATGCAGAAGGATCGGTGCTCATTAAATGTGGAGATACTCACGTGCTTTGTAATGCCAGTGTCGAAGATAATGTTCCTTCATTTTTAAAAGGTAAGCGTCAAGGCTGGGTAACGGCGGAATATGGAATGCTCCCAAGGTCTACTTCGACAAGAATGTCTAGAGAAGCTTCAAGAGGTAAACAATCAGGTAGAACACAAGAAATCCAAAGATTAATTGGCAGAAGCTTAAGAGCCATTATTGATTTGAATAAATTAGGTGAAAGAACAATACATATTGACTGTGATGTAATTCAGGCGGATGGTGGAACCAGAACTGCAAGCATTACTGGTGCGTACGTGGCCCTTTGTGATGCTATTGAAGTATTAATTAATAAAGATATCTTAAAAAAATCACCTATGAAAGATTCAATAGCGGCAGTTTCATTAGGCATAAAAGGAAAAGAGATCCTGCTTGACCTTGACTACACAGAAGATTCAAATTGTGATACAGACATAAATATCGTCATGACCGGTCTGGGTAAATTTGTTGAAATTCAAGGCACTGCTGAAGGAGAAGCATTTACTCGAGATGAAATGAACCAATTAATAGATTTAGCTGAATACGGAATAAAATCCATAACAACAAAACAACTAGACGGACTTAAACAATAAATAAAATGCAAAAAATTATTCTCTCAACAAACAATGAAAAAAAATTAGCTGAGATGCAGTTATTATTAAATGAGCTTCCTATTGAAGCAATTCCACAATCATTAGGTATTGGTATTGCAGAAGAACCCTATGATACATTTATTGAAAATGCTTTAGCAAAAGCGCGATTTGCATCAAAAGCCACTAATTTACCTGCCATTGCAGATGATTCAGGGCTGTGCGTGGATGCACTTAATGGTGGGCCAGGTATTTTTTCTGCAAGATTTGCAGGAGACCCAAGTAATGATTATAAAAATAATCTCAAATTACTTCAGTTACTTGACGGCAAAAAAAATAGAAAAGCCCATTACTATTGTGCCATCGTTTTTATAAAATCACCATTGGATCCTCAGCCTCTTATAGCTGAAGGAATATGGCAAGGAGAGATTTTACTAAACTCACGAGGTGAAAATGGCTTTGGTTATGACCCTATCTTTTTAGATTACAAAACAGATTTATCGGCTGCGGAATTAAATCCAGAACTCAAAAATAGAATTAGTCATCGCGGGCATGCTTTGCAAAAATTAAAACAAAAACTTAAAATACTTTATGAAAAATAAACATTGGCCTATCTGGATTAAAGATGATCAATCAGTTGTGTCTTGCACAGAGAAAATTAAAGTTATGTCTGAAAACTTTAATGAATTAAAACAACTTATACAAGACGCATTTGAAGATGGATTATTAATGGAGGTATCAGATAATCAAATGCGTAAAACGCTTTACAAACTTGTCGATGAGCTTCAAAATAATTTAAAGAAAGAATAAATTTATTGTGACCAATCACTCAATAAGTGGCTTGCATACCTCTCCCCCACTATCAATTTATATCCATATTCCTTGGTGTATTCATAAATGTCCTTACTGTGACTTTAATTCACATGAATTTAAAGGACAAGATATTAAAGAAAGTGAGCTTCAATATACCAATAGCTTAATTAAACAATTAGAAAATTCTGATCTTGTTCCATCAAGACCAATCCATTCAATTTTTTTTGGAGGAGGAACACCTAGTTTATTCAGTCCCGATGCCCTCAAAAGAATTATTCATAAAATCTCCGATCTTTTTGGACTTGAAAAAAATTGTGAAATTACCATAGAAGCAAATCCAGGGGCCACTGATAAAGAATATTTTTATGGTTATCAAGAGGCGGGAATCAATAGAATGTCTCTAGGGGTACAAAGTTTTAATGAGAATCACTTAAAAATACTCGAACGCATACACGATCAAAAAGAAGCTTATAACGCGACAAAACTAGCAGTACAATTATTTAAAAAAGTAAATATTGATCTCATGTTTGGCTTGCCAAATCAAACCATTACTGAACTCAAAGATGATATTGAAATGGCTCTCAAATTAAATACCACTCACCTCTCTTATTATCATCTTACGATTGAGCCCAATACTTATTTTTATAAGCATCCACCCCAAGTCCCTGACCAAGATAAAAGTGCCGAACTGTTTGATTTAATTATTCATAAATTAAACGAAGCCCATTTTGGACATTACGAAACCTCTGCCTACGCCAAAAAAGGAAGTCAATGTCGCCATAATTTAAACTACTGGAATTTTGGAGACTATTTAGGAATTGGTGCGGGAGCACATAGTAAAATCTCAAATAAAAATGGCATTCATCGATATGCTTGCTATAAAAATCCAAAACAATATGTTGATGGAGTAAATAAAGGTCTTTATTTTAATACTAAAAAAAAATTAACCGATAAAGACCTTCTACTTGAGTTTATGATGAATACATTAAGAATAAATGATGGTTTTGATAAAACTTTATTCGAACAAAGAACGGGTTTGTCTATTGATTCAATCAATAATGAATTATCAATCGCTCAAGAAAAAGGGCTCATTAAGCAAAGTCATGATAAGATCAAACCAACAGAGTTAGGCCAAAAATTTCTAAATGAACTTTTACAAATATTCATAAGGAATCAAGATTATGCAGCTTAATAAAATTATTGATGATTACTTTGTCTCTGAACAAATTACCGAGAATGATATAAACCTTTTAAAAGAAAAAGGTTTTAAAACTATTTTTTGTAATCGTCCTGATCATGAAGAACAAAATCAAAGTGATGCTGAAAATATTCAAAAAATGGCTACCAGTCATGGAATTAAATTTATTCACCAACCTGTCGTAGGAACCGAAATTTCACTTGCAGACGTTGATGATTTTAGTGCTCATTATAATAATGCTGAGAAACCTATTCTTGCATATTGTAAGACAGGAACAAGATGCAGTATGTTATGGGCACTATCAGAGTCTTCAAATAGACCTATTGATGAAATACTTAATTTAACTACATCCGCTGGATATGACTTAAGTAGTTTATTTAAATAAACTACTTAAGTTTTAATCTGGCTTTCTTAAGTGCATTTTTTACAGTTATAAAAGCAGTGCCGCCAACATGCCTTCTGGATTGAATAGACCCTTTCAAGGTAAGACAATGAAATACATCCTTATCTACTAATTTACTAAATTTTTGTAACGTATTTAATTCAAGTTCTGATAAATCACATTCATGATTAATCGCATATTTAACTGCTTTAGCAACTACACCATGTGCCTCCCTAAATGGCATGCCTTTTTTCACTAAATAATCAGCTAGATCAGTAGCAGTTGCATGCCCTTTCAAGGTTGCCAACTCCATCTCCTTTTTGTTTATTTTTAAACCATCAATCATTTCAGGGAAAATGTTTAAAGTATCTGAAAGTGTATCAACTACATCAAAAATAGGTTCTTTATCTTCTTGATTGTCCTTATTGTAGGCGAGTGGCTGCCCTTTCATTAAAGTAAGCAAACTGAGTAAATGCCCATTTACCCTACCAACCTTTCCTCTAACTAATTCAGGCACATCAGGATTTTTTTTCTGAGGCATGATACTTGATCCTGTACAGAATCTATCCGAAATTTCAATAAAATTGAAAAATGGACTTGACCACATAATAAGCTCCTCTGACCATCTTGATAAATGAGTCATTAGTAACGAAGCGGCGGCATTAAATTCAATCAAAAAGTCTCTATCCGACACTGCATCTATAGAATTTTCCATTACGCCATCAAACTTAAGTAATTTTGCAACAAACTTTCTATCAATAGGGTAAGAAGTCCCTGCTAATGCAGCAGATCCTAATGGCAAAATATTAATTCTCTTTCTAGCATCTTGAAATCTTGACTTATCTCTTTCTAGCATCTCAAAATATGCATGTAAATGATGGGCGAAACTTATTGGTTGGGCTACTTGCAAATGAGTCATACCAGGCATGATTGTCATAATATGCTCTTCAGCCAATGTTAGTATTGATTTTTGTAAATTTTTAATTTGTTCAATAACTTGACCTACTACATCTCTAAGATAGAGCCTCATATCAGTTGCTACCTGATCATTTCTTGATCTCCCTGTATGTAATTTTTTTCCTGGCTCACCAACAATATCTGTTAATCTTTTTTCAATATTCAAATGGACATCTTCCAATTCAATAGACCATTGAAACTTTTGAGTAATGACTTCTTTCTTAATTTGATTTAACCCTTTAGTAATTGCTTTTAAATCAACTGAAGAAATTATCTTCTGTTTTTTTAACATTTCAGCGTGCGCAAGGGAGCCTTGGATATCAACCATAGCCAACCTTTGATCAAAGCTAACAGAAGCTGTATATCTTTTAACGATTTCGCTAGTAGGCTCAGAAAACCTTTCAGACCATTTTTTAGTATTATTTCTCATTTAAAATTAATCTATTATCACTAATTCAGTGAATTATATATGAAAATGCCTTAACACATGACTAATCTCAACATCAGGTCTGTGCTAAAATCTAGTCATTATTATGATCAAAAATATTACAATTGCCTCCAGAGAAAGCCCCCTTGCAATATGGCAAGCGGAACATATTAAAATTAAAATCAATCAACTCTATCCTGATATTATCGTGAAAATTAAAGGTTTCAAAACTCAAGGCGACCTCATACTTGATCAATCCTTAGCCACCATTGGTGGAAAGGGGCTTTTTATTAAAGAACTCGAGCAAGCTTTACTTGCTAATCGTGCTGATCTCGCTGTACATTCTATGAAAGATCTGCCTATGGATATTCCCCTTGAATTTAAGATTTCTGCAATTACTGAACGAGAGGACCCAAGAGATGCCTTTATTTCAAATCTTTATCAATCTTTAGAAAGCCTACCTGATGGCAGCATAATTGGCACTTCAAGCCTAAGACGACAAAGTCAAATTAAAGCTAAATTTCCCAATCTCATCATTAACCCCTTAAGAGGAAATTTACAAACTCGATTAAGAAAATTAGATGGAAAAGAATACGATGCGATTATATTGGCCGCTGCAGGACTAATAAGACTGGGGCTTGAAGAAAGAATTACATTATTATTAGATGAATCCACTAGCATCCCAGCAGTAGGGCAAGGAGCGCTTGGTATTGAAATACTTAAAACAAACACAAATTTACAAGAATTATTAAGTCCCTTAAATCATCAAAAAACTTCTATCTGTGTTCGTGCAGAACGTGCAGTCAGTCGTGCTTTGGCCGGAAGTTGTACCGTTCCGCTTGGAGCTCATGCTATTATTAAAAATAACAAGCTTCACTTAAAAGGCTTTGTGGCCCAAGCTAACGGGAGCCAAATAATTTATGCAAGTGAAGAAGGGGCGATTGATAACCCTGAGATGCTTGGTAACAAATTGAGTGAAAAGTTAATTAATCAAGGGGCAAAATCAATATTGTCGTCTTGATAATAAACTAAATGAATGCTCATAATCAGTTGTTAAAAAACAAAAGTAACTTAGCGCTAGTGTTAACGCGTCCAAAAAAACAAAATCAAATTTTAATTAATGAATTACTACCCTCCACTAATATTTACCCAATAGAATTTCCTTTAATAGAAATATTGGAATTGGAAGATTACCGTCTTTTTGACTTTCAATTAAAACAATTAAACCGATATCATCATATTATCTTTATAAGCTCAAATGCAGTCCATTTCTTTGCTAAAAGAATGAATCATAATGCTCTAGAATTACCTAAAAATATTACATTATCGACAATTGGCCCAATCACTAAGCAAACATTATATAAACAATACAAAAGAGATATTTATTCCCCTAACCAACACTATGATTCAGAACATCTTGTTCAAAATAAAATATTCGATGATATTAAATCCAAAAATATACTTATTATTCGTGGCAAGCATGGAAGGGAATCATTAAAAAGCTTACTTCAATCAAAAGGAGCAATAGTAGATTATGGGGAATGCTATAAAAGAGAAAATATAAATGTTGATTTAAAACAACTACATAAAACTTTAAAATTATACGATCAAATCATTTTCTTAGTCACTAGTAATGAGAGTGCTCGATATTTTATTTCCTTGGTTGATGCTGAGGATCTAACCTGGCTTAAAAAAGCCTACTTTATTGTTAATCACCAAAGAACAGCTGAAAAATTTAAACAAATATCAGAAAAAATAATTGTCAAAGAAAATTTACATTTATCTTCAATACTCGATGCAATTAATAATTTTTGATACCAATTACCAATTTTTAGTTATTTGGCTGGAGGGGCGAAACTAAAAGCGTCAGAAAAAAATTCATCCTCAGGTAGTCCTTGTTGAATGAAAGTATTACAAGCTATATCAACCATTACGGGTGCGCCACTACAGTAAACTTGAAAATCTTTAAGCGTCTTAAAATCATCTAAAACCGCTTGATGAACAAACCCTGTTCTTAATTTATTACTCTCATCTACAATCTCTGAATACACTGGAACATAAGTAAATATATCCAATTGGGTTTTCCATTGCCCAGGAAGCTGGTTCATATATAAATCCTCATGGCTTCGTACCCCTCTATATAAATAAATTGGACGACTTATTTTCTTAACGATCATATCTTCAATAATAGATTTAATGGGGGCAAATCCAGTTCCTCCCGCAACAAAAATAATAGGACGATCACTTTCTCGTAAAAAAAATTGTCCCATAGGAGCTTCGACTCTATGAATAGATTTTTCTTTCATCTCTTTAAAAACAAAGTTTGTAAATTTACCGCCTTCAATTAGCCTTAAATGAAGCTCAAGAAAAGATTCATTGGGAGCATTGGCTATTGAAAAAGCCCTACGACTACCATTAGGCAGCAAAAACTCAATATATTGCCCTGCTTTATACTTTAATGTTTTAGATCCTGGAAGCTTAATTATCATCTTCATCACATCATTGTTTAATTCTTCCAGCATCTCAACTCTCACAGGAGTAATTTTCGGTACCAAAGTTTCGTCTACCATTAATTCACTTACCTCTATAATCAGATCCTCAGTCGCTAATGCTTTACAACATAAAATCCAACCTTCTGCTTTTTCAGAATCAGAAAGTGCGGACTGCTGATAGCCTTCAAGCATCACCTTCCCCGCACTAAGTTTGCTTTTACATGAACCACATGTTCCATTTCGGCATTCATAAGGAATATTTATTCCTGCAGCTATAGCCGCCTCTAAAATAGTTTGGCTAGGTTTAGCCTGAAATGTTCGACCTGATGGATTAACGGTGATGGTATAGCTCATAATTTCTTTTCTTCATCTTCTCGATGATATTCTCCTTCAATTATATCGTTATTATTTTTTGTATGCCGCTTAAAGGAAGAGCTATTTTTATTAGCCTGATTCTTAATTGGGATTAATATTAAAAATAAGGCAATAAAATCTGTAATAACTCCGGGGAATAAAAATAATGCACCGGCTAATAAATTCTTAGCTGTCCCCATAATTAGCGTAATGGGACTTCTCCCCTGAGACATCAAGCTCATAAGCTTTGGCAACACTAAGGATTTTTCTTCACTGATAAGCTGCCATCCCAATATGATCATTATAAGTAAGTACCCAAAAAACCACCACCCATAAAGATTAAAAAAATAAATCAGCCCGGCTATCTCAAAGCCAGGGAGTAAAATTAAAAAAAGAATTAAGATTTTTCGCATAATTAATGAGTTATGATGTTGAAAAAAAAGATTGAGGTCATAAAAACTTAAATCCATATAGTGATTTTGACCTAATTATAACCTCAATCATTAATTTAAAAAATGACAAAATATTTAAATTTATTTTTAATTAGTATTTTTCTTCTATGCTTTAGCTTGACCTCTACAGCCGCTAATAATAATTTCTCTTTTTACAAACAAGAAGAAAAATTCTTGCCTGTGCACGATGCTTTCCTAATTAATTTATCTCTTTCAGACAATCCAAAAGAAATTTTGCTTAATTTTGAAAGCAAGCCAAGTTACTATCTATATAAATCTAAAATAAAATTTAATGCATCGCCTGATCTAAAATTTAAGATCAATCTCCCAAAAGGTAAAATCAAAAAAGATCCATACTTTGGAAAACAAGAAGTCTACTACGGGAAAGGTAAGGCCATTATCCAAATGACTTCACTTCCTCAAAAAGAGCACCAATTTACTATTGAATTCCAAGGATGCAGTGAAAAAGGATTATGTTACCCGCCCACAATCAAAACTTTTAATTACAGCTTATTAAAAAATAAGAATCAAAATAATTTATCCGAAACTGACATTTTAGTCTCTCAACTTTCATCTCAAAGTCTTTTTCTGACATTGATAGGTTTCTTTATCTCTGGCTTACTCCTTTCCTTAACACCATGTGTTTTACCTATGTTACCAATTTTATCTAGCATTATTCTTGCCTCAACACCAAAAAAATCAATTCCTTACACGCTAAGTTATGTTGCCGGTATATCTGTTACCTACTCTACGCTAGGGGTTATTGCCGGACTTACAGGAACATTATTATCTTCAAGCTTACAAAACATAAACTTTATAATCCTAAGTGGGATCATTTATTTGATCTTTGCATTTGCAATGTTTGATTTCATTCAAATTAATTTACCAACTAGCTTACTAAATACATTCAATAAACTTCTAAATAACTTTAAAAAAAATAGTGCAATAAATATCTTTTTTCTCGGACTTTTTTCTTCTTTGATATTAAGTCCATGTGTAGCTCCACCCCTTGCAGCTGCCATTCTTTTTATAGGGCAAACTCAAGATTTAATGCTTGGAGGTATTGCCTTATTCAGTATGAGTATTGGAATGAGCATCCCCCTACTTATTTTAGGCTTTTCTTCTCAAAAAATTCTCCCCAAACCGGGACCATGGATGAAAAAAGTAAAATATTTATTAGGATTTATTTTAATTGGCATGAGTATTTATATACTTAGGCCATTAATGAGCGAAATTCTCTTTTTTACTTTATTGTATATATTATTAATATTCACCTTTGTCTATTTTTTATTGTCTTCAAATCAACCAACAATACGATACAAATCTTTTTTAATTTTTGGACTTATTCTTTCTGTTTTATCTGCAGCATATAATTTAAAACCTTTCTGGCTACAAGGGGAAAACGGAACATATTTAACTCAAGCTAAGCCAGCATTCATACAAATAAATAATTTAAATGAACTTAATTTTCACCTTACAAACCTAAACAATAAACCAATAATTTTGGATTTTTTTGCAGATTGGTGTGTTGCATGTTTAGAATACGAAAAATTTACCTTTCGCAATAAAGAAGTTCTTACCTTAATGAATAATTTTGTTTTACTCCGAGCAGATGTTACAGCAAATAATGATGGCCATAGTACGCTTTTAAAACAATATGGACTCTTTGGACCACCTGGTATTATTTTCTTTGACACAACAGGCAAGGAAATAAAGCACCTTAGAACTATTGGCTTCAAAAGTGCCACTGAATTTTCTTTAATCCTTAAAAGGACTATACAAACTGAAAACTAAAAATAAATTTATAATGATTATTATAATTGGACTCGTAGCAACAGGCCTTGGGATAACTTTTAAAAAAAATTATACCCTTCCTGAGACAAACAAAGATACGCATACTTTTTTTACAACAACCTTAATTGATCACAATGGCAATAAAGTTCAGCTTAACCAATATCGACAAAGTTGGTTGCTTGTAAATTTTTGGGCCACATGGTGCGCACCATGTCGTAAAGAAATTCCTGAGCTCAACGAATTTTTTCATAAAAATAAAAATCTAAACATAAATTTAATTGGTATTGCTATAGATGAAATAGAGCCTGTAAATAAATTTACTCATAAAGTCCCTATTGATTACACCTCTTTAATTTCAAATATAGCTGGAATAAATCTAGCAAAATCTTTAGGTAATAAAAGAGGAGTATTACCTTTTACTGTGCTTATTGATCCCGATGAAAATATAAAAAAAGTATTTTATGGTAAAGTGAAAATAAACGCATTAAATCAAACAGTAAACACCTTAATACAGTAAGCTTTATTACTTAAAAGCAACTAAAATCTATTAACTTGTGGACAAATATTGTTATTTTCGTCAAAATGACTATTTTTCTATATCTAGTTGAGATTTAAAATTATGTCCATTAAGAGCGTTACTATTATTCATGGTCCAAATCTGAACCTTCTCGGTGAACGTGAGCCTGATCATTACGGAAAAATAACTTTACTAGAAATTAATCAAAGATTAGAAAATGAAGCAAAAAAATTGTCAATTAAAATTGATATATTTCAGAGCAATAGTGAATCAGATATTATTGATAAGATACAGTTGATCACAAGTGACTTTATCATAATTAATCCTGCGGCCTTTACTCACAGTTCTATTGCCATCAGAGATGCCCTTTCAGCTAAAAAAATTAAGTTTATCGAGGTACATATCTCCAATGTATTTGCCAGAGAGCCCTTTAGAAAAGTATCGTACTTTTCTGATATCGCTGAAGGTGTTATATCTGGATTAGGAGCTGAAGGGTATAGCGCTGCATTAAACTATGCAGTTAAAGTATGTTAAATCAATCAAGAGGTGAGCAATGGATTTAAGAAAATTAAAAAAACTAATAGATTTAGTTGAGACATCAGATATATCAGAGCTCGAATTGACTGAGGGTGAAGAAAAGGTAAAAATTAGCCGAAAAAGCCATGCATTTCAACAACCTCAGATAAATTATATTCCTCAACCTCCCCAAGCATCAACTCAACTTCCTGCCTCGTCAATCAACACGGAAGTTAAGCCAGCTACCTCAGAACAACATGAAAACGAAAAAACAATTACATCTCCTATGGTTGGAAGTTTTTATCGTGCTTCATCTCCAGATGCAGCAGCCTTTGTAGATATTGGAAGCGTGGTGAAAAAAGGAGATACATTATGCATTATAGAAGCCATGAAACTTCTCAATGAGATTGAATCAGATAAAGACGGCATTATAAAGAAAATCCTAGTCGAAAATGGGCAGCCAGTAGAGTTTGGTGAGCCACTATTTATTATTAATTAACCATATGCTTAGGAAATTTTTAAAATATGTTTGATAAAATTTTAATTGCCAACCGAGGTGAAATAGCACTTAGAATTCTTCGCGCTTGCCAAGAAATGGGCATTAAAACTGTAACAGTACATTCTCAAGCAGATGCAGAAGCAAAATACGTAAAACTCTCTGATGAATCAGTATGTATAGGCCCCGCCCCCTCTGCCCAAAGCTATCTTAATATTCCAGCCATTATAAGTGCAGCCGAAGTAACTGATGCTCAAGCCATTCATCCTGGCTATGGCTTTCTTTCAGAAAATGCTGACTTTGCGGAGCGCGTTGAAAAAAGTGGCTTTGTTTTTATTGGGCCACGAGCAGAGACTATGCGCCTTATGGGTGACAAAGTTAGCGCTAAAGAAGCTATGAAAAATGCAGGGGTGCCTTGCGTACCAGGCTCTGATGGTGCGCTACCTGACGATCCAAAAGAAATTAAAAAGATTGCGCAAAAAATAGGCTATCCAATTATCATAAAAGCCTCTGGTGGTGGTGGTGGACGAGGTATGCGAGTAGTTCATACTGAGGCCGCACTACTTAATTCAGTTGCCATGACTAAAAATGAGGCACAGATTGCCTTTGGCAATCCAATAGTTTATATGGAGAAATTTTTAGAGGCTCCGCGCCACATAGAGTTTCAAGTGTTAGCAGATGAACATAGAAATGTTATTCATTTAGGAGATAGAGACTGTTCAATCCAAAGAAGACATCAAAAAATTATTGAAGAAGCTCCAGCGCCTTACATAACAAACAGGCAAAGAGACAAAATCGGTACTCGCTGTGTAAAAGCCTGTCAAAAAATAAATTACCGAGGAGCAGGTACTTTTGAATTTTTATATGAGAATGGGGAATTTTTCTTTATTGAGATGAATACCAGACTTCAAGTGGAGCACCCCGTTACAGAAGCAATAACAGAAATAGACCTTGTTCATGAACAAATTAAGATAGCTTTTGGAGAAAAGCTATCTTTTAGACAAAAAGACATTCAATTTAAAGGTCATTCCGTTGAATGTCGGATTAATGCCGAAGACCCTTACAACTTCACCCCCTCACCAGGTACAATAACGAGATTCCATCTTCCTGGTGGACCTGGCATTAGAGTAGATACTCATGTCTATGGTGGATACAAAGTTCCTGCACATTATGACTCAATGCTTGGTAAAATTATCGCCTATGGTAAAAATAGAGAACAAGCCATTGCAAGAATGAAAATTGCATTATCTGAAATTGTTATAGAAGGTATAAAAACAAATATCCCTCTACATCGTGATCTTATGAATGATCTTGGGTATGTTAATGGCGGCGTTGGCATACATTATCTAGAAAATAAGCTAAATAATAAGCCCTAACACATGGCTTGGACAAGCTTTATAGTTCATTCTGATGATCTACACGTTGAGTTAATTAGTGATTTTTTTATTGAATTAGGTGCTATTTCAGTTTCTATCCAAGATTCAAATCTCAATCAAAAAAATGAAGAATTAATTTTTGGTGAGCCACATAACGGACCTCAACAATTCTGGCAAGACAATCAAATACAAGCACTATTTGATCAAAACAGTGACGAAGAAAAAATAAAGGCCAAACTAAAAGACAAATTTAAATCGTTAAAAATAAATATTAGTGTCTCCTTAGTCTCAAATCAAGATTGGATTAAGCTCACACAATCTCAATTCAGTCCAATATCAATCAAAAATAAACTTTAGATTATTCCTTCCTGGCATGACATTATCGATGACAAAGCAATTAATCTTATCCTGGATCCAGGACTAGCTTTTGGAACTGACGCACACCCAACCACCCATCTTTGTATTGAATAGTTAATAAAAAATATACAACATAATTATGATGTTCTAGATTATGAGTGTGGTTCTGGTATCTTAGGAATTGCTGCAAAAAAATTAGGCGCAAAAAAAGTAATTGGAGTTGATATTGACCCCCAAACCATTCAATCAAGCCAGAATAATCCCAATCTGAATAGTACTAAAATCGAATGGATTAATACTGATAAGCCTTTAAACTACCGAGCAGATCTAATTGTTGCAAATATCCTATCTAGCTCACTGTCAGTATTAGCCCCTGCACTTGCACGCCATTGTAAAACTGGAGGAAAAATTGCATTATCAGGAATTCTTAAATCTCAAGAATTAATGATTAAGGAAATTTATACCGAGTGGTGTGATTTTGAACCATCATTATTTAAAAATGACTGGGTCTGTATTTCTGGCATTAGACGATAAAACCTTTAACGCATACAATAGCTATATGAATATATACATAATCCTTTTGCTATTCGTACCTTTCCTAATAAGCCTTACTGGGTGTGCTTCACACTCTCTACAAAATGAAGAATACCCAGCACCTCATAATAACTATACTGGAATAATAATTTCACAACATTTTGAAGATGAGGATGTAAATATTCAAATGATTCGTGCTTGCCAAATTTATGGGGGACTCAAACAGAAAAGCATTGCTAATACAGGTGATGATTTTTTATTCCAGAGCATCATCACATATCAATGTAACTATATTGACAAAAATGATAATGAGCTAAATTTTGAAGGAAAATCATCAAAACGCCTTTCAGGAACAGTGGCAAGAATAAAATGTGTAAAATTAGACTTTAAAATAGGTACCAAAGATTTCACACGATGTATGACAGAGCTTACTCAATAAAAAAATTATTACTGATACACGCTGCAACGCATGAAATATTGAGCCAAGTGAGTAAACAACCAACTATATTAAAGATGCATATGAGCCAAGCTAGCTTTCTATATTACAAGTTAAAATATACCATTCAAATATTATTATTTCTTATTTTATTATTATCAATTGCTTTAGATACAAATGCAAAAGGGAAAACTATAAATTACCAATGCATAGGTCTTAGTCAATTTGAAATAATAGGATCATCAGGCGTTAAAGAAGAAATGAAAACGAATACTTATGAATTTATTAATGGTATCTTACAAGACTTAAACAATATTAAATGTGATTGGCAAAATCCAACCATAACATGCGAATCTAATTTTCTAAACATTCGAAAACTAACAATTAATCAACAAACAAACAAAATTACTGATTTCATATCCGGGAACAAAGGCTTTGGGCAATATATTAAAAGATTTAATGGTAATTGCACCGAAAACCAATCAATTCTATAATAAATTTTTATTTATTAGACGTAAGAATGAATATCTATCTTTATAATTGTATTAAATTAAAAAAATTTTCAATAAAAACATATGATTTCAATAAAAAAGATTGACACTACTCATTACCAAGTTAATATTTCCAAAGATGGAGAAACACAACATAACGTTACACTTGATACAGAAACCTATCAGCAAATTACCGGTGAAAAAATAACACCGGAAGAACTGATAAAACAATCCTTTATTTTTCTCTTAGAACGAGAATCTAATCAATCAATACTTCGTCAATTTAATCTTAAAATCATAAAACAGTATTTCCCAGAATATTCCGTTGAAATTAAAAAATTTTTGAATTAAATGACTAATTACAATGTCAGTGGATTAATAACACTAACCAAATTAGCAAAAACAAAAAGAAAATGGTTTATATATGTTCTTAAATGTTCTGATAATACTTTCTACACCGGTATAACAACTAATATTCAACGACGCATTAAAGAACATGACGTTGGAAAAGGGGCAAAATATACTAAAGGACGCGCCCCTTTTGAATTAGTCTATCAAGAAGAATGCTTAAATAGAAGTTCAGCTAGTAAAAGAGAATATCAAATAAAAAATTTATCTTTAGACGATAAACATAAATTAATTAATAAAATAGGGCCCTCATCTTTAAAAATTACTTTCCTAACAAATGAGTAACTTTTTTACAGTCATAGATTGCAAACTGTTTACTTTCTATTTTTTCAAAATCGTTAAATATATCACTTGTTAATTTTTGTTCGATCATATTAAAAGTAATTGATTCAAAATCTTTTTTGCACGTTACCGATACATCATCATTAGAGCAATTTTCCCAACCATCTTGATTCAACGTCTGTTTAAATCCAAAATAATAATTATTAAGTACAAGTATTTTTTTGTCTTGAATTCTTTCAACCTGATCTTGGGTGCCAAAAATTAACATCTCTACCGCGCGATATATTTCTAATATACTTTCTTCTTCTTTAGATAAGCTTCTATTTTGCTCATGTTTAATTTTTTCAATAGGTGAAAAAATCGTCCCCGTACATTCAAAATAATATTTTTTTGGGTAAAAATAACCAGCAATTATTACTATTAAAAAAATACATAAAGTTATTAATATCGACCTAAAATTCATTCAACTTCAATTCCACAAACCGTCTTAAATATCTTGTATACCAATGTATTTATATCGTGACTTAGTGGTCTCCACGCTTGGCTCGCGCTTGACTGAGAAGATACGGGTCCCATCGCTTTATTTTTTGAGTAAGAAACAATATGTATCACCCTTCTTGTTTTTTGTTCACAATGATATTCTGTTAATATCTTCGCCGATAATACATTTTCATAGACAGATTCATTAAAATCCATAAGTGACCACATGCGAAACAAGGGATAACTTACTTGAAGTGATTTTGCATCAAAATACAATGTCATCTTTCCATCATAACTAATGTAGCCTCCTTCCCATTCAGCCATAACTGACGTTACAGGCATGATTAACAAAATTAGATAAAATATTTTTTTCATTACTAAGTTAAATCTATTGAGTAGCCTACACCTTATCATAACCAATTTTTACTTTTTAAAATATAAAAATAATAGATTTAACTCCTTAATCTATTAATTTGCTTTATTTTCATATACCTATATACTTCGCACTCGATGCAGATTGGCTATAAGTATTCTTAATTCACAATCTTCATGATTAGAACTTATATAAGGATATATTTATGTCATTTCAAACCCTAAATCTTGATCACTCAATTCTTAAAGCCATTAATAATATAGGCTATAAAGATGCAACGCCTATTCAGGCTAAAGCCATCCCAGAAGTAATGCTTAATAAACATGTGCTAGCTACGGCTCAAACAGGGACAGGAAAAACTGCTGCATTTGTATTACCAATTTTGCATCACCTTACTCAGAATGAAAAAAAAACCAAAGGCCCACGTGTATTAATTATTAGCCCAACACGAGAATTAGCTAATCAAATTACTGACAGTATTAAAAAATATGGGCGCTACCTAAAGATAAATTCTGTAACCATTACTGGAGGCATGTCCTATACACTACAAAATAGATTGCTCTCTAAGCCAGTAGATATATTGATAGCAACACCAGGACGCTTGCTAGATTTATTTCAGCAAAGAAAAATAAAATTAAAAGATACGGAAATAATGGTCTTAGATGAAGCTGACAGAATGCTGGATATGGGTTTCGTTCCTGATATCAGAAAAATATTTAATGCTACAAATAAAGAACAGCAAATGCTAATGTTTTCGGCAACTCTAGATCAATCTATATCTAAAATTGCAGAAGAATTTCTTAAATCTCCAGTCAAAATAATGATTAAACCGGAAACAACCGGGCATAGCAATATTGCACAATCACTTTATTATGTAGATAACCAATTCCATAAACAACAATTACTCAATCATTTCCTAGCAAGCGAAGATATGAATCAAGCTATTATTTTTACAGCAACAAAAAGACAAGCAGACAAGCTCGCTGATGAACTATATCATTCAAATATAAAATCCTCAGCCCTCCATGGAGACATGTCTCAAGGTAACCGAACTAAAACTATTAATCGATTTAAAAGAAATGAAATTAAAGTGCTTGTGGCAACTGATCTGGCTTCAAGGGGTATTGATGTTAAACACATTACTCATGTATTTAATTACGACCTCCCAAGGGTCGCGGAAGATTACGTTCATAGAATTGGTCGGACAGGCCGAGCCAATAAAAAGGGGTTAGCCATCAGCCTTGTAAACCCAACCGATCGAGAACATCTTCGAAAAATAGAAAAATTCACAAATTTTAAAATTGAAATGAAAGTTGTATCAGGAATGGAGCCAACAAAGGTTGCCCCAATTAACACCGAAAGAAAAAGAAAGAGAAGTGGTAAAAAAAGACCATTCATTAAGTCAACAAAATCTTTTAAAAATCATACTAATGCGACAAAAAGATTAAATCGCAAAGTCGTTTCAGCCGCCGTAGCTTAACCAACAAAAGCCAATTCATTAATAGAATATATGCCCGTTGGGCGATCTTTATCTGTCTTCCAAAATTTTCTTTTTACGACACAGCAACGATCGCGGTTTATATCAGAGGCGCCAAATTTTAATTTTGCATTAGGAATAATCCTATAAATATGCCTTTCAATTCCATCAATTGTCTCAGGAGCATCATCATGTGCACAAAAAATAATAATATTCTTTTGCCTCTTTTCCGTTTGCCGCACACAAACCAAATCATCCCTACCAATCTCTTTAAGATGTCGACGAATTTTTTCTAACTCCTGATCCGAAATTGGCTCAAGCCTTAATAAACTTACTCGCTTCATTAATGAAATTGCATTTGCATTAATTTTTTCTTTATTTAATATTTGAGGGATGAATCGTACAATCCAAACATCTTTTTCTTTAGATGCTTTTAGGTTTCTTATAATTTGTTCAGCAGGATATTTTGATAAAATTGGTGGTCGCATAATTATATTAACTAATAATTAAATTTATACAGTATCCAACAATATAAGCTACCAACATAGTAATGACGCTAGCCAAAAATAAAATGTGTAGATCTGTAAAAAATGGATTTGATTTAGATTCATTATAGACTGATTTTACAAATCGATAACGATATAAATAAAAACCAATCAAATAACTAGGGGCAAGAGCTAACATCCATAAATAATTAGCGTTATAAAAACCTAAAGAAATTGAAAAAATACAATTAAATAATACAATCAACCCACCTAATTGATTCCAAAATTTTGGCCACTTATTTCTTATATTTGTCATACTATTAATTCTATATTAGTAAATAAATAAAAGGGCTCATAAATGAGCCCTTTTAGTATTTCTAATTTAAACATATTCTATACTATTTGCGAGATTTCCAAATAGAATAAAGAACCCAAACAGCAACTAAACCAATAAGGCCATCGCTACCAAGTTGAGCTAAAATACCTGAAACATTTCCAATTACATCAGTTGATCCTAGAAATGGGACATCCGCTGACCCCATTAATATTTGTAAAGCAATTGCTAATGCAGCAAGGCTTATAGCTGTTTCTGCAAGCCCGGCAGACCACTTTCTAATAGTTCCTAATATATCCATTCTTAACTCTCCTGTTTATATATAGAATAAGTCTAAACTTTCATCTCTTTAAACTTAATGCAGTCTACCTTTTTTCAATCAAAAAAAAAACAATATTTATAATATATTGTTAAGAAAATCTATATACATATATCTTATATATGAGTACACTTAAAAGTTGACCTAAATTAAAACATATAATATTTAGAAATATTTATTCATCTCTATAGATTTCCAAATTAATTTACTTAGTTAATTCTAATTTTACTTCGACATTATTTCCTCAATCAGAGAGGTATCAAAATTTCTTCGAATAGAATGCGTAGCAAGTACTTCGCCAGTTTCTAAGTTAATTATAATCCGTTGCCCGCCATGACCATGCATAGATAGGTGCTTAAAATCAAACTTAGGTTTATCCGTCCAAAAAAAACCTGCGTAACTTTTATAGTCATTACCCATTTTATTCGTTGGCACTTTATGCTCATATATATCCCGTAAATACTGTCCAACACAACTGTCACTCTTCCAATTACGTGCAATTAATTTCCCAAAATTCACATAATCAGATCGACTGGCATAGAGAAACGCAAAACCAATAATCCAATCATTAGCATCTTTTAGAAATACAACATCTTGAGAAAATCCTGCTGGGTCAGAAATTTTTTGTTGAAAATATTTCGCAAAACCATCAGGCGTTACCTCATCAATAGCCTTTGCAATCAGATCTGTGAGAATGTTGCTGTAAAAAAAGTTTGCAAAACCAATAATCCAATCAGATTGGTTGGATTTAGGTTTGTTTTTTAATTGTTCCAGTAAAGTAGCAATAGGGACCTTTTTGACTACCACTGACATCGCATAGGTCTTTAATGAGTTATTATCAAAATGAATCGCATCACCGGCAGACATATTAATGATATTTCGCAAAGATGTGCCGTTATATAGGGTTCCTCGAGTTTCTTGAACATAATTGTCAATAGGATCATCTAAGGAACTTACTAATCCATCACAAATTGCATTGCCAAGCAAATAACTCACAAAACTTTTTGCAATAGACATGCTGTAAATGAGTTCATCTTTCTGCATTTTTTCTGATGAATACTCATTAATCTTTATTTCATTTCCGTCGAAATAAATTACACTCAAAAGATCACTATTTTTGATTAATTTCCGAATCACGAGATTTGGCTGAGTCTCTCGTTCAATCTTTTGAACAGGATGCAATGATTTGATAACCAAATTATCAAACTCTTTTCTTATGCCAACCATTCTATAGTTGTGTATCGCAATTACTTCCTCATCTGACTTATATAGTTGATGGTCTGCAAAAGCAAAGTCAAGATGCGTAAAAAATATCAGCAAAGCGAAATAGATTCTCATGTTCTACCAACCATTTTCCCAAGCAATGCGAAAGGTTAGACCATCATATTCAACGTTGGCAACTGCATAAAAACAACGACCTAAAATTCAATATTAATCAATATTTTACTCAACCGTAACGGAGTAGATTTCGTTATATAGTTAGAGTTCTTCTAAATGTGTAATGTTTCTTTCATATATTACATATTAAACAAATTAATCTTGTGATGTAAACAGAATATATTTCGTTATGCTCCCAAACATAAAAAAACCCACATGACTTTTCACAGTTCATATGGGTTTTACTGTCTTATGACGGAATAGGTGAGAACAATCCTTTTTATCTAACTCAATAACTACTGACGGATTTTAGGATAATTTCACCTGAACTGTCAGGGATTGGATATTTCCATTTTCCTGGTGTATTGACAGATGAGGAGAGTGTTCCATTACCCATTGATTCTGTGTAAAAGGAATAACTCAAATATTTAAACCGGAATAATTTACAATCTATGTATTGAACAATGTATTGAACCGATTTTTTATTGACTATGGAGATTAGTTTATTGATTGCTGATTTGGTTTTGGTTTTTCATTTTTGCGTTGTGATTTTCATCACGGTAGGACTTTTCATCATACCCGTTGGTTACAAGTTTGGTTGGGTTATTACTACTAATCGAAAAATAAGGTTAATCCATTGTTCGTTGATGGGATTGATAACAAGCGAAACATTACTCGGTCTAACCTGCCCATTGACATCAATAGAACAAAGTTTGCGCGGTTATCATTACTCTCAGTCATTTATTGCGCATTGGATTTCGCAAATTATTTACTGG
>JBBWVM010000007.1:0-2005 GCA_050256215.1 Methylophilaceae bacterium
AGCTAAAAATGATAATAATTATTTTTCTGATATGTCAACTGACATTGCAGTTACTAGCCAGGTGAGCCTCCCACAAGAAGCTTTTATTAGTTATTCTAAAAATAATTTTAACGCCAAACTTTTCACTCAAAAGTTTCAAAATTTAACCAACAGCTCTCCTTATGAAAGACTTCCAAGTTTGACATCCAGTTATTACAAATACTGGGATGATAGTCACGGACTTCCTTTTTTAACAACGGATGTAAAATTTTCTTATACACAGTTTGAAAGAAATAATAATTATATTGGAACTAGCGCCACAGGTAGTCGCCTTTCTTCAACTCCAAGTATATCAGCACCCATTGAGGCAGATTATGGATATATAATACCAAAACTCAAACTGAATTTACGAAATTATAATCTTAAAAATGCTAATGTTAAGTCAAAAACTTTAGTTATTCCGACTATTTCAGTGGATAGTGGGCTTTATTTCGACAAATCTATTGGTTTAGGTGCAAATAATTATACTCAAACCCTTGAACCGAGAGCTTTTTACTCTTTCACCCCATATAAAAATCAATCAATGCTTCCAATGTTCGACACAGGTTTAACCGAATTAAATGCTCAAAGTATATTTGAAGAAGAACAATTTGCTGGCGACGATAGAATTATGGATAGCCATCAGATTACTCTAGCACTATCAAGTAGCATTATCGATAATAAAGGTTTTGAATGGGTAACAACCACTGTAGCACAAAGGTTTTATTTAGATGACAGAAAAGTGTTAAAAGAAACACAATTTGCTAACTCAACCTATAAAAATGATACGTCCGATATCTTTTTTGATGCAAAACTACACCTAACAAAAACCTTGCAACTCAAAACAGATTACCAATACAATGTCGATGAAAGCCACACTAATAGAGCTACTATAAGAGCAAAATACAAACCAGAACCAGGAAAAGTACTAAACGCAAGTTATCGATTAGTCAGAAACCCTAACAATACAAATACAAATGCTTATGATATTAAGCAATTTAATTTATCAGGACAGTTGCCTCTTGGTCATGGCTGGTCAGGCCTTGCAAGTTATAATTACGATATACTTAAATCAACTGTAATTGAAGGAATGGGTGGAGTTGCATATGACGCAGGATGTTGGTCAGTTCAGGCAATGTTCCATAGGCTTCAATTAGCAACTACCAGCACTCCAAATGATACATTCTTTCTTCAAATAGAATTAGGAGGCCTAGGGTCGCTAGGAACTGGTAATCAGTCCGATTTATTTGAGAAAATGAATAGAAATGTACCTGGAAGTTTATTTGCTTCAGATTTACCAGACAAATATAGGGAAAATAACTTTAAGTAATGCTTAAAAAAATTACATTAGCAATAAGCTTATACTTTTTACAAAGTTTTTTTTTAATTGCTAGCCTAACTGCTAATCAAGAATATATTGAAATTGATAGCATTGTAGCGATAGTTGAAAAGGATATTATTTCTAAAAAGCAACTTGATAAAGCATTAAATCAAAAAAAATATAATTGGCAAAAACAAGGAAAAGACCTTCCTGATGAACAAATTCTTATTAAAAAAACATTAGATGAACTTATTAATAAAAGCATTATTATGCAATACGCCAATCATTCTGGAATTAAAATTTCTCAAGAACAGCTGATTGGTGTTATTCAAAACATAGCAAATAAAAATAAATTATCTATTGATAATTTAAAAAAAAACATAGAAAGTAATGGGGGAGATTTTGCTATCTTTAAAGATCAAATATATTTTGAGCTCACTGTAAATCAACTAAAAATACGTGAAATTACTTCAAGATTAATTATATCTGAATTCGAAATTGATAATTTCTTGGCCCTTAAAAAAAAGATTGCACCGGAAAACTACAATCTATCTCATATCCTTATTGAAATATCAGACAATCCAACCCAAGAAGAAACAAGTAATCACACAAAAAAAATTAATGAGGCTTTAAAAGCATTAAACAAAAAAACATTCGAAGAAGTAG
>JBBWVM010000008.1:0-10931 GCA_050256215.1 Methylophilaceae bacterium
TTGCTTTAATGAAATTTATCTAGCTATTAGTTAAATTTAACTAAAGTTATGCTTATTTCATTATCACTATGAAATTGTTTAAAACCAAGCATTTGTTGTTTATTTGATAATAAATGTGACTATATTGTTGTTTGTATACAACAATATAGTTATTTATAGTGAAAAATAAGATTGCTCTATCATAGTTACAAAATAAAAATTCCTGTTAAAATCAATTTTTTATGGATTTATGTTTATAAGGTATGGCTGTGATTAATAAAAGTAAAATTCAAGACATTTCTGATGGAATTAGAAAAATACTTTCGGATTCACCGGTAGGTGATGTTGAGGATAATATAAATGCCCTATTACAGGGCATATTCACCAAAATGGAGCTTGTTAATCGAGAGGAGTTTGATGTTCAAACGGCTGTTTTAAAACGAACTAGAGAAAAGCTGGAAGCCCTAGAAGAAAAATTAAGCGCTATAGAAGCGAAGACAAAGAAATAATCTCTTATAATAATAGAGTTGATAGAGCCTTTATTAAATTTATAATGTTAACTAATGAAAATATCTCAACTTCCTGAGACTGAAAAAATCCTTAAGCAACTTCTTTCACAAAAAATACTTGTGATGGATGGTGCCATGGGAACAATGATTCAGCAAAAACATCTGAATGAAGATGACTATCGGGGTAAGGATTTTAAGGAGTTTAAGGCACCTAAAGGTGAGCGTGAATTATTTCTTAAGGGTAATAATGAACTATTAAGTGTTACCCAGGCACACATCATTCAATCTATTCATGAAGATTATCTTGCCGCTGGGGCTGATATTATTGGAACCAATACTTTTGGCGCCAATAGCATTGCACAAGATGATTATTTCATGTCAGGCGTTGTCCGGCAGATGAATTTGAGTTCCGCAAAATTGGCGCGTGCAGCCGTCCAAAAATATTCGACTTTGGAAAAACCACGATTTATTGCAGGAGCCATAGGCCCGACACCTAAAACTGCTTCCATATCTCCAGATGTGAATGATCCAGGTGCACGCAATATTTATTTTGATCAGTTAGTGGAAAGCTATACCGAGCAAATTGAGGCCTTGATTGAGGGAGGCGTAGATCTTCTTTTAGTGGAAACTATTTTTGATACTTTAAACTGTAAGGCCGCCCTTTTTGCTATTGAAACTTTTTTTGACCAAATAGGTATGCGTCTGCCTATTATGATTTCAGGGACTGTCACAGACGCGTCTGGTCGAATTTTATCAGGACAGACAGTACCAGCTTTTTGGAATTCAATTCGTCACGCCAAGCCTCTAACGGTTGGGTTGAACTGTGCATTGGGAGCTGCATTAATGCGACCTTACGCAGAAGAGCTTTCTAAGATCGCAGAAACTTATATTTGTATTTATCCTAATGCTGGCCTTCCTAATCCTATGTCAGAAACTGGTTTTGATGAAAAGCCACAGGATACTTCATCTTTATTAAGAGAATTTTCTGAAAGCGGGTTTGTGAATATTGCGGGAGGATGTTGTGGAACAACTCCGGATCATATTAAGGCGATTGCAGACGAGGTCAGTTCGCTGCCCCCAAGACAATTACCGTCTATTGATCGTTATACACGTTTATCAGGATTAGAACCGGTAACCATTCAGGATGAAGGTACTTTATTTGTAAATGTAGGTGAAAGAACGAATGTTACAGGCTCTAAAGCGTTTGCTCGCCTTATCATTAATGAGGAATATGAAGCTGCAATCTCAGTAGCTCGGCAACAAGTTGAAAATGGCGCTCAAATCATTGATATTAATATGGATGAAGGGATGCTTGATTCTGAAAAGGTTATGACGAAATTTTTACATTTAGTTGCCTCCGAACCTGATATTGCAAGAATTCCCATCATGCTTGACTCTTCAAAATGGTCTGTGATTGAAGCGGGACTTAAATGTGTTCAAGGTAAATCTATTGTAAATTCCATTTCATTAAAAGAAGGCGAAGAACCATTTTTGAGGCAGGCTGAATTATGTAGACGTTATGGTGCCGCAGTCATAGTGATGGCTTTTGACGAACAGGGCCAAGCCGATAGTTATCAGCGTAAGGTTGATATATGTAAACGTGCTTATGAGCTACTCACCAAAACAATAAATTTTCCTCCTGAAGACATTATTTTTGATCCGAATATTTTTGCAATTGCTACCGGCATTGATGAACATAATAATTATGCTGTTGATTTTATTAATGCTACTCGATGGATCAAAGAAAACTTACCTTACGCTAAAATTTCTGGGGGCGTTTCTAATGTGAGTTTTAGCTTCAGAGGCAATGATGCAGCTCGTGAAGCTATTAACACTGTATTTTTATATCATGCCATTAAAGCAGGTATGACGATGGGGATTATGAATGCTGGAATGGTGGGGATTTATGATGATCTTGATACGGAGCTTAAAGAAGTGGTTGAAGATGTCGTGCTTAATCGCAACGGAGAGGCTACTGAAAAGCTTATTGATATTGCAGGACAATTACAAGGAAGTAAAAAGGAATCTCAAAAGAAAAATTGGCGAGGTGACAATGAGAATGTAATTTCAGTTGAAAAAAGAATTGAATATGCTTTGGTTCACGGTATTACAGACTATATTGTTGAAGATACCGAAGAGGCTCGTCAATTTATAATGAAAAATAAGGGGAGGCCAATTAATGTTATTGAAGGCCCTCTTATGAGCGGAATGAATGTGGTGGGGGATTTATTTGCTCAAGGAAAAATGTTTTTACCGCAAGTAGTGAAATCTGCTCGCGTAATGAAGCAAGCAGTCGCACATCTAATTCCATTTATCGAAGAAGAAAAAGAGGCTGAGGAAAAAAGAACTGGTATCAAAGCTAAATCCAAAGGAAAAATGTTAATTGCCACTGTTAAGGGCGATGTTCATGATATTGGAAAAAATATTGTTTCAGTGGTGTTGCAATGTAATAACTTTGAAGTAATTAATATGGGAGTAATGGTGCCATGTGCAGAAATTTTAAAAAAAGCTAAAGAGGATAATGTAGATATTATTGGATTGTCTGGACTAATTACCCCCTCTTTAGAAGAGATGAGTCATGTTGCATCTGAGATGCAACGCGATCCTTATTTTCATGGGATTAAAATGCCTTTGTTGATTGGAGGAGCGACGACATCACGTGCACATACTGCTGTAAAAATTGCACCTAAATATGATGGACCCGTTATTTATGTGTCAGATGCTTCAAGGTCAGTTTCAGTTATGCAATCATTAATGACACCCGATCAGCGTAAAAAATATTTAGTAGAATTAAGAAAAGATTATCAAAAAGTAAGAACTCAACATGAAAATAAAAAAGGTCCTCAGTATATTAGTTTGAACAGTGCTAGGCAAAATAAGGTGAAGTTAATTTTTGATCCAGTTAAGCCTAAGTTTATTGGTCGACGCGTGTTTAAGAATATCGATTTAAGAATCATTGCATCATATATTGATTGGTTACCTTTTTTTCAAACTTGGGAGTTGGCAGGTAGATTTCCTGCAATCTTAGAGGACAAGGTGGTGGGGGAAAGTGCTAAGCAAGTTTATAAAGATGCTCAAATAATGCTTGAGTGCCTAATAAATGAGAAAAAATTAAAGGCTAATGGAATAGTGGGATTTTATCCTGCTAACTCAATTAATGACGATGATATTGAGATTTATGAAGATGAAAGTAGAAACACAAAATTATTTACCTATTATGGCTTGAGGCAGCAAACTGAGAAACCTAATATTAAAGGGGAGAAAAAGCCCAATCAATGTTTAGCTGATTTTATTGCCTCGAAAGAAAGTGGCATTGAAGATTACATTGGTGTGTTTGCTGTAACTACGGGGATTGGTGTTGAGCATTATGTAAAAATATTTGAGAAAAAGCATGATGACTATGCGGCAATTATGCTCAAAGCATTAACTGATCGATTGGTAGAGGCTTTTGCAGAATATATGCATGAAAGAGTTCGACAAGATTTATGGGGGTATCAGTCTAAAGAAAAATTATCAATATCAGAATTGATTGAAGAAAGCTATCAAGGTATACGCCCTGCTCCAGGCTATCCAGCCTGTCCAGAACATACGGTTAAAGTCGATATGTTTAAACACCTGAAAGTCGATGAAATTGGCATGAGTTTGACTGAGAGTAAGGCTATGCTTCCAGCCTCATCTGTTAGCGGATTTTATTTTTCACACCCTGAATCAAAATATTTTAGTGTAGATAAAATTGATGAAGATCAGCTGAAAGATTTAGCTACACGCCGTGATATACACATTGATCAATTGAGGCGATGGCTTGCTTCTAATATAAAATAATTATGCATATTCATATTTTAGGGATTTGCGGGACTTTTATGGCAGGGATTGCCGTGTTAGCTAAGGCAGTTGGGTATAAAGTAACTGGATGTGATAAGAATATTTATCCTCCAATGTCCACTCAACTTGAGACATTAGGTATTCCAATAACGGATGGTTTTGATAGTCAGCAGATTCAACTTAAACCAGACATATATGTGATTGGAAATGTAGTTACTAGAGGAAACGATTTGATGGAGGCAATTTTAAATCAGGACTTGCCATTTATTTCAGGACCTCAATGGTTGTATGAGAATATTTTATTTGATAAGTGGGTTTTGGCTGTTGCTGGTACGCACGGAAAAACGACAACAACCGCAATGCTTTCTTGGATACTTGACTCATGTGGATTGGCCCCCGGCTTTCTAATTGGCGGTATTCCAAATGATTTTGAGGTGTCAGCTAGAATTCCAATCAGTAGCAAAGAGAATGTCCCTAGTTTTTTTGTAATTGAGGCAGATGAATACGACACGGCATTTTTTGATAAAAGATCTAAATTCTCTCACTATCATCCAAGAACATTAATTCTAAATAATTTAGAATTTGATCATGCAGATATTTTTAATGATATTGAACATATTGAAAAACACTTCCATCACTTAGTGAGAACTATTCCTACCGAAGGAAGAATATTGGTTAATGATGAAAGTAAATCATTGAAAAAAATGTTGGATATGGGTTGTTGGTCAGAAGTTGAGTATTTTGGAAGGCATGCAAAATGGTCATTTACTCAACAGGATGAGAGCTTAACTTCGCTTGAGGTTATGCTTGATAATAAAGCTCAAGGTCGAATTGATTGGGATTTGATTGGTCATCATAATCGAATGAATGCATTAGCTGCTATTTCTGCAGCTAGGCATGTTGGTATATCTCCTCAAGATGCAATCCAATCTCTTAGCAAATTCAAAGGGGTTAAGAAAAGAATGGAATTATTGAAATCGATTAATAATATTGAACTGTATGACGACTTTGCTCATCATCCGACAGCAATCAAAACAACTATTGAGGGATTAAAAAAGCAAGTAAATACAGGAAGAATTTTAGTCATAATAGAACCAAAATCTAATACAATGAAGTTGGGTTCAATGAAAAATTATTTATTGGAAAGTCTAAGTGATGCTGATTTAGTTTTTTGTTATGGGAAAAATATTTCATGGGATCTGGAAGCATTGTTTGGTAAGCAAGATAATGTTAGAGTAATTTCAGATATTGATGAATTAGCTATTGGTATTGTTAATACTGCTAAAGCTAAGGATAAAATAATTTTTATGAGTAATGGAGATTTTTCAGGACTCCAAGATAAGGTGATTAAATTATTTAGGAATGAATAATTTTATACATGGTTATAGATTTAATTTTCATCTTGTTGTTGCACTAATATTTTCTTTTGTCATTCATTTGTTATTTATTGGAGGCATTAGTCTTGATAATTTATTATCAGATAAAGCTAAAGAAAAATTAATTCAATTAGAAATAACTATTCAAGAAGATAATTTAATTGCTCATACAGATGTTGTAGAAGAGTTAGTTCAGGATGAAATAATTTCAAAGAAAAGTAATGTAGAAGAGTTAGTTATACCAGAAATACAAGAAGTTACCTCTCAAGCCGAAATAGAACAATCAGAAATTGTTTCTCAAGCCAAGAGCAAGATTATTGAGCCAAAATCTTCTAGCGAGAGCGTTAATCAAGAACAGCCTAGTATTATTGATACGAGTCAAATTCTATCTAAGATAAATGAATTGAACCTATTCACTAAATCAGAATCGAAAAAAGATCGACGAAGGATTAAAGTAATTTCCTCAAGGTCGCCTGAATATATATATAAATTATATTTTGAGTCTTGGAGAAATAAAGTTGAAAGAATGGGGGCAATGAATTACCCTGAGGTAGCTAAAAATTCTGGAATTTTTGGTTCCTTAATTATGACGGTTTCTATTAATTCCGAAGGGATGATTGAAAAAATGATTATTAATAAAGGTTCTGGTCAAAAGGCGCTCGATGAGGCCGCGATGAATATTGTGAAAATGGGTGAGCCATACGCTAAATTCTCTAATGAAATGAAAAAAGAGGTTGATATTATTAATATTACCCGGCGCTGGAAGTTTACCGAAGATAATAATTTTTCATCGAGAAGATAATGGCTTATTATAAACACCACATATTTTTTTGTCTTAATGAAAGAGAAGATGGGGCACAATGTTGTACTGATTATAATGCGCACGCAATGTTTGATTATATGAAAAAGAAGATTAAATCATTAAATTTAAATGGTCCAAATAAAGTAAGAGTTAATCGAGGGGGATGTTTTGACCGGTGTCATGAAGGCCCTTTAATGGTAATTTACCCTGAAGCAGTCTGGTATCGATATATAGATGAGGAAGATCTAGATGAAATTATTAATCAGCACCTAGAAAAGGGGAAAGTTGTTGAACGTTTATTGGCTTAGTACTGTTTGAAGCGCACTAATAAATTTTATTTCCTCTGTTCTTGAGAATTCATTTATATTAATTCTTTTTTGAGTGCTCCAAATGCTGTCAGGGAAATGATTATCATTTTTAAACCTAGGGATGATATGCCAATGAAGATGTGGGCATATATTACCCAAAGAAGCCAAATTTATCTTATCTGGATTTAGGTATTCTAAAATAAACCGTTCTATTTTAAAGATTATTAACATAAATTTTTCTTTTATTTCAGCATCTAATTCTGCCATTTCTTTTTTATGTTCGATTAAATCAACACGACAGTAACCCCGATAATTTATGTTTTTTATTAATACGACACGAAAAATGTTATTAGTCCAGATTAATGGCTCATGAGAAGATTGACACAAGGGGCAAGAATCAATTTTAAGAGACTTCAAGCATTCTATCCAAAGTAAGCTTAGCTAATTTCGCATCTTTTTCTGGAACTGTAATTATATTTGTCGGGTTATTTTGTAAAATATTTTCAAGGCTCCAGGCTAGATGTTGCGGATCAATTCTTGCCATAGTTGAACATTCACAAATAACATGCGACATGAATTTGACAAGTTTATTTTCACTTTTCATTTCATTAGCAAGACGATTCACTAGGTTAAGCTCTGTGCCGACTAGCCATTGTGTTCCAGGCTTGGCTTGCTCAATTGTTCTTAAAATAAATTCTGTGGAACCAACATAGTCAGAGTTTTTGCAAACCTCAAAAGGAGATTCGGGATGAGATATTACAAATCCATCTGGATAAGACTCTCTAAATCTATCAATATGCTCAGTCCTAAACATCTGATGAACAGCACAGTGTCCTTTCCATAATAAAACTTTTGCGTCAAGTATTTGTTCTTTTGTCAGTCCGCCAAGTGGTAGATCTGGGTCCCATACTGGCATTTGTTCTAATGGAATTTGCATTTTATAACCTGTCCATCTGCCTAAATTTTGATCAGGGAAGAATAAAACTTTTTCTTTCTTTTGGAAGGCCCAGTCTAAAATTTTTGGCGCATTTGTGGAAGTACATACAATCCCTTCATGCTCCCCACAAAAAGCTTTTAAGTCAGCTGCCGAATTAATGTAAGTTATTGGAGTAATTTTTTCATCAAAGTTAAGCACTTTAGAAAGTTCTCGATAACTTCTTTCGACTTTAGCAAGATTGGCCATATCTGCCATAGAACAGCCCGCAGATAAATCTGGTAAAATAGTAATTTGATTAGGTCGAGATAAGATATTGGCTACTTCAGCCATAAAATGAACACCTAAAAAAACGATATACTTTGCATCAAGTGTTTGAACGTATTGGGCAAGCTTAAGTGAATCTCCCGCATAATCAGCATGACGATAAACTGTTTCATTTTGATAATGATGGCCTAAGATAACGACCTTATCACCCAAGTCTTTTTTGGCCTTGATTATTCTTTCTTGGCAATCATCCTCATGTAGTCTTTCAAAGGCATCAAATTTTATAGTAGCTGTATTCATATTTAATATTCTAGTCCGCTATGAGTTTTATTTCACATAATTTTTCTAATGCTTTTACATTAGTCCATGAAAAAACTTTTTTTTTTGCTTCATCGATGCTGACCCATTGGTATGCAGAATGTTCTGAAGGTGAAAGCTTAATAGATATTTTATTTTGTAGTTCTAGTCCAAAAATATGTTCAATATTTTTGTAAATCCCTGGGGCATATCTATGTTGCCAGTGGGGATAAATATCATATTTATGATTGAGCTTCCAATCTTCCAGTAAGAATATTTCTGTATCAATTCCAGTTTCTTCAAAGACCTCTCTTTTTGCCGCATCAGTTGGGGTTTCATTTGACTCTAGACTTCCCGTTACAGACTGCCAATAATTCTTTTTATCAATACGATTAAGTAATAATATTTCTAGTTGTTTTGTATAAATTACAACTAAAGATGAAATAGGAATTTTGTATATGATTGATTTCAAATCATTGGGAGTTTAAATATTATATTTTCTTCAATACCTTCAAGCTCTTTTATGGAAATTTCGTAAGATTCTTTTATTTTTTTAATAAGAGCTTGTACAAGTATTTCAGGAGCTGAAGCTCCTGCAGAAATACCGATGTTTTTTTTATTTGCTAGGCAGGATGGTTTAAAATCATCTATCGTATCAATTAAAAATGATTCAACTCCTGCTTTTTGAGCAATTTCAACTAAGCGATTTGAATTAGAGCTATTTTTAGAACCAACGACAATTATAAGGTCATGTTTTTTGGCCATCAATTTTATGGCATCTTGTCTATTTTGTGTTGCATAACAGATATCATTACTTTTGGGTCCTACAATATTCGGATATTTGTTTTTTAACGCATTAATAATAACTTGTGTATCATCCATTGATAACGTTGTTTGACTTACGTAGCTAATTCTTTCTGAATCCTCTATTTTTAGGCTGTCGACATCTTTTGTATTTTCTACAAGAAAGATTTTGGTATGAGTACCTTCTTTTTCAATTTGCCCCAAAGTGCCTTCCACTTCCGGATGGCCTTGATGACCAATCATAATTATATTAAATTGTTTAGCATTTAATTTATTAACTTGTTTATGAACTTTGGTTACAAGAGGACAGGTAGCGTCGATTGGGATTAAATTTAATTCATTTGCTTCCTTTCTAATTGTCTTAGACACTCCATGTGCACTAAAAATAACGTGACTTCCTTGTGGAATTTTCTGCAAACTATCAACAAAAACAGCCCCCTCTTTAATGAGTTCATTTATAACAAATTTATTATGCACAACTTCATGACGCACATAGATGGGGGCCCCATACTTTTCTAAAGACTTTTTCACAACTAGCACGGCTCTTTCAACTCCGGCACAAAATCCTCGTGGTTTTGCTAATGAAATTTGTATTGTTTTTCGCATTATTTTTGGTTTTGTGATATGACTTATATATTATGGTTGAATTTTTTTGTGATTACGTTTCTGGTAAAAACATTTCGCCGTGAATTAAATCTGAATACGTTTCTTTTTTTCTAATAACATGAATATTGTTTTCATCCACCATTAGCTCTGCAAGGCGTGGTCGACTATTGTAATTAGAGCTCATAGTCATACCGTAGGCTCCAGTGTCTAAAATAGCAAGAATATTTTCAGGCTCAATTGATATGAGCCTATTTTTCCCCAGAAAATCTGCTGTTTCACAAATAGGCCCAACAATATCAAATCGCTGAACGGTAGATTTTGGGGACGATAAGTTAATTATGTCATGGTATGCATTATAAAGTGCAGGACGCATAAGATCATTCATTGCTGCATTTACAATCGCAAAATATTTATCTTCATTTTGCTTAATATATTCAACTTGTGTTATTAATAATCCAGCATTCCCGATTAGTGCCCTTCCTGGTTCTAAGATAATTTTTAAATTTCTATTTTTGATAATCTTACGTACGGCAATTGCATATTCACTAAAACTTGGAGGAGTTTCTCCTTGATAGCTAATGCCAATCCCCCCACCAATATCTGCATGTTTTATTTTAATATTGATCGATTCAAGATGATCAATTAAGGCCATTAATTTTTTGATTGAATCAATAAATGGAGTTATGTCAGTAATTTGAGAACCAATATGGCAGTCTATTCCTTTAATTATTATTGAATCAAGCATATTTGCTTTTTGATAAAGTTCTATCGCTTTTTTTTCATTCACACCAAATTTATTATCTTTTAATCCTGTGGAGATGTAAGGGTGTGTTTTAGCATCAATATTTGGATTAACTCTTATAGAAATCGAAGCTTTTTTATTGAGTGATCTAGCAACTTCATGAATGCGAAGTAATTCTGGTTCTGACTCTACATTAAAAGTCAAAATATCATATTTAATGGCTAATGTTATTTCATCAATTGTTTTTCCAACACCAGAAAAGACTATTTTTTTGGGGTCCCCTTTAGCAGAAATGACTCTTTGTAATTCACCGCCAGAAACAATGTCAAATCCTGCTCCATTTTGTGCAAGTAAATTTAATATTCCAATATTAGAATTGGATTTAACGGCAAAACAGATAATATGATCAATATCTTGATATTGTGATTTAAAATTATTAAAGTTTTCTAAAATAATTTTTTTAGAATAAATATAATTAGGCGTTC
>JBBWVM010000009.1:0-2413 GCA_050256215.1 Methylophilaceae bacterium
GAAGGTGTTATTTTGATGCTGAATCCATTTGTACCTCATATCTCGAAAACTTTATGGTCAGAACTTAAACCTAAAACTGAAATTGATCAGGTATTATGGCCTAAAATAGATTCTGATGCATTAATCAAAGAAGAAATATCAATTGTTATTCAAGTGAACGGGAAGCTAAGAGCAAATATGATAATATCAATCGAAGATAGTGAAGAAAAAATTAAAACATATGCAACATCCTTAGAAAAAGTTCAAAAATTTATAAAAGAAGACAATATAAAAAAAATTGTTTATATTAAAGGTAGGTTAATTAACATAGTTACAGGGTGATATACAAATGAAATTGTTTCTTAAGTACATAGTTTTAATTACAATTACAACATATCTTTCCGCTTGTGGATTCGAACTGAGAAAAATAAATGCCAATTTTTCCTCAGTAGCTATACTTGGCGGAACGGATGGCTTTTCTAAGCTACTTAAAAAAAGATTTTCACTATCAAGCATTACCATTAAAGATCCACAAGAAGCAGAAAAGGTAATTGAAATAATACAGAATAGCTACAACAGAAAAATCCTATCTTTGAGCAGTGAAGGAAAAGTCAGAGAATATGAAATTGAATATACTGTTACTTATCGATATAAATCTAAAAAAGGTAAGTGGGGTAACCCATTATATCTTGAAGTTATAAGAGAATATACATATGATGACGATGATCTACTTGCTATGGATCAAGAAGAAGTAAAACTAATCCAAGGCATGCAATTCGAGCTTGTTAAAAATATAATTACACAGATCTCACTGTCTAAGTAATTAACTATGCTATTAAAGTTTGCACCGTCCAATCTAATACAGTTACTCCAAGAAAAAAACAAGAACTGCCTTATCGTTACCGGTAATGAACCTGTAATAACAAATAGTATAAAAGATGATATTTCAAAATTCTGCGCCAAAACCAATATCGATAAAAAAATAGTTACATGTGAAGCAACCAGTAAAGTAGACGAACTCAAAACAACATTACAAAATCAATCTCTCTTCAACGCAAAAATATTACTTGATATTACTTTCCATAATGGAAAAATTAACTCAGATTTAAAAAGCTTTATAAAATCAATTATTCCGCAAACGCCTGACAGCTTTTTTGTTTTGTATTTTAAAAAACCAACAAAAGAATTCCTAAGGTCAGTATGGTTTAATGATCTAGTCAAATTCTCCATAACTCTACAAGCCGAGGAGCCAAATTTAAATCAAATAGGACTGGCAATTAAAGAAAGAACAGTGTTTCACAAGATTACAATAGAAGAAGAAGCGATAGAATTACTAGCTAATCTCTCACTAGGTAATCTATTAGCTGCTGAAAATGAAATTAAAAAAATCTCCTTAGTTCATAGAGATAAATTAATAAAAACAACAGATCTTATTTACCACATTTCGAATGGATCGAAATTTGATGGTTTTCAGTTGCTCGAATACTGTATTAAAGGTCAGCTCGATAAAGTCATATTAGCTATTAAATATTTACAAGAAGAAGCAACAGAACCATTGTTACTAAATGGACTCTTTGCATGGATTTTTAGAGCAATATCTAAATTAAAATTTTCACCAAATATTATCCCTAACAATCAAAATCTCATAAAATTAAGAATATTTGGAAACTCACAAACACTGGTACTTAATGCGCTTAAAGGATTAAGCGCCAGTCAAATTAATGCAAGCCTAAATAAAATAAAAGAGATAGATCTTATTTGTAAAGGCATACTCGTTGGCGAGCCTTGGCTTGAACTTAATAGATTTTCTTTTGGAATTGCACGTATTATGAACAAAAAATCAGCGTAAAATATCATTATGAATATTAATGATTACATGGAAACAATTGGTATCAGGGCTAAAAAATCTAGTTATCAAATTTCATATGCACCCAAAGAGCAAAAAAATGAATTTCTCATTCACTTAGGACATCAAATCATCTCCAAAGAGATGCAAATTATCTCTGCCAACAAAAAAGATTTGGTAATAGCGAAAGAGAATGGTTTAGATAATGCTTTTATTGATCGCTTAACATTAAAAAATAGCAGCATTCAGGCAATGGCTAATGGGCTATTTCAGATTGAAAAACTTCATGATCCTATTGGTGAAATTATTAATCGAAGAAACATGCCCTCTGGAATTGAAATAGGACAAATGCGCGTACCGCTTGGGGTGGTTGGAATGATCTATGAATCAAGACCTAACGTTACAATCGATGCTGCCGGTTTAGCGATAAAGTCTGGTAATGCGATTATCCTAAGAGGTGGGAGTGAATCTATTCATTCGAATACTTTCCTAGGAAGCTTAATAAAACAATCATTGGACAAAGCTGGATTGCCACAAGAATCAGTTCAAATTATTGAAACAACAGATCGAAAAGCAGTAAATAAACTA
>JBBWVM010000010.1:0-18619 GCA_050256215.1 Methylophilaceae bacterium
CATCTGCTCCTTCTATAACTTTCCCAAATACACAATAGCCTGCTCCATCTTGGCTTGGGTAATCTAGGGAACTATTATTCCCCACATTAATGAAAAATTGTGAGGTTGCTGAGTCGGGGATAGAAGTTCTTGCCATTGCAACGGTGTATGTTTCATTTTTAAGTCCATTATTAGCTTCATTCTTGATAGGGGCATCCGTTTCTTTTTGATTCATATTTTTGTCAAAACCCCCACCTTGAATCATAAACCCATCTATAACTCTATGAAAAATGGTGTCATTATAGAACCCTTTATTAACATAGCTTAAGAAATTTTCTACAGTAATCGGGGCTTTTTCTGGGTAAACTTGAATAATTAAATTACCTTTGGAAGTTTCAATTACAAACTCCTTTTTTATTTCGGAGAAGCAATTTAGGGCTGTTAAAAGCATTAAAGTAGCTGTTATATTCTTTAAAAATGATTTCATTTAAATTTTCTTATGTGGACTGTACTTGATTGGTAAACTTTAAAATTACGCATGGTATAATTTTTTTCAAATTCAATGCGAAATTTATCATAAATAAGACCTCATTGCCACTTAAGGAGCTATTATTTTAAACTAAAATATGATTTTACTTTACAACAGCCTAACTAAAAGAAAAGAAATTTTTAAGCCTATTATTCCTAATCAGGTCAAAATTTACGTTTGTGGAATGACAGTATATGATTTTTGTCATTTAGGGCATGCGCGAGTTATGGTTGTTTTTGACATTATAAATAGATGGTTTAGAGAAAGCGGCTATGAAGTGTTGTATGTAAGAAATATTACAGATATTGACGACAAAATTATTTCAAAAGCGATTGAGCAAGGAACTTCTTTTCAGGATATTACTAAAAAATTTATTATTGAAATGAACGCAGATGCAGATGCGTTAGGGGTTGAAAGGCCTGATGTAGAGCCGAAAGCAACTGATTATATTGATGAAATGATCAATATGATTAAAGTGCTTATAAATAAAGGTTTTGCATATGTAGGAGAGAATTTTGATGTATTTTATTCGGTAGCAAAATTCGAGGGATACGGAAAACTGTCGGGAAAATTATTAGAAGATTTAAGAGCTGGAACTCGAGTAGAGGTTGATAAGTTCAAACAAAATAGTTTTGATTTTGTTCTGTGGAAGGCAGCTAAACCAGACGAACCAGCTTGGGATTCACCTTGGGGGAAAGGAAGGCCTGGATGGCATATTGAATGTTCGGCGATGAGTAATAAATTATTAGGAGAACACTTTGATATTCATGGCGGAGGGCAAGACCTTCAGTTTCCTCATCATGAGAATGAAATCGCCCAATCAGAGGCAAGTAATAGCTGTAAAATGGCTAATTATTGGTTGCATAATGGGTTTGTAAAAATTGATAATGAGAAAATGTCTAAATCGCTTGGTAATTTTTTTACTATTCGCTCAATTTTGGAGTATTACAATCCTGAGGTGATAAGATTTTTTATTTTAAAGGCGCAATATAGAAGCCCGTTAAATTATTCTAATCAGCATTTGAATGAAGCAAAACAAAGTTTAACTAAGCTTTATTTGACTATTAGAAATGTAGAGGTTGATTCTAGTTATGAAATTGATTGGTTAAATCCATATGCCCAAAGATTTAAAAAAGGCCTGGATGATGATTTTAATACCCCAGAAGCGTTGGCTGTTATATTTGACTTGGCTAATGAAGTAAATAAAGATACTAACTCTTCTAACAAAGATCTGTTGGTGAAGTTGTCCAATATTCTAGGAATTTTGACGTTAGAACCAGAAAGTTTTTTACAAGGGGATTCTAATGGTCTTATAGATATAGAAAAATTAATTCAAGATAGAGATATGGCAAAGATAAATAAAGATTTTGAGAAAGCAGATAAAATTAGAGAGATTCTTTTAGAAAACGATATTCTGATAGAAGATACCCCTAACGGTACTGTCTGGAGAAAAAAATAAATATGGTAGTAAATTTAAAGAAACCAAAAAACGAAGATTTGCATACAATATCGGGTATCCGTCTTGGGACAGCTATAGCCGAAATAAAAAATAAAGGACAAAGAGATTTGCTTATTATTTCACTTCCTGAAGGATCGGTAGTGGCTGGAGTATTTACCAAAAATCAATTTTGTGCTGCTCCAGTTATTGTTGCCCAGGAAAATATTAAACAAACTAATAAAATAAGGGCCTTGATTGTTAATACTGGGTCTGCTAATGCTGGAACAGGCGAAATTGGAATTAAAGATGCCCGTGATATATGTAAATCTTTAGCTTTTAAATTAAAAATTAAGCCGCACCAAGTATTACCTTTTTCTACTGGGGTGATTATGGAGCCATTACCTGTTAAAAAAATACAAAAAAAGATCTCAGAAGCCGTGGAAGATTTAAATGAAAGTAATTGGCAATTAGCAGCTGAAGCCATTATGACGACGGATACCATTCCAAAAGCCATTTCAAGGCAAGTTACAATCCAAGGGCAAATTATTAATATTACAGGCATTAGTAAAGGCTCTGGAATGATCCACCCTAATATGGCGACAATGCTAGCTTTTATTGGTATGAATGCAAATATTTCCTCAAAAATGTTAAATCAATTAATTCAAGAAGTAACGAAGGAAAGTTTTAATTGTATTTCTGTTGATGGAGATACCTCCACTAATGATTCATTTATTATGATGAGCACTAATCAAGCAGATCATAGTCAGATCAATCTTGATAATAAGGATTATTACGCACTTAAATCTGTAATGCTTGATGTAGCTATTAATTTAGCTCAGGCTATTGTTCGGGATGGTGAAGGGGCTACAAAATTTATTACTATTAAAATTTGTGAGGCTTTAAATTATACGGAGGCAAAAAAAATTGCGATGACTATTGCCTGTTCGTTATTAGTTAAGACTGCTTTTTTTGCTTCAGATGCAAATTTAGGAAGGATTTTGTCTGCCATTGGGAATGGTGAAGTTGAGGGTTTGGATATCAAAAATATTGATATATACCTTAATGATCTTTTGTTTGCTGAAGCCGGCACTCTTGCGGCATCATATAATGCAGATTCTGCTCAGTTAGAAATGAAAAAATCAGAGATTGAGTTAAGAGTGATGCTTGGTAGAGGGGATGGGAGTGTCACTATATGGACTTCTGATTTATCTTATGATTACGTAAAAATTAACGCTGAATACAGAACCTAAAAAAGTACGAGTAAGGGTTGCTGTTGGGATCTTGATGGATTCTTCTGGTAATTTCCTTTTGGGGCAAAGAACTAACCAGAAATCATGGTCTGGCTGGTGGGAATTTCCTGGGGGAAAATTAGAGAAATATGAGACACCAATTAAAGCTTTAAATCGTGAAATATATGAAGAACTAGGAGTCAAGATAATTAACCCTGAAAAATGGGTAACAAGAAGTTTCTCATATGATGATTTGGATGTAATCCTTTATTTTTTTAAGGTGTTTAGATGGGAGGGTGAGATCCAATCTAATGAAGGTCAGTCTTTAGTTTGGTCAAATATCGAGAAATTAGATATTTCTTTCATTCTGCCTCCGAACCAATTTGTTATTAAAGCAATTCATTTACCTAATTATTACGCAATTACGAATTTATCCGAAACCACATTAGACAGTTTTATGAGCCAACTGACCAGCAAGATTAAGAGCGGTATAAAATTGATTCAGGTGAGAGAAAAACATTTAAGCTATAAGGAATATAAGGATTTTGCTAAGAAAATTATAGATCTAAGTAAGCCACAAGGAGTAAAGGTGATGATTAATTCAGATATTAATCTAGCCTATGAACTATTAGCCGATGGTGTCCATTTGAATTCAATTCAACTTCATAAAATAAAGGAGTTTCCTAGAGATTTAGTAGTTGGTGTTTCGTGTCATACTAAAGAAGACTTGGATATTGCTGAAGAGAAGGGTGCGGATTTTGCCGTGTTGTCTCCGGTAAATGAAACTTTATCTCATCCTAGTCGGGTGGCCATGGGATGGAAGGTTTTTAAAGAGTTAGTGACAGAATATAGCTTGCCTGTATATGCCCTAGGGGGGATGTCCCAGCATGATATTGATGAGGCACAGATGTGCGGTGGTATTGGAATTGCATCTCAGCGCAGTATTTGGCAGGATTAATTAATATTGAATGTGAAGCTTTTAGTGAAAGTTTTTCTATCTTCAGTTTGAAATTCAAAAATTAAATTTGTTTTATTCCCAGGTTTCAGTGTTTTATTAATACCAAAAAGCATAAGATGATTGCCACCATGTTTTAATTCGAGTGGAAATTTAGGTGACACCTGTGGCTTTAACATTTTCCTCATCTTCATGATACCATCTTCCATTTTCATGGTATGAATTTCAATTCTATCTATTCCTGGACTGTAAATTTTGTTGATTATAAGTTTTTGTTCTGACTGTAGCGTCATAAATCCAGCTGTTATATTTTGACCAGGTCTTGGGGACTTTAACATAGGTAATTTAATGGTAATTACTTCAGAAATTGCAGGCAAGGCAAGTGAAAATAACAGTAAGAATGCAAGTAAATATTTATATTTTATCATCCACATCTGATTCATTTTGATTTCCTACTACTGTAAATTTTTCTGTAGCCCATTCGCCAAGATCAATCAATTTGCATTTTTCAGAGCAGAATGGCCTGAATTTAATTTTTTCATCATATATTATTTCTTTTGAACATGTAGGGCACTTGCGAAGCATTTTATTCAAAGCACACCCAATCCTAATCTGTATTTTACAGGTTTAAGTATTCGAGAGTATTCTTTTTGTTCTGTGAAGGTAATAGAGAGAGCAAATTGATTTGCTGCGATGTGCGGAGTAAATTTATTTTTTTGACCAGTTGTTAGTACAGCAATGTCATGTCTTTTTTGACTATCAAGTATGATTTGCGAAGTACCATTTTCTGTAATTTTACTTGTATAAGTTACTGATTTTCTTAATGCATTTAAGAGTAAGTTAGTTCCATGAAAAATAATTTCATATGGTTCTATTAGTTTCGAAAAAAATACTTTCTTATCTGCGTTGGTAGTAAGTGTTGACCAATATTTGAGGCGAGGTATATCACAACTTAAAATACCATACGGTCCACTTTCACTGGCTTTAATTTCTTGTAAAAATTTATTCGGCCCAAATGTTAAACCATGAGGGATCGAGAGTCGTGATAATTTTTTTAGGATTTTTTGCATTTCAGTAATTTTTACAATGTTCTTTTTTGTTCGTTTTAATAAGTGAAGTTGGTTTAGATATTTATTAAGTTCTTGAATAATTTCAAGTTTAAGATCTGTTTTTGATGCGCACGTCATTATAGTAAAGAGAGTAGAAAAGCAGGAGCTTTCATGATAGGAGCTTAGACTCTTTCTTTGGGCATAAAATTTCAAAAAAATTTCTTCCGTTCGGAGTAGTTTCCTTGTTTTTTCATTGAGAGCAAATTCATATGCAATTGTCATTTTTTTAGCTTTTTTTGTAAAAGGTAATTGTAATAAGTCATTACTTTTTCTGTTAGTTCCGATATTTTATCTGTGTTATTTGTAATGATTTTATCAGATTTTTTTTGTTTTTCTTTTCTATTCATTTGATTAGATATTATTTTTTTTATTAATTCAATTGAGATATTATCTCTAGACATTACTCTGTTGATTTGAACCTGTTCTTCGCAATCAATTAGTAGGCTTTCTGAAATTATTTTTGTATAAGTATTTGATTCAAAAAATAAGGGAATAACTATAACGACAAAATCTTGATCCGAATAATTTTGAAGTTTATGGATACATTTTTGATAGATTATTGGGTGTAATATTGACTCAAATTCAGTTTTAGTTTTTGGAGAAGAGAATATATCGTCTTGGATTTTTTTTCTTTTTAATTCTTTATTTATATCAAGATAAAAATCTCCATAATGATCTATAATTTCTCGATAGCCTGTATTGTCCTTTTTTGTTATTTCTTTGGAAATTTCATCTAAGTCAATTACAGGGATGTTAAGTGATTTAAAAATTTTTGCTACTTCACTTTTCCCCGATCCAATACCTCCAGTTAAACCAATACGAAACATGTTAAAGCCTTGTAATTTTATTTTTAGACACCATATTAATAATGTACCTTATATGATAACTTAGTGAGCATCTATGAAGAATTTTAATAAAGAAAATTTGTCACCTGATTTTTTATCACCTTCTGATTTGGTGATATGTAAAGTAGAGTTGGATTTGGCTAAATGGTTAGAGGATTTGTCTGGCGGGAAGGGTTGGGAAGTTTGGTCTGAGACTGAAAATGATAATTACGTGAGTTTTTTTCTAAAACAAGCCAAGCATAATGCTGAGGTGACTTTGTATGATAGCGGGTATGCAATGGTTGATATTAATGGAGAATCAGTTTTTTCTGGTGATTTGATTGAGAAGAAAGATTCGGCTGCAAAATTGAGTTATTATCGAGTTGAAGACGGCGAAAAGATACTACTTAATTAGTCAATTTAATGTTTGCGATTTAAAGAGTATTCCGCAAGCTGTATGATGATGTCTTTGTATGGATTTTTATCTAACTGATCTAATAAAACTTTAATTTCGTTCAGATGATATTTGGCATTTACTTTCACCTTTGAAACTATGTTGTTATCTTCTATGATCTGAATTATATCTGGAAGGTTGTTAATATCTCCCATTTTTATTGCATTACTGATCATTTTTTTTTGTCCATCATTTGCAGCATTAATAGCAAAAATTATTGGTAATGTTACCTTTCCTTCACTTAAATCATTTCCAATATTTTTACCAATTTCATCTGCTTTGCCTGAGTAGTCTAAAATATCGTCAGTTAACTGAAAAATTAAACCAAAGTGATGACCTATTTTCGCACAGATTTCGGTAGTTTTTTTATCTGTATTATTGATTATTGCAGCAATACTTCCACAGGCTTCAAATAGTTTTGCTGTTTTGTATTCGATAACCTTGTAATATTCGCTTTCAGTTATTTCTGAGTTATGACTATTGAGTAACTGAAGCACCTCTCCTTCAGAGATTTTATTGGTCGCGTCAGCAAGTATCTTCATTACTTGCATATCTTTAATTTTGACCATCATTTGAAAAGATCTGGAATATATAAAATCACCCACTAAAACGCTGGCTGAATTTCCAAATACTGCATTAGCAGTTTTTACATTTCTTCTCTTGTCAGATTGATCAACAACGTCATCGTGAAGAAGTGTTGCGGTATGAATAAATTCTATTATTGATGCAGCTTGATAATTAATGTGACTTATTTTTCCAATTAGTCCTGAGATCAGTAAATGTAGAATTGGCCTCATTTTTTTACCTTTTCCATTAGCGATATGGCTAGAAATTTGATTAATAATTGGAATATCAGATTGAAGTGACTGAATAATTACGTCATTAACAGCATTTATATGGTCGCGAATTGGAAGGATTATATTTTCGAAAGACAATGAGTAAATTTCTATTTTTAAAAGTAGAATTCTAGCATATTTCATTTTTTTATTTTTTACTTTAAAACCGAATTTAATTCGTCCTAAAGATAGTGCAATGAATTGATAAATTGTTTTTTTTTAAGTATAATCGCGGGTCTAAATTGGAGATAAAGGTTAATTTGAAATGTATGCGGTAATTAAAACAGGTGGTAAACAATTTAAAGTTTCTGAAGGCGAAACATTAAGGGTTGAAAAGTTACCTACTGAAGTTGGTAAAATTCATAATATTAGTTCGGTTTTAACGATTGTTGATGGCGATAAAGTAACCATTGGTACCCCCTTAATTAAAGGGGCTACTGTTGATGCAACTGTTGTTTCACACGGCCGAGGTGATAAAGTAAAGATATTCAAAATGAATCGAAGAAAGCATTATAGAAAGTCACAAGGACACAGACAAAGTTTCACTGAAATCAAGATAAGCAAGATAGTAATTAAATAAATATTTTAAAGGTTTTTACATATGGCACATAAAAAAGCAGGCGGAAGTTCGAGAAATGGACGAGATTCTAACTCTAAAAGACTGGGACTAAAGGCTTTTGGCGATCAGCTTGTTAAAGCTGGAAGTATAATTGTCAGACAAAGAGGTACAAAATTACACCCAGGTGAAAATGTTGGTATGGGCAAAGACCACACATTGTTTGCTAAGACAGATGGGAAAGTTAATTTTACAACGAAAGGGTCTTTAAAAAGAAAGTTAGTAAATATACTTCCTGTTTAGGAGCTCTTTATTTTAACAAAGCCCTGTCAGATGATAGGGCTTTTTTATTTGGTGAAAAGTTAAATGAAATTTATTGATGAAGCATCAATCCGTATTTTTGCGGGTGATGGTGGAAATGGTGTTGCTACTTTTCGTAGAGAGAAGTATGAGCCTATGGGTGGCCCAAATGGAGGGGATGGAGGCAGGGGGGGTAGTGTTTATTTCGAATCCGATGAAAACATCAATACATTAATTGATTATAGATTTGTTAAAAATTATCGTGCCAAAAGAGGTATCAATGGAAAAAGTTCTGAATGCTACGGGGCTAAAGGTGATGACTTGGTCTTAAAAGTTCCCGTAGGTACCGTGATATCAGAAAAACAAACAGGACAAGTACTTGCTGATTTTGAGAGGCATGGAGAGAAGTTATTAGTAGCTAAAGGAGGTAAGGGTGGATTGGGTAATGTTCATTTTAAATCCAGTACAAATCGTACTCCTAGGCAGTGTACTGAAGGTGAGCTAGGGCAAGAATTTGAGGTCTACTTAGAATTAAAAGTTCTTGCTGATGTAGGTTTATTGGGCATGCCTAATGCAGGCAAATCTTCTTTTATTAGAGCAGTCTCTGCTGCAAAGCCAAAAGTTGCAGATTATCCTTTTACAACATTACAACCAAATCTTGGTGTCGTTAAGGTGGGAATGGAGAAAAGTTTTGTAATTGCAGACATTCCTGGATTGATAGAAGGTGCAGCTGAGGGGCATGGGCTGGGTCATCAATTTTTAAGGCATTTATCCAGGACAAAACTTTTATTGCATATTATTGATATTGCTCCTTATGATGAGCAAGTAGATCCTATTTTGGAAGCAAAGAACATTATTAATGAATTAAAAAAATATAATGAGGAATTATTTAATAAACCAAGATGGTTGATTTTAAATAAAATAGATTTAATCACTGATCTTACTCAAATAAAGGATCGTATTATTAAGGAATTAGATTGGTCTGAAGAGGTATTTTGTATTTCTGCTATTAATGGGGAGGGGTGTAAAGGATTAACCTATAAAATTATGGAACATATAAATCAATATAAAAAATATGAAGACATTTAAATTTTCAGAAGCAAAAAGAATAGTTATTAAGCTTGGCTCAAGCATTGTTACAAATGGCAAGGGTTTGGATGAGCAATTTTTGTCTCGCTTAATTAAACAAATAGCTTTTATTGTTGAGCAAGGTACAGACGTGCTTATTGTGTCAAGTGGCTCTGTAGCAGCTGGACTTAAAAGATTGGGTATTAAAAAAAGACCCCATATCTTGAGTCAATTGCAAGCGGCAGCCGCAGTAGGGCAGATGGATTTAGCGCAAATTTATCAAAAAATATTTTTAGAAAATAATTTGGTTGCGGCGCAAGTGTTGTTGACGCATGATGATCTTAGCGATAGAAAAAAATATTTAAATGCACGGTCTACCCTTCATAATTTATTGAGTAATAAAGTTGTCCCAATAGTTAATGAAAATGATACCGTAGCTACGGACGAAATAAGATTCGGCGATAATGATACTTTAGCTGCGATGGTATCAAATCTTATAGAGGCTGATTGTCTCGTACTCTTAACAGATCAAGATGGCTTGTTTACTGAAGACCCAAAGAAGAATGGTAATGCTGAACTAATTCATCACGCATATGTAGATGATGAAGAATTGGATAAATTAGCATCTGGAACTTTTTCAGATGTGGGTACTGGAGGAATGTTAACTAAGATTTATGCTGCAAGAAGAGCCGCTTTGAGTGGTACTCATACTATTATTGCATCAGGAAAAAATGAAGATATTCTTAAGCTTTTGCAAGCTGATAAGGAGGTAGGTACATTATTACAGAGTCGTGAACTTAAATTAGTTGCTAGAAAAAAATGGTTAGCAGATCATTTAAGGTCTCATGGTAGAGTATTTATTGATGAAGGTGCTGCAAATGCATTAATAAATGAAGGTAAGAGTTTATTGCCTATTGGCATTAGGAAAATTGAGGGAAAGTTTGATCGTGGTGAAGTTGTTGATTGTGTAAATGAGTTAGGGAAAAAAATAGCACGAGGTCTTGTTAATTACAATTCGGATGAGGCAAAAAAAATAATTGGACTTTCAAGTGATAAAATTGAGGTTACTTTAGGTTATGTTAACGAATTAAATTTAATTCATCGAAATAATTTGGTTATTACATCAAGTGTAAGGAAAAATAAATGACGAAAGAAAAATCACTAGTTGCAATTGTTATGGGCTCAGATAGTGACTGGCCAGTTATGAAGCATACGGCTGAAGTGCTTGATGATTTTGGAATAACCTATAAGGCTAAGGTTGTTTCGGCTCATAGAACACCAGATTTAATGTTTAAATTTGCAGAAGAAGCGGCAGCTGATGGATATGAAATTATCATTGCTGGTGCTGGCGGTTCTGCTCATCTTCCTGGAATGATTGCTTCTAAAACTACATTGCCTGTTTTAGGAGTTCCAGTTTCAACAAAGCATTTACAGGGGCAAGATTCACTACTTTCGATTGTGCAAATGCCTAAAGGTGTTCCAGTTGCTACTTTTGCTATTGGAGAGGCGGGTGCTTGTAATGCAGGATTATTTGCGGCTTCTATAATTGCAGTCAACAATAAATTAGTAAAACAAAAACTTGATCAATTTAGAAAAAATCAAATAGATAAAGTGTTAAATATGAGACTGGAAGATAAATAATTGAGTAAAATAATTCAGCCACCTACAATGCTAGGTATGCTTGGAGGGGGGCAATTGGGACGCTTTTTTGTTATAGCGGCTCAAAAAATGGGTTATGCGGTTGTTGTGCTAGATCCTGATAAAAAAAGTCCTGCCGGTCAAATTGCCGATATTCATTTATGTAAATCTTATGACGATGTTGATGCGCTTGATCAATTAAAAAGTCTTTGTCAGGCAGTTACTACTGAATTTGAAAATATTCCTGCAACGACTTTGGAGTATCTGGAAAAGAACTTGGTTGTTTGCCCAGGATCTAATGCAGTATCGATTGTTCAAAACCGGATAAAAGAAAAAACCTTCTTGCAGAGTAAAAATATTCCTGTTGGGGAATTTGTAATAATTAATAATTTAGAGTCGATTGAAAATTTATCCAATAATCAAGATATATTTCCTGCCATACTTAAAACTGCGCAATTTGGCTATGATGGAAAAGGGCAGATACATGTTAAGAGTGTTTTGGAGGTTGAAAATGCTTTTAGAAAATTTAATCTTACACCGTGTATTTTAGAAAAAAAACTAAAGATTGATTTAGAAGTGTCTGTTGTACTGGCAAGGTCAAATGAAGAAGATTGTGTAATATATCCTTTAATCGAAAATCATCATCAGTCAGGAATCTTAGATCTTTCGATAATACCTGCTCATGTAAATGATTTAGATAAAGAAGAGTCTATTAGATTAGCAACTAAAATTGCTAATGATTTAGATTATGTTGGTGTGATGGCGGTTGAATTTTTTATATGTTCAGGGAGAGTTATTGTTAATGAAATTGCTCCTCGACCACACAATTCAGGACACTTTTCAATTGATGCATGCACCCAAAATCAATTTGATCAACAAGTACTAGCTTTGACTGGTAATGCACTTGGTATAGAGAAAATTAACGAGTGCGCTGTAATGCTTAATCTATTAGGAGACATTTGGCTTAGGGATGGAACTCAAAAGCTCCCACGTTTTGATTTGGTTGAGGGTCCCCAGGTAAATGTACATCTGTATGATAAAGAAGAAGCACGTATTGGAAGAAAGATGGGGCACATTACATTAGTTGGTAATAATACCAAACAATTAATTGATAAAGCAGAAAGGATCAGAGAGGTTCTTTGGAAAAACTAGATAAGCCCCTGATAAGTTAGGAGCTTAAAAATTAGTTACATTTCTTTGATTGCTGAATTGAATCTTGATTTATGACGAGCAGCTTTGTTCTTGTGTATAATTTTTTTATCAGCGATTCTATCAATAATAGGCATATTTTCATTAAATAGTTTTTTGGCTGATTTTTTATCTCCACCCTGAATTGCATATGCGATTTTTTTAATTGCTGTTCTTAATGTTGATCGAAGGCTCGCATTGCGCGCACGCTGAGTAATTGATTGTCTGGCTCGCTTTCGAGTTTGTGCTGTATTAGCCATAAATATCCTTATAAACAAAAATTCAATAGGGTCGTATTCTATCTATTTTTTTAAGTAGATACAAGTGATTGCTTTATTTTGATTCATAATTATTTCTTACTAAAAATTAATGTAACTACCATGATAAAATTAAATTTATTCAATCGCTTATCGTTTAATTTATGAATTTATTTAATACCCTTGCTAATATCGGCGGTATGACAACCCTGTCTAGAGTATTAGGGTTTGTAAGAGACAATATTATAGCCAGGGTATTTGGCGCGGGAATGGCTACCGATGCTTTCTTTGTGGCATTTAAGATACCTAATTTACTTCGAAGAATATCGGCAGAAGGAGCTTTTACTCAATCTTTTATTCCAATACTTTCTGAATACAAAGCCAAGAAGACCAAATTAGATTTGAATCAGTTCATTAATAGAGTTGCAACTTTGTTAGGTATTTTTTTAGTTTTAATAACATTGGTTGGGGTGTTTGGGGCCCCATGGTTAATTTATTTAAGTGCCCCTGGGTTTGTGTCAGATCCTCAAAAATTTAATCTTACAGTTGATCTTCTCAGAATAGCGTTTCCATACATTTTTTTTATTTCTTTAGTCTCTATGGCGGGGGGAATATTGAATACTTTTGGAAAATTTTCTGTGCCTGCTTTTACTCCGGTATGGCTTAATCTTTCATTTATCGTATCCGCTTTATTTTTTTCAGATTTTTTTGCAGAGCCAGTTTTTGTGCTTGCATGGGCAGTATTTTTTGGCGGTATATTACAATTGCTTTTTCAGGTTCCTTTCTTAAAACAGATTGGATGCCTTCCAAAGCTAGATTTTAACTTTAATGATCCAGGAGTGTGGAAGGTTATTAAATTGATGGGCCCTTCAATTATTGGTGTTTCTGCGGCTCAGATTTCATTATTAATTAATACTATATTTGCATCTTTTTTGGCAGCTGGGAGTGTTTCATGGCTTTACTATGCAGATCGTTTAATGGAGTTTCCTGCAGGGGTTATAGGAGTAGCTCTAAGTACTGTTTTATTACCTAGTCTTTCAAAGAGTTTTATGAATAAGAAGAGATCTGATTATTCCGATTTAATTAATTGGGGATTAAAATTAGGTATACTTCTTACCGTTCCAGCATCAGCCGCATTAGCAGTTTTAGCAATCCCACTTATAGTAACTTTATTTTTTTATGGTGCTTTCACGGGAAATGATGTTCTGATGACACAATTAGCATTAGTGGCTTATAGTATTGGTCTTGTAGGTTTAATTTTAATTAAAATATTAGCTCCAGCCTTTTATGCTCAGAAAAATGTGAAGACCCCAGTAAAGATTGCAATCTTTACATTATTTTGTACTCAATTTATGAATTTAATTTTTATAGGAATTTTTCAACATGCCGGTCTTGCTTTGGCCATTGGATTAGGTGCTTGTATAAATGCAGCGCTCCTTTTTTATCATTTAAAAAAAGGTAAAATTTTTAAATTAGATTCTGACTGGTTTCAATTCATAGGAAAAATTCTTATTTCTACTTTCATAATGTCGATAACATTATTTTTACTTAATCAGCCAATTGAAGTTTGGTTAGATTACTCAGCTTTCTTTAGGATTATATATTTAACATTTTTAATTTTGTTGGGAGCATTGGTTTACTTTATTGCTTTAAAGTGTTGCAGATTGGATTTTTTTGAATTTTTGAAGAAAACACATAATTAATGAACGTATATAGGCATTTCCCAAAACTACATTCTCCTTGCGTTTTAACTATAGGGAATTATGATGGGATGCATTTGGGGCACCAGGCATTAATTGACCGTTTAATTTTAGAAGCAAATAATTCCCAGAAAGAATCGTCTATAATGACTTTTGAGCCACACCCAAGAGAATTTTTTTCCCCTACTAATGCCCCTACTAGAATTATTAGTCTTCGAGAAAAACTTGAATTCTTTGAATCAAAGAATATTGATCGAATATATGTTATTAAGTTTAATAAAGATTTTTCATTGATGTCAGGAAATGATTTTGTTTTTAAATTAAAGAATCAAATTATTGCAGAACATATTTTAGTAGGTGATGATTTCAGATTTGGTAAAAATAGAGAATCAGGAGTTGATGAAATAATAAAAAGCGGTATCAAAGTGACGACTTTGAATGAAGTTAAATTAATGGGTGAAAGAGTATCAAGTACTTTAATAAGGAATGCTTTAGCGTCTGGAGAGTTAATGCGTGCTCAAAGTTTTTTAGGAAGACCCTATGCAATTTCAGGAAAGGTTATTCATGGTGAGAAAAAAGGACGAGAATTAGGATTTCCTACAGCTAATATTCATATGTTACATAATCGTCTGCCATTAAAGGGTGTCTTTGTTGTAAAATTAGATAATAAATATGGCGTAGCAAATTTAGGAACAAGGCCAACGATTTCTGGTATTAATAAATTACATCTTGAAGTACATGTTTTAAACTTCTCCGAGGATCTGTATGGGCAACATGTACACGTTACTTTCCTAAAGAAGCTTAGAGACGAAAAAAAGTTTAAATCTATTGATAAATTAAAAACGCAAATAAAGCTTGATGTTCAAGAAGCTCAAACTTTCTTAAGTAAATTATGACCGATCAAAATAAAAATAAAAATAAAAACAAATATAAATTAAACTTACCAGAGACTTCATTTCCTATGCGTGGCAACCTTGCTAAAAGGGAGCCGCAATGGTTACAACATTGGCTGAACAAAGGAGTTTATCAGGAGATAAGAAAGTCACGCAAAGGTAAGAAAAAATATATTCTTCATGATGGTCCTCCCTATGCAAATGGGGATATTCATATTGGCCATGCAGTTAATAAAATCTTAAAAGATTTTATTATTAAATCAAAAACACTATCAGGTTTTGATGTGCCTTATATCCCTGGTTGGGATTGCCATGGGTTACCTATTGAGTTAGTAATTGAGAAGCAATATGGTAAAAATATTAGTCCAAATAAATTTAGAGCATTGTGTAGAGAGTATGCAAAAACTCAAGTAGAAAAACAAAAAACTGATTTTCAGAGATTAGGAGTGTTGGGTGACTGGGATCAACCATACCTCACTCTTGATTATAAAATTGAGGCAAATATAGTAAGGACTTTGGCAAAGATTTATCAAAATGGTTTTCTTTACCAAGGGAGTAAGCCTGTTCATTGGTGTACAGATTGTGGTTCTGCTCTTGCAGAAGCAGAGGTGGAGTATGAGGATAGAACATCTTCAGCTATAGATGTGGGATTTATTTGCGCCGACTTAAAAAAAATTGAGTATATTTTTTCTAAGAAAGTAAATAAAGATGTGTTGGCTGTAATTTGGACAACAACTCCCTGGACTCTTCCGGCAAATGAAGCTATTTGTGTAAATCCAAAATTGGAATATGGTCTTTATGAAATAGATAATAAATTTTTAATTATTTCTACTGAATTAGCAGAGAAAAAATTAGAGATTTATGGAGTGAATGCAAGTAGAGTCGCTATATGCAATGGCCGTGAGCTTGAAGGGATCCTGTTTACGCACCCCTTTAAAGGAATTACAGTGCCCATTATTTGTGGGGATCATGTGACAACTGAGACGGGTACGGGCTTGGTGCATACTGCCCCAGCTCATGGGTTGGATGACTATATTGTGGGTATGAAATATAAATTACCAGTTGAAAATCCAGTGGATGAATTAGGAAAATTTAAGAAAAATACTCCTTTATTTGCTGGATTAAGTGTTTGGGACGCAAACTCTAAAGTGATTGAAGTATTACAATCCAAAAACGTTCTAATTTATCATGAGAAATTTAAGCATAGTTATCCACATTGCTGGCGGCATAAAGCTCCAATTATTTTTAGGGCAACTCAGCAATGGTTTATTGGAATGGATAACAAAAATATTTCAGGGGTCTCGCTTAGAAAATTAGCGGAGAATTCGGTTTCAAATACAACATTTTATCCAGAATGGGGCAAAGGCCGTCTTGAGGCTATGATTGAAAATAGACCTGATTGGTGCATTTCGAGGCAAAGAAGCTGGGGAGTTCCTATTCCACTTTTTCTTCATAAGGAAACTAATGAGCCTCATCTAAAAACACTTGAGTTTTTTGAGGTCGTGGCAAAAGCGATAGAGAAAGAAGGTATCGATGCTTGGTTTAATCTTGATAGCAGATCTTTGTTGGGGGCGGATGCAGATGATTATATAAAAATTAATGACACCTTAGATGTTTGGTTTGATTCTGGTACAACTCACCAGTCAGTTTTAGCGCTAAGAGAAGAGCTTGAGCTACCTGCTGATTTATATTTAGAAGGTTCAGACCAACATCGAGGCTGGTTTCAATCGAGCTTGCTGACTGGGTGTGCAATTAATAATAACGCACCATTTAAATCTCTTTTAACTCATGGTTTTGTTGTGGATGGACAAGGCTATAAAATGAGTAAATCTAAAGGTAATGTTATTGCACCTCAAAAGATTATGGATCAATATGGGGCCGATATTCTTCGACTATGGGTAGCCTCAGCTGATTATTCCGGAGAGCTTAATATCTCTAATGAAATTATAAAAAGAGTTGCTGATAGTTACAGGAGAATCAGAAATACCTTAAGGTTTTTGTTGTCTAATTTAGATGATTTCGATAGTGATAAAATGATAATTAATCCAGAAAATATGTTGTCTATTGATAAATATGGTTTATACATGGTTGATAATTTGCAAGAAGAGATTTTAAAAGATTATGAGTCATTTGAGTTTTATTTGGCTATTCAAAAATTTGTATCATTTTGTTCTGAAAGTATGGGTGGGTTTTATTTAGATATTCTTAAAGATAGATTGTATACCTCAAAAGAAAACTCAATTGCTAGACGATCGGCTCAGAGTGCATTATTTCATATCACTCATTCATTAATGCGTATTATGACTCCAATTTTAAGTTTTACAGCACATGAGCTATGGGAAGCCATGTCAAAAAATGCCGAGCATTCTATCTTTTCAGACACTTGGTATGAAATTCCACATCATACATTAACTGAAGATGAATTAATTCATTGGAAAAATGTTATTAGTGTGCGAAGCATGGCTAATAAAAAAATAGAAGAGCTTAGAGAGAAGGGCGAAATAGGATCTTCTTTGCAGGCTGAGTTAGAAATTTACGCTCCACCAGAAATTTATAAAAGTTTAATCAATTTTAAAAAAGATTTGAAATTTATTTTTATTACTTCTGAAATAAGTATTCAAGAGTCGAGTGATAATCTTGAAATTAAGGTGAAACAGAGCGCTTATACAAAATGTGCAAGATGCTGGCATTACAAGGAGGAAGTTGGGTCTAATATAACTCATTCAACTATATGTGATAGATGCATAAGTAATCTTTTTGAATCTGGAGAAGAAAGGCTTCATGCTTAGATTATATTTAATAAGTGCATGCATTTTTATAATTGACAGAATTACAAAGCTATTAATTCATACAGAGCTTTCATTTAGAGAAATTATTGAAATAAATTCTTTTTTAAGTATTGTTCATTTTAGAAATAAGGGTGCAGCTTTTAGTTTATTAAACGATGCTGGAGGCTGGCAAAGAAGCTTCTTAATTGCGGTTGCATTTATTGCCGTTATTATCATCCCTATGATGATAAAAAAATATAAACAACAAGTTTTTATTGCCCTTGGCTTAGTTTTGATCCTTGCCGGAGCAGTTGGTAATCTTTACGATCGTTTAATTTTTGGATATGTAATTGATTTTTTATATTTTCATATAGGTGAATATTACTGGCCTGCTTTTAATATTGCTGATAGTTCAATATGTTTTGGAGCTAGTTTTTTGATTTATGACTCTATAAGGAAAAAAATTGAGTAAATGGAATAAAATTATCGAGGATAAATTAAGAATGGTTGGGCGGAAAGTGCAGTCATCTTCAAAATCAGATAGTTCAAGATTGCCACCTGGTCAGGCTATAACCAATAAATTTCCAGTACTAGATTTAGGCGTCTTGCCTAATGTAGATGTTACAAACTGGACTTTAAGAGTTTTTGGGTTGGTAAAAAATGAACTAGAGCTGAACTTTGATGATTTAAAAAAATATCCACAAGTTGAGAAGGTTTTAGATTTTCATTGTGTTACACATTGGAGCAAGTTAGATGTTCCTTGGAAGGGGGTTAGAGCCCTTGATGTTATAAGTAATGCCGGAATTATGAATAATGCAAAATTTGTTACGCTTTATAGTTATGATAGATATACAACTAATATCTCTTTAGAGGTATTGCTGGATGAGGATGTCATTAT
>JBBWVM010000011.1:0-13679 GCA_050256215.1 Methylophilaceae bacterium
TCTTTGGGATTAAAGTCTGATCTTTATCGGAAGATTTGGAAAAATTTTCAGGAACAAGGTATCGATATACCTTATCCACATAGAACAGTTGAGGTAATAAGTAAAGAAAATAAAATTATTTAATTTTATTTTCTTTATAAATAACGTGTTTTCTTATTGTTGGATCGAATTTTTTAATTTCAATTTTATCAGGTGTTGTCTTTCTATTTTTTGTTGTAGTATAAAAATGACCTGTTCCTGCAGACGAGTTTAATCTAATTTTCTCTCTCATAGTTTTCCTTAAACTTTTTTACCTTCAGCACGCATTTTTGTAAGCACAGCATCAATACCTAACTTATCTATAGTTCTTAGTGCCGCACTAGATATTCTCATTGAAATCCAACGATTTTCACTTTCTATCCAGAATTTACGATTTTGTAAATTAGGTAGGAAGCGACGACGTGTTCTATTATTTGCATGCGAAACATTATTGCCGGTTGTAGTTTTTTTTCCTGTTACTTGGCATTCACGAGTCATAACATTACCTCTCATTCACGTTCTTTTAAAAAAGGACTATTATCCACATAAACCACAGTCTTTTCAAGTTTTTTTTAAGATTTTCCTGTACTTCCAAAGCCTCCTTCACCTCTTTGGCTTTTAGAAAAATTCTCTACTAAATTAAATTCCGCCTGAATAACCGGGACTATCATAAGTTGTGCCACTCTTTCTAGTGGGTTTATAAGAAATGGCTCATTACTTCTATTCCAGCAAGAAATTAGTAATTCACCTTGATAATCTGAATCAATAAGACCTACTAAATTACCCAGAACAATACCATGTTTATGCCCTAATCCAGACCGTGGTAATATAAGTGCCGCGTAATTTGGATCTTTAATATAGATTGATATTCCTGCTGGAATTAAGAATGTCTCACTCGGATTAATTGTTTTAGCTTGTTTAATACAGGCCCTAAGATCTAGGCCTGCAGAGCCCTCTGATGCATATGTTGGAAGATATTCTTTAATTAGAGGATTTATGATTTTATAGTCAATTTTGAGTGCCATATTGTTAATTAGCCTTTTAATTTAGTATGAATATGTTTCAGTATGTCTAGCGCTAGTTTATCTTTGGTTTTAATCGGAATATGGATAACTTCTTTTTGATCAATAATATATAGCTGTGTTGAATCTTGCCCCATTGATTCGTTGATTAAATTGCCAACTATCATATCTATTTTTTTGCTAGTAAGTTTAAGTTGGGAATTTTTTATCAAATCTTTACTTTCGGCTGAAAAGCCAACACAAAATAGTTTTTTATTTTTATTTTTAGTCTCAGCTAAAATATCAATGCTTTTTTTGAATTCAAGATTAATAGTGCCAACATCTTTTTTTATTTTTCCGTTAATAATATTACACGGTAAATAGTCTGAGATGGCAGCAACACTTATAAATACATCATGCTCTGGGGCTTTTTGATTAATTACTTTATGCATTGAGGCATGGTCTGGGGCGTAAATACAATTTATGCCTGGAGGAAGGGTATGTTCTAAGCGGCCATGGACTAGAGTAATATCAGCCCCCATTGTGTAAGCAATTTCTGCAATATTTACTCCCATTTTTCCTGAACTAAGATTGGTGATGGCTCGTGCATCATCAATCTTTTCTATGGTTGCACCGGCTGAAATCAATATCTTTTTATCTTTAAAAATTTGATCACTCAAACCTTTTTTAATATCAAGTAAAAGTAATTCTTCGTTAATGAGGCGTCCGACTCCCGTTTCTCCACATGCTAACTCGCCACTTTCAGGACCAGAAAAAAGAACCCCATCTTCCTTTAGAAGTGAGATATTTCTTTGGGTTGCAGCATTTAGCCACATTTCTTTATTCATTGAAGGCGCAATAACTAATTTACAGTTTCTTGCTAAACATAAATTTAATAGCAAATCATCAGCAAACCCTTGGGCTAATTTAGCAATAAAGTTAGCCGAGGCAGGAGAGATAACTAGAAGGTCGGAATTTCTGGAGAGATTAATATGTTCCATGCCATTTCCAGTAGAGGTCTTCCACATATTTTCTAGTACAGGATGACCTGATAGAGCTTGAAGTGTTAAGGGCTGAATAAATTCTCTTGCAGACTTTGTCATCACCACTTGAACATTTATATTATTTTTCAGCAATAACCTTATTAATTCTGCAGATTTATATGCAGATATACTACCGGTAACACCTAATATAATTTTTTTATTTAACATATAGTTATAACTGCGTTTGAGATTAATTGAACCATTGAGAGTATAACAAATTGCATAATTTAGTAGTCATGGATGGTTATTTTTTTAGTTGTATTGTAGCTAAGGGTTTAGATAAAAATGCATTTTTGAGTAAGTTTTATAACCGTAAATAATATATTATTAGCTGAAATAAATGAAAAACAAGAATAAATAAAGGAAAATGTATTGGACTTAAAAATACTTTTGTTAATTTTAATTTTGGCATGTTTGTGATGAGTGATGAAAAATATAATTAAAAAATTAATTTGGGTATTTTTATCAGTATTAGGAGCGATTGCTTTTTCAGCAATCGCATTCCACCGTGATGAATCAATTAATGCACTTTGGTTCATAACCGCTGCAGTTTGTATTTACCTGGTTGCGTACAGGTTTTATGCGGCATGGATTGCTGCGAAAGTTTTAGTGTTGGATGAATTTAAAGAAACCCCTGCTTTTAAATTCAAGAATGATCGTGATTTTATTCCCACCAATAAATGGATAGTTTTTGGGCACCATTTTGCTGCTATAGCTGGTCCTGGTCCTTTGATTGGACCTACTTTGGCTGCTCAATTTGGTTATCTTCCAGGAACAATATGGATCTTAGTTGGTGCTGTCCTAGGAGGGGCCGTCCAGGATATGACCATTTTATTCTTTTCGGTTAGGCGAAATGGAAAGGGTATTGGGCAGATGGCCAAAGAGGAGCTTGGGCATTTGGCCGGTCTTGCTTCTATGATAGGAACTTTTCTAATTATGATCATATTAATTGCAGTATTAGGATTGGTTGTTGTAAATGCCATGAAACATAGTCCTTGGGCAACCTCTACTGTCGCTGCTACTATTCCCATTGCCATAATTGTAGGATTTTATATGCGATTCATTAGGCCAGGTCGTGTGCTTGAAGGTACGGTGATAGGAGTTACTCTTTTATTATTCTCTGTATATGCCGGAGGACTGATAGATAAATCAGAAACATTAAGAATATATTTTGATCACGATGGATTGTTCTTAGCTTGGGCTGTAATTATTTATGGTTTTTTTGCTGCAGTTCTTCCGGTATGGATGCTTCTTGCCCCTCGTGATTATTTATCTACTTTTGTTAAATTGGGCACAATTATTCTTCTTGCTTTGGCAATAGCAATTTTGCAACCTGAAATAAAGATGCCAGCAATTACGAAGTTTGTTGATGGTTCAGGTCCAATTTTCGGGGGAAGTTTATTCCCTTTTGTATTTATTACTATTGCATGTGGAGCTATTTCAGGATTTCATGCTCTTATTTCATCCGGAACAACACCAAAGTTAATTGAGAATGAAAAATATATACCTATGATTGGTTACGGAGGAATGTTGCTTGAATCATTTGTGGCTATCATGGCTATGATAGCTGCTTGTGTTTTAGAGCCAGGGGTGTTCTTTGCAATTAATAGTCCTTCAGGCATTGTAGGTGTAGATGCTGAGGCTATAGCTACAATTAACTCTTGGGGGTTTTCTGTCACCTTAGAACAAATGAACCAGCTTGCTAGGGATGTTGGCGAATCAACTTTGTTTGCAAGGACTGGTGGGGCTCCATCATTGGCGATTGGGATGGCAAGTATCTTTGCAAATGCCTTTGGTAAGCATTTGTTAGCCATGTGGTATCACTTTGCTATTATGTTTGAGGCTATATTTATTTTAACAACGTTAGATGCAGGCACTCGAGTTGGAAGGTTCATGTTGCAAGATATGTTAGGCAATATAAACTCAAAATTTGGTAGAACTTCTTGGTTTCCTTCGACGATCTTAACCAGTGCGATTGTGGTGATGTGTTGGGGTTATTTTTTATATATTGGGGTTATAGATCCTAATGGAGGAGTGAATATTTTATGGCCACTTTTTGGTATCGCCAATCAAATGCTTGCGGCTATTGCTCTGAGTGTTGGCACAGCTATTTTAATAAGAACAGGTAGATTCAATTTTGCTTGGATTACCGGTTTACCATTAGCCTGGCTTGCAGTCATTACAACTACAGCTGCTTACCAGAAAGTATTTAGTGCTGATATTAGAGTTGGCTTTTTGTCTTCAGCTAAAGCAATGTCCGACAAAATAGATTTGAGCATATTGAGTGATGAAAAAATTAATATTTTAAATCAATTAATATTTAATTTACGCTTGGATGCGGCAATTACTATTTTTCTTGTAGTTGTTTTATGGGTGGTTATTTTTGATGTTTTAAAATTAGCCTTTAATAATAAAGTGTATCAATTAAAGTGGGTGAATTAATTATAATGATCAAATTATGGAATTTTATAAGAACATTAAGTGGTGATAACGCTTATGAAAATTATTTAAATAATTTTCGTAGTTGTAACACTCATCGACTCAAAAAACCATTAAGTAGAAAAGATTTTTATCACAACCAAATTCAGAAAAAATGGAATAAGATTAATCGCTGTTGTTAATTTTTTCTGATTCTAAAGTACATAATTAAGCCAATTATAATCATAGGGATGGATAACCACTGCCCCATAGAAAACCCCATATAAAGTAAACCTAAATATTTGTCAGGTTCCCTTGTGAATTCAATGATAAATCTAAATGTTCCATACAAGATAAGGAATAAGGCAGAAATTTTTCCAATTGCTCTGGGTTTTGATGCGTAGAGCCATAATATTAAGAATAAAATAAATCCTTCAAGGAAGGCTTCGTAAAGTTGAGATGGGTGTCTAGGTAGATTGTCAGTTAATGGAAATATCATTCCCCAGGATAAATCTGTGGGCCGTCCCCAAAGTTCTTGATTTATAAAATTTCCGATTCTACCAAAACCTAGACCAATTGGAATTAGTGGAGCTATAAAATCTGTTAAAGCGAGCCATTGAATACGGTGTTTTTTTGAAATCCATATTAAGCTAATCAACACACCTAAAAATCCACCATGAAAAGACATTCCTCCTTGCCAAAAAGAGAATATTTCATCTGGGTGCGAAAAAAAGTATAAGGGTTGGTAAAATAAAACATAACCCAGTCTGCCGCCGAGTATAACTCCAAGTACCCCATAAAAGAAGGTATCATCAAGTACTTTTTCATTAATAGTAATCCAGGGTTGTGTTTGTATTTGTTTTTTACCAAAATAGATAAAAGATAAAAACCCAATCAAGTACATTAACCCATACCAATGTATTTTTAGCGGACCAAGCTGCATTGCAATCGGATCTATTTGTGGATGAATAAGCATAATTGGTATAATTATAAGTTAAAATTGAATATTAAATTAATCATAAGAGAGAGTGATGCCAAAATATAGATCAAGAACTACGACTCATGGAAGAAATCAGGCTGGAGCAAGAGCATTATGGCGAGCTACGGGTATGAAAGATGAAGATTTTGTTAAACCTATAATTGCAGTTGTTAATTCTTTTACTCAGTTTGTTCCAGGACATGTTCATTTAAAAGACATGGGTCAGTTAGTTGCTCGGGAAATTGAAAGACATGGGGGGGTCGCTAAGGAATTTAATACAATTGCAGTTGATGATGGAATTGCGATGGGACACGATGGCATGCTTTATAGTCTACCAAGCCGAGATTTAATTGCAGATAGTGTTGAATATATGGTTAATGCTCATTGTGCAGATGCGATGGTGTGTATATCGAATTGTGACAAAATTACCCCAGGCATGTTAATGGCCGCTATGAGAATAAATATTCCAGTTATTTTTGTGTCCGGTGGTCCAATGGAGGCGGGCAAAGTTAATTGGAGAGAAAATGGCGGTAAGATTGACTTGGTTTCCCCTATGATAGCCTCGGGAGATCTTAATATATCTGATTCAGAACTTAAAAATCTAGAGTTATCTGCTTGCCCAACATGCGGTTCATGTTCTGGAATGTTTACAGCTAATTCAATGAATTGCTTGACGGAAGCGCTTGGGTTAAGTTTACCCGGCAATGGAAGCACTTTGGCAACTCATAAAGTGAGAAAAAAATTATTTCTTGAGGCTGGAAAACAAATTGTTGATATTACTAAGCGTTTTTATGAAAAAGATGATGATTCAGTTTTACCAAGAAGCATAGGAACAAAGAAGGCCTTCGAAAATGCAATGGTATTAGATGTTTCTATGGGCGGCTCAACAAATACAGTTCTTCATTTGTTAGCGGCTGCTAAAGAAGCTGAGGTTGATTTTACATTGAATGACATAGATAAAATTTCTAGAAGAGTTCCCTGCCTCTCAAAAGTTGCTCCTGCAACTCAAAAATACCATATGGAGGATGTTCATCGAGCTGGTGGTGTCTATGGCATTTTGGGTGAATTGAAGAGGGCTAAATTAATTCATGAAGATGTTTATACGGTACATGCCCAAACTTTGGGGGTGGCGATTGATCGTTGGGATATTGTGACAACTTCTGAAGAATCCATAAAGGAATTTTACCTTGCAGCCCCAGGCGGAATTCCGACAACGGAAGCATTTAGTCAAGATAAATTATGGCCATCATTAGATTTAGATAGGAGTGAGGGCTGTATAAGAAATATTGAGAATGCTTATAGCCAAGATGGAGGGCTTGCAGTTCTTTATGGAAATATTGCTGAGGAGGGTTGTATAGTAAAAACAGCGGGGGTGGATGAAGAAATATTGAAATTTACAGGGAGAGTTCGCCTTTTTGAGTCACAAGATTCAGCTACTGAAGCTATTTTAAACGACAAAATTGTTGCTGGGGATATTGTAGTAATTATTTATGAGGGTCCCAAGGGAGGGCCTGGCATGCAAGAAATGCTCTATCCAACAGCCTATTTGAAATCTAAGGGATTGGGTAAAGTATGTGCATTGTTAACAGATGGGCGATTCTCAGGCGGTACGTCTGGATTGAGCATTGGTCATGTGTCACCCGAGGCTGCGGAAGGAGGTGCAATCGCTCTTATTGAGGAGGGAGATACTCTTGAAATAGATATTCCTAATCGTGCAATAAATTTGAAAATTGATACTGTCGCTTTAGAAAAAAGGCGAACTAAGATGAATGCTAATAAAGAAAATGCTTGGCAACCAAAACCTAGAAAGAGGCATATTACGACAGCATTGAAAGCTTATGCAATGATGACGACAAGTGCCTCAAATGGAGCTGTGCGTGACATTACTCAATTAAAAAATAACTAAAAATCTTTGTTTAAAAAAAATTTAAAAATTATTGGGTTAGACGGTGAATTGCAATTTATTGAGGTTAATAATTCGTTAGCTGTTGCTAGAATTTCTCTTCAAGGAGCTCATGTTGATTGGTGGCGACCTAAGTCAGCCAAGCAAGATGTATTGTGGCGTTCAACAAATGCTCGTTATGAAAAAGGAAGATCAATCAGAGGAGGGGTTCCTATTTGTTGGCCTTGGTTTGGAAATCATCCTACCGATGGGAGTTTTTGTATTCATGGTTTTGCTAGGGTTATTCCATGGAAATTAGTGGAGTCATCTCAATTAAAAAATGGCGCTACTAAAATCCTATTGAGAATGTTACCAACTGAAATTGCGATTAAACAATTATCTTATTCTTTTGAATTATTATTAACTATAGTAATTGGTGAAAGTCTGTATTTAAATTTAAAAACTACTAATTTGTCTGATAGTCCTTTTACGATTAGCGAAGGATTTCACCCTTATTTTTATATTTCTGATATTGATAATATAAAAGTTACAGGGCTAGAGAATTCTGTTTATACCGATAAGATTAAAAACTTTAATTTAGGTATTGAGAAAAATTACATTACTTTTAATGGTGAGTTTGATCGTGCTTATACTAATACCAGTAATGACTGTTACATCGAAGATGAGAAATTTAATCGTGTTATTACGGTGAAAAAATCTAATAGTAATTCAACGGTTGTATGGACTCCTGGAGGCGAAAAAGCAATGACTATGGGTGATATGGGAGAAGAGGGGGAGTGGAGAAGAATGGTGTGTGTTGAAACTACCAATCTTTTGGAAAATAGCGTGGTTATTTATCCACAACTTTCTCATAGCATTGCTACTGAATATTCTGTTCAAGAATACTGATGACAAATGAGCTCAAATTTGAATCAAGCCTTTACTTAAAACAACATCAAGATAATCCGGTTAATTGGTATCCATGGGGAAAGGTAGCTTTTGAATTAGCGAAAAGAGAAAATAAACCAATTTTTTTATCGATCGGTTATTCTGCATGTCATTGGTGTCATGTTATGGCGCATGATTGTTTTGAGGATGCTGAGGTTGCTAATTTAATGAATCATTACTTTATCAATATCAAAGTGGATAAAGAGGAGCGGCCTGACATAGATCAGATATATCAGAGGACGCATTATATTTTTACTCAACGTCCTGGTGGATGGCCGTTGAGTGTTTTTATGACGCCAAATCAGGAACCTTATTATATTGGGACCTACATACCAAAATTACCTAAATACAATCTACCAGGAATGACTCAACTTATTCCTCGATTGGCTGAATTTTATAGTGAAGAAAAAGAAACACTAACAAAACAAACCAAACAAATAAGAAAGATTATTGAGTCAATGAGGCCATCCAAGGTAGATTCTTTATCAATCAACAAAGCTATCATTAATAAAGCCATGCAAAGTATGATGAGCAATTTTGATAATGAAAATGGTGGGTTTGGACAAGCCCCTAAATTTCCTAATGAGCCTATGTTGAGTTTTATAATGGAGCAAGAAACTCAGGAGGCTAAATATTTAGTTTCTAGAACTTTAGAAAAAATGCTTGAGGGAGGGCTTTTTGATCATGTCGAAGGTGGTTTTTTTCGCTATTGTGTTGATGCTACTTGGACGATACCACACTACGAGAAGATGTTATATAACAGCGCTCAACTTATAAGCTTGTATTCTGATGCCTATATATCCACTAATAAGATTGAATATAAAATTGCTGTAAAAAAAACTATTAATTGGCTCATGCATGACATGCAGTCAGATACAGGAGGTTTTTTTTCATCATTGGATGCTGATTCTTTAAATCAAAAAGACTCGTTAGAAGAGGGGGTTTTTTATAACTGGACCAGCACTGAATTAAGGTCGGTACTCACATTATCTGATTATAAAAAACTAACTACATTCTTTAATTTAGAGGGTGTCCCTAATTATGAAGGTATGGCTTGGCATTTAAATTTAAAAAAAGTGAGTAGTATTTCAGACTATCAATCCATTACTGAGAAATTAAAGAAAGTAAGAATAAAGAGAAGTAAGCCTGGGTGTGATAAGAAAGTGATAACTTCTTGGAACGCGTTATTTATTAAGAGCCTACTTAATGCAGGCGAGGTATTTAAGGAAGCTAAATGGGTTAGTGTTGCACAGCATAGTTTGGATTTTATTTCAAAGCATTTATATGCGAATGAACAATTAAGTTCTATATATTACGATGATAAACCTAAATTTAATGGTTATCTTGACGATTATGCCTATCTGTTGGATGCATTGATTGATTCAATTCAAATTAACTATCGTGAAAAGGACTTAATATTTGCAATTGAAATTGGGAAAATTATTATTAAAAAATTTCAATCAAAAGATGGAGGATATTTTTTTACTAGCAATGATCATGAGTCATTATTTGATCGTCAAATGATAGCTGAAGACAATGCCACGCCTTCTTCGAACGGCATAGTTTGTTTATGCATGCAAAAATTATCACAAATTACTTTGAATCCGTTATTTGCAGAGTCTGGATATAAGGCTTTACTTAATTGGGATGATGAGGTCAATCAGAACCCACAGTCATACCCAAGTTTATTGAAGGCTTATCATTATAATAATAATCCAAAGAGCATTATTTTTATTATTGGTAACAAGAAAGAATTATTGTCTTGGAAAAAAATAATTCGTAAAGAGCTAGAAAAGCATACTTTGATTGTTTATCTTGATAAGGAAAATAAATTATCACTTTTATTAAAAAATAGAACTTATTCTAATGGGGGGGTTGCTTATGTATGTAAGGAATATACTTGCATACCTGTCATATACGAAGCGACTAAGCTTCTAGCTAGCTTTAAAAGTTCAGTTTAGTTTGCTGTGTTTGTATGAATAAATAAAATAAAAAAATATTCCAATAACAATCCATATTGAGAATCTAATCCAGGTGTCTTTGGGCAGAAAGGCTACTAAAAAACTACATGAGATAATGCCCAGTAAAGGAACTAAGGGATGATATTTGTTTCTAAAAACCATCGGATCATGTGCGTGTTTTTTTCTGAGAAATATCACACCCAGACATACAAAAATAAAAGCTGTTAGGGTTCCAATATTTACAATTTCTGCCAAAGTCCCTAAGGGCACTAAGCCGGCAATTAGAGAAATAATAATTCCACACATAACAATTACCTTAATTGGTGTTTTAGTTTTATTATTGACTGAACATAATAAAGGAGGAAGTAATCCATCTCGACTTATTGCAAAAATTATTCTTGTTAATGCGAAATATAAAACCAGTATTACCGTTGTAAGTCCAGCAATTACTCCAGTTGCTACCAATGCGGAGGCACCTTTAAACCCAATTTCTTGTAAAGCAAAAGCCACAGGGGATGAAACATTTAGCTCGGAATAGGGAATGATTCCAGTTAGTAGGGCTGAAACTATTATATAAATAATAGTGCAAAAAATTAAAGAGCTTATTATTCCCACTGGTAAATCTTTTTTAGGATTTATTGCTTCTTCAGCAGCAGTTGATACAGCATCAAATCCAATATATGCAAAAAAGACGATTGAGGCTCCTGCTAAAACACCCACTGTTTTTCCAGATGGGAGAGTTTCAAACCAACCATAAGGTATAAAAGGGCTCCAATTGTCTAAGTTCACATGAAATACCCCTATGAGTATAAATATGGTTATTGCAGAAATTTTGAGAAAAACCATAATAGTATTAAATTTGACACTTTGTTTAACACCTACAATTAACAGCCCCATAATCATTAAAATAATAAATGATGCAGGAATATTTATACTTTCACGTAGGATTCCTGTTGGAAAAGATAATTGCCATTTCCATAATAAAATATTAGAAAATTTAAATATTGGTGGGTTAATAAGGTATTCAGGTAGGCCTATATTCATAGCGATAAGTGCGTTATTGAAATACCCTGACCATCCATTTGCTACTGCTGCAATTGCAACTCCATACTCCAATAAGAGAATCCACCCAATAATCCACGCAACAAATTCTCCGAATGCTACATAACTATAGCCATAGGCACTTCCACATCCGCCAATCGAAGAAGAGAGTTCTGCATAAGATAGTGCAGCAAAAGCGCACACACAGCCAGAAATTAGAAAGGATAAAATAATTGCTGGTCCTGCTTGATTTGCAGCGACAATACCTGTTAAAACAAATATCCCTGTACCAATAATGCAGCCAATACCGAGTAAAGTTAAGTCAAATGCACTAAGGCAGCGGTGTAATTTACTATTGTTATTTTGGACTAAATCTTTTTTTCTAAATAATTTTGCGAACATATTTTAATATATTTATACCCAATTTTTTTTGATTAGAAAGTTTGTATATAGTTTTTCTTCTTCACTGCCTTTTTTAGGTTTCCAATCATATAACCATTTTGTAGTAGGTGGCATAGACATGAGTATTGATTCAGCCCTCCCGCCTGATTGTATACCAAAGAGGGTACCGCGATCCTGCAAAAGATTGAATTCCACATAACGACTTCTTCTGTAAAGCTGGAATTCCCTTTGTTTATTTGTATATGCAGTATCTTTTCTTTTTTGCACAAGTGGTAAGTAAGTATTTAAAAAAATATGACCTATTTTTTGAGTTAGATCAAAGGAGTGTTCAAAACTTTTTTCATTGAAATCATCATAAAATATTCCACCTACGCCTCGTGGTTCATTTCTATGTTTTAGGAAAAAATAATCATCACAATTTTTTTTAAATTTTGGATAGAGTTCTTTACCAAATGGTAATAGAGCTGTTTTAATTGTTTGATGAAAATGAATTACGTCCTCTTCAAATGCATAGTAAGGAGTTAGATCCATGCCTCCACCAAACCACCAAGTATCAGAGATATTCTCCTTAGAGGCAATAAAAAATCTTACATTCATATGCACAGTTGGCACATAAGGATTATGTGGATGAAAAACTAGAGACACCCCCATTGCCTCCCATTGACTTTTTGCAATTTCAGGGTGGGCTTGGGTAGCGGATTTTGGTAGTTGTGAGCCAGTAACATGCGAAAACCCCACTCCAGCTCTTTCAAAAACATTGCCGTTTTCTAAAATACAGGTGGTACCGCCCCCACCTTCTTTTCTTTGCCATGAGTCGTGTAAGAAATTTTTACCATCTAAGATTTCGATGGCCTGAACAATTTTAGATTGTAAGCTTGAAAATTTCTTTCTCACTTTCTCTTTGTTTGTAGTGCTATTCATTATTCTCTCATCATTTTTTCTGTTTCAAAATCTTGTATATTACTTGGTTTTTTATTTTTACCAATTCTACCTTTAATAATTTTAACTTGTCTTGAAAATAAACGACAAGCATCTCTATATTTTGTTACAGGTCGCTGACCACTTCTATTGGCACTGGTTGAGGTAATATTCATATCAATTGATGTGATCAAGGAAAAGCGATTATTTAAATGAGGTATTCGAACCGCTATCCTATTTACATTATTTTTAATCCAAGTAGGGCATTGATTGCTAGCTCTTACAAGCCAGGTATGTGGACCAGGCCATTTTGACATTAATTTACTTTTTTCTGTTTTATTTAGTGGGTGTATCAGTTTATTAAGTTGCGTTAGATTAGAGTTAATAACTATAAAATTTTTTGCTCGAGACCTTTTTTTTATTCGAATAATTTTTTTTATTGCTTTGAAGTTAAGTGGGTCACATCCTAACCCGTAACAAGATTCCGTAGGGTAGGCTATAACTCCACCTTGTTTAATAAAACGTTTAAGTCTAATATTTTTCACAAATTTATTTTAATGCTTTTTGTCCGATATCTGTTCGGTATTGGGCCCCATTAAATTTAATTTTTCTTAAAAGCGCATAGGCCTTTTCTTGCGCATCTTCTAGTGTCATTCCTTTTGCAGTCACCCCTAATACCCTTCCACCTGAAGTATATATGCAGTCTTGTTTTAATGAAGTGCCTGCATGAAAAATATAAGTATCATTATCATCATAACTAGGAATTTTAATTTCATCACCTAACTTGGGCTTTCTTGGATAATTTTCTGTTGCCATTACAACAGTAATCGCAATATTTTTATCCCAATTTACTTTTGTCCCTCTTAATTTTTTTTCAGTAGCATTAAGAAGAATTGTAAGTAAGTCACTTTTCATTCTGAATAAGATAGGCTGCGTTTCGGGATCACCCATTCGACAATTAAATTCTAGTGTTTTTATGTTATTTTGTGAGTCAACCATTATTCCGGCATATAAAAAACCTGTAAATTCTATCCCATCACTTTTCATTCCATGAATTGTAGGAATAAT
>JBBWVM010000012.1:0-3264 GCA_050256215.1 Methylophilaceae bacterium
TAGTACTTTATCACTGTAAGACATTGTTTTTATCTCCAAATAATATATTTGATATACCTATAAATGTATTTGAATTATAAAATACTTGATCAAAAATATCAAGTATTATGTGATTGAATTACAAATTGATGAAATATTTATTTTTTTAAGCTATCTTTTAATGACTTTTCCAGACTTTTAATTAATTTTTCTTGCTTATTCACTTGATCTATAAGTGTTTGAACTGATAGAGCGATGGGGTCGACTTCATCCTTCCCGACAGCATAAGGACGAAATGCGCTTATCTTAGTTCCTTTGTCATTGACTATTCGCGCAGGAATTCCAATAGCAATAGCATTTTTAGGAATATCTTTAACTACAACTGCATTAGATCCTATTTTTGCGCCTGTATCTATGGTAATAGGACCCAATACTTTTGCCCCTGCTCCAATCACCACATTATTTTTCAGCGTAGGATGCCGTTTACCTTGTTTCCATGAAGTGCCACCTAAAGTGACGCCATGATAAAGTGTGCAATCATCTCCAATAATACTTGTTTCACCAATCACTACGCCCATCCCATGATCAATAAAGAAACGCCGTCCAATGACGGCACCTGGATGAATTTCTATTCCAGTGAGAAACCGAGCAATATGTGAAGTAGATCGACCCAACCAAAAAAGTTTCATCTTCCATAGCTTATGGGCTATTCGATGAAAAAAATTGCATGGATGCCGGGATAGGTTGTGATGATCTCTAAATATGATCTGGCTGCAGGATCCCTTTCAAATACAATTGCAAGATCTTCTTTTATTTTTTTAAACATACTATTGATTTTCTATTAATCACAGATTCATTATCTCATGAAATTTAAAAATTTGACTAATTAGATCAAGCTTTTAAATTTCATTTAATTTTTTTTTGGATTTCAGTTAATATTCCTCTAAGGATATTAATTTCTTCTTTTTCCATTTGTGTGCGATTAAATAGTAATCTTAGCCTCTGCATAAGTCTTTGTGACTGTATTTTTTTTAAAAATCCAATTTGATTTAATAGTTCCTCAAGATGATTATAAAATCCATTTTGGATCTTATGTGGCACAAAAATTTTTTGCTTGGGTGCTTGTATTTTATTGTGTATAGGGGAGGTAGTCATCATTCTTATTTCATGACAAACAATTTGAACGGCTTGTGCAAGGTTTAGTGATGAGTATTTTGGATTGGCATCAATAAACCCTAAAATTTGACAGTGTTTGAGTTCGTCATTTGACAATCCATTTTTTTCATTACCAAAGACAATAGCGATTTGGTTATTTTGAGCAATAGATATAAGGTTTTCAGCAGCCTCTCTGACGTGATAGTGAGGTTGTGTAAGTTCTCTTTTTCGAGCAGTAAATCCGATAACATAATTGACTTTTTGCAATGCATTTTCAATAGAGTCTACGACTTGTGCTTTTCTTAGTATATCTTTGGCGCCAGAAGCTAGGGCATCCGCTTGTAAATTAGGAAATTCTTTTGGGTTTACTAGCACAAGATTTGAAAACCCCATTGTTTTCATAGCACGAGCTGTTGAGCCTATATTTCCTGGATGACTCGTCTGGCATAGAACTATTTTAAAATGATTTAAATAATTTGATTTGGATGACATCTAATTTCTCTGTAAAATGATATTTTATCAAGTCTTTACAAGTATCCAATTAATTTTTTAGGTTTATTATGCACCCGATGTTAAATATGGCAGTAAAAGCTGCTCGACGTGCTGGTTCGATTATTACCAGAGCTTCAGAAGATATTAATTCACTTACGGTTACCAATAAGAATTTTAATGATTTTGTCAGTGAAGTGGATTTAGCGTCCGAGAGGGAGATTATTCGTGTTCTTAAAGAGGCTTATCCAAGGCATGGTTTTTTAGGAGAAGAAACAGGTTTAAGTGAGCAGGTAGAAAATATATGGATTATTGACCCTTTGGACGGTACAACAAATTTTTTACATAATTATCCTCAATATTGTGTCTCAATTGCGCTTCAGCAAAAAGGTCAGATTACTCAAGCGGTGATTTATGACCCGAACCGAAATCATTTATTTACTGCTTCAAAAGGGCAGGGGGCATTTCTTAATGATCGAAGGATTCGTGTCTCCAAAAAAATAAAATTACAGGACTCTATGCTTGGGACTGGGTTTCCTTTTAGGGATTTTACTCATTTACCTGCATATCTTAAAATTTTTGAGGAATTAGTAAGAGGGACTTCTGGAATAAGAAGGCCTGGAGCTGCTGCTTTGGATCTTGCATATGTAGCCGCCGGTTGGTTTGATGGTTTTTGGGAGATAGGATTATCTCCTTGGGATATTGCAGCAGGGAGTTTGTTGATTAGAGAGGCAGGAGGGATTGTAAGCGATTTTTCTGGAAAAAATGGTTGGTTGAAGTCTGGGAATATTGTTGCAAGCACACCAAAAATTTATGAGCCATTAATTAAGATTATTCAACAACATATTACCGCTGACTTAAAAAATTAGTGGTGGTGTCCGCCATCATCATGGACATGTTGGTGGTTCATTTCCTCTTTATTGGCCGGACGTATATCCTTAACTGTTGCTTTAAAAATTATTTTTTGGCCAGCCCAAGGGTGATTGCCATCTACTTCAACTTTTTTATTTGCGATACTTCTAACGTAATAAGTGATGACCTCACCTGATTCGTCTTCTCCTTCAAATGCCGTCCCTACTTTAAGATCTTTTCCAGGAAATGCACTGACTGGTTCTATTTGAACTAATTCGGGATCATATTCACCAAATGCATCAGCTGGCTCTAATGCTATCTCAATTGTTTCCCCCTTTTTTTTACCATGTATAGCTTCTTCGACTTTTGGAAAAATTTGGTCGTAACCTCCATGGAGGTAAGCAACAGGCTCCTTGCTAGATTCGAGTAAATTGCCATCGACATCTTTTAATTCATAAGTCATGGTAACAATACTATTCATAGTAATTTGCATTTAATAAGCCTTTTATATATTTGGAGCTTAATTGATCATTTTAGCGTATTGATTCTAATTTGAGTTTTATCTTTAACGATTGCGTTACATTATTTTTTGTATTCAGCAGCCTTTTCGGACCCACCTGTTGCTGTACCTTTAGTATAAGAGTGAGCACCCATACCTGCAAGATCCCCGTCTTTAACAATCAAATATTGATTTCTTATCTCTTCACCATCAAATAGACATTCTAATATTTCCCTAACTCCATCAGCATATCTTGCCTGTGCCGATAATGATGTGCCCGAAGTGTGTGG
>JBBWVM010000013.1:0-40269 GCA_050256215.1 Methylophilaceae bacterium
ATTTATACATAAATAGGCTCTTTCCCAAGTAAAAAAATTATTTGAATCTTTTAAACTTGTCAGAAAAATCTTATTTCTATTTTGTTTTTTGTACTGACTTAAAAAAAGTTCTGGAAGATTATTAAGGTTGTTTATTTTCATCGATTATTATTTGAGAACTTGGCATTAAGTCAATTTATGATTTATCCAGAGCTACTATTGTTATATTCCGAATAATTTTTTATTATCAAAATTTCTTTTGTAAGAAGTCTATGTTCTTCAGGCGTACAATGTCTCTTTTCAAAAATTTGCTTCAAAAGAAAATGATTTTCTTTTGAATACCAAGAGTAAACTTTTATCACTCCTGTCTGACCAAACATACAATGTCCATGGCCAGGACCCGTTTCTCGTCTGCCACTAGTTTCTATTAAAATTGCAGCAATTTCGGAAGCGCCGATTTTAATTTTTTCTTCTTTTGTTACTTCAGTATAATAAAACCATGACAAGTCCTTAAAGTATGGGTGACTCCTATCAAGCGATGTAACTATATTGCTAGCATTGTATCCAACATTAATCCCATTTAAATTGATATTTTTTGAAAAAATAGTAAAACCTGCTGTATGTCCAGCCATCTTAATATCCCATAAATCAAAACCATAGGTTCTTTCTCTAGTCATAGAAAAAGAATAGGAAATCAGTTCTCCAACTAAATTGGTTTCAATATTTTCAATAATCTTATTATTTTTTTCTTTATATGAAAAAACAATATCGCCATTTAATGTTAAATTTCCATTTAGATCATATTGCTTAAATGAATAAACATCTTTATCAAAGGTAAATCCTAAATTAGGAATTAAGAATAAGAGTAGGAGTAGGAGTAGTTTTTTCATTTAGATGCAAGCCAGTTGTATAGCAGTCCAAAAAACAGCCCTCCAATTCCACCATCAACTGCCCCCCAAAGACCACCAATAATTCCACCAAGAAACCCTGGCTGATAACCAATATAAATAGAACCCAACAAGGCAACTATCTGTCCACCATACCCAAATGATGCAATCCATCCCATGAGCATCATGGATGCACCCCAAAAAATAGCAACAGATACAGTTAATGCACGAATATTAAGCATGGCAATTTTCCCTATTTGAAATTACTATACAACTTTTTTTTAACATGAGGAACATGTGCATCATTATCAATTATGTAGTCTGAAGTAGAAATAAATAAAGCTTTTAGAAGAAGAATCCTCTAAAAGCTTTATTATGATTGGTGGGCCCACCAGGACTCGAACCTGGGACCAAAGGATTATGAGTCCTCTGCTCTAACCAACTGAGCTATGAGCCCATAACTTCTACTCTTTTCCGTCAAGGAAACTTTTTAATCTATCAGATCGGGTTGGGTGTCTAAGTTTACGGAGTGCTTTTGCTTCAATCTGTCGAATACGCTCCCGAGTAACATCAAATTGTTTTCCTACCTCTTCAAGCGTATGATCAGTATTCATCTCAATACCAAAACGCATTCTTAATACTTTAGCTTCTCGTGGTGTCAGCCCTTCTAGAATCTCCGAGGCAACGCTTTTTAAGCTTCCATAAACTGCCGCATCATCAGGTGTTAGTGTACCCACATCTTCAATAAAATCTCCCAACTGGGAATCTTCATCATCTCCAATTGGCGTTTCCATTGAAATAGGTTCTTTTGATATTTTTAAAATCTTTCTAATTTTTTCTTCAGGCATCTCCATTTTTTCAGCCAATTCTGATGGGTCAGGCTCTTGTCCAGTAGATTGAAGAATTTGTCTTGAAATACGGTTCATCTTGTTTATTGTTTCAATCATATGCACTGGGATGCGAATTGTTCTCGCTTGGTCGGCAATTGATCTAGTTATGGCTTGCCTTATCCACCATGTAGCATAGGTTGAAAATTTATATCCACGCCGATATTCAAATTTATCTACCGCCTTCATCAAACCAATATTGCCTTCTTGAATAAGATCAAGGAACTGTAAGCCACGATTTGTATATTTTTTTGCAATTGAAATCACAAGCCTTAGATTTGCTTCAATCATTTCACGCTTTGCTTTTTTTGTTCTAACTTCATTTCTCGTCATTTGACGATTAATCTCTTTAAAGTACTTAATAGGTATTCCGGCCTCTTCTTCAAGATCCATTAATTTAGCTTGCTGATCAATAATGGAATGTTTTAGCTTATCAAGCATTTTAATGTAAGGTTTTTTAACTTCCATTTCATCGATAAGCCATTCAATATTTGTTTCATTTCCTGGGAAACTTTTAATAAAATGTAATCTAGGCATTTTTGCCTGATCCACACAAAAACTCATCACCGCCCTCTCATGAGCTCTAATTCGAGTAATGAAAGACCGCACTTTGCCACATAACACTTCAACAAATTTTGATGAAAATCTAAAATTTACAAGTTCTTTAATAATAATATCTTGATGTTTTGTATATTCCTTATCGTCAATCCATATTTTCTTCTTTCGAAAACCCTCAAGTTTTTTATGAACTTTCTTAATCACTCCAAATCGTCTTAATACCTCCTTAGTAAAAAGTGCCAATTCCTCTGGAGACATACCACTAGCTTTACCTGTATCATCATCATCATCGTCGTCCGAATTCGCACTAGGTAAAAGCGCTGCCGCTACTTTTGCTAATTCCTTTTCCGCTTCCATATCAATCAGGCCATCAACAAATTCATCAACACCTACTTCACCTTTTTTTACCTTTTCCTGCAAATTCATCAAATCATTAACAATACTTGGGGAGGACGATATAGCTTGAACCATAGACCTAAGTCCCCCTTCAATTCTTTTAGCGATTTCAATTTCGCCTTCTCGTGTTAATAAATCAACAGTACCCATTTCACGCATATACATTCTGACCGGATCTGTAGTTCTACCAAACTCTGAATCTACAGTTGCAAGAGCCTGTTCTGCCTCTTCTGCAGCCTCTTCATCCGTTACAGGAGCTGGAGCGTCTGACATTAATAGTGTTTCAGCATCAGGTGCCTCTTCATACACCATAATCCCCATATCATTAATGATACCAACAATGCCCTCTACCTGGTCGCTTTCAGAAACTTCATCAGGAAGATGATCATTAATTTCAGCATAAGTAAGATAGCCTCTTTCCTTGCCCATGATAATCAAAGCCTTAAGTTGCATTCTTCTATTTTCTGCTTCAGCAGGATTATTTGCTGCATCCTTAAGATAGAGATCTTTTAGTTTTTTAACTCTCGTAATACGCTTAGTTTTCTTATCTTCTGGTTTCTTTTTCGGTCTTGCCATGATTACCTCTGAGTTATTAGGATCTGATTATTGACATTGTAAATCTAAATTTTTGAGGAAAGGATTTTACCAAAATACTGCTTTTAAAGCAATAATATATAAAATGCTCATGAATATAAAATTGCTTAAAAATCAATTAATTATCTCTTAGTTATGTTTTTTAAAAATTCTCTCTCTTCAGCTGTTAGGGCATTCATACTTTTTTGTTTAATCACATTTAGTTTAGATTTGTTTGATACAGAAAAATGACGCCTTTGAATATTAGATCGCAAGGCATCAATTTCCTCTTCAATTTTTATTCCCTCATCGAATATTGTAAGTTGTACATGAAGCTGATCAATTAATTCACCATCAAATCGACTAGACAGATAGTGAATAATCGCTACTGTATTATAGTTCTTATCAAAACTAGTAACTTCGATAATCTCCCGAGCTAACCTATCATCCAAATGATCGGATGAAAAAAAATCTAAATCTTCAACTCTGGCAAGCTTAGGCTTTAAAAGAAGAAAAAGACAAAATCTTCTTGTTGGAGATATCGGAATTCTACTATGTATTTTTATTTTACTCTTCTTGTAAGGATTTTTTATTGTACTAATAATCTGATTAATTTCATCGATATCTAAACCTACAAGTTGCGCCATTCTTTTTTTGAATAAAAAGGAAAGTTTGATTGCTGTAATTTTTTTAAAAATAGGTTCTATCTCATTTAAAAATTTCACTTTTTTTTCTTGACCAACTAGATCATTTTCTATCGTTAAATATTTAACGATATACTCAGTTAAAGGTATTGCTTGTTTTAATAATGATTCAAATTCTTTTGATGAATTCTCGCTAACATAGGAATCTGGATCATGCTGATTAGGTAAAAATAAAAATTTTAACTGTATGTTGTCAGTTAATGCACTTAATGCATTATTCATTGCACGCCATGCCGCAGCTTGTCCAGCTTTATCTCCATCAAAACAAAAAATGATTTCTGGGGCGTAACGAATTAATTTCTTAATATGAAATTCTGTTGTGGCAGTGCCTAAAGTAGCTACTACATTCCGGATATTATGTTGCGCAAGTCCGATAACATCCATATAGCCCTCTACTACAATTACATAGCCTTTTTCTCGAATTGCCTTTCTTGCCAATGATAAACCATACAATTCATAACTTTTTTGAAATAAAGGCGTTTCCGGTGAATTATAATATTTCGGATTATCCTCAGGATTTATAACCCTCCCCCCAAAACCAATTACATGCCCTTTAGTGCTATAAATTGGAAACATGATTCTATCTCTAAATCGATCATAATGACGCCCTTGATCATTTTTAATAGTAAGACCAGACTTAATTAGAGTATTGCTTTCATAATCTTTAAAGGCTAACCGAAGATTTTGCCAGCCCTCAGGAGCATAACCAATAGAAAATTCTTTAGCAATCTGACCTGTTAATCCTCTTGATTTTAGATAATTAATCGCCTTAGAAGATTCACGAAGCTGACTTTTAAAATAGTGATTTGCAATCTTAAGCGCATCTTCTAATTCTAAATTCTCTTGTCTATACTCACTCTTCTTATAACTATCATTCGGAACCTTGAGCCCCACACCACTTGCAAGCTCGTTAACTGCATCAATAAATGTAAGGCCATCGTGCTCAATCAAAAAACTTATTGACGAACCATGTGCTCCACAACCAAAACAATGATAAAACTGTTTTGAGGGGCTTACAGAAAAAGAAGGGGTCTTTTCTTGATGAAAAGGGCAACAAGTAACATAATTAGCACCTGCTTTTTTAAGCTGAATCCGCTTATCAATAACGTCAACAACATCAACTCTATTAAGTAGTTCTTGAATAAAAGATTCAGGGATCATATATTGACATTATATGAATAATAAAAGGAGAAGTCCTTTTATTAATAAAATAATAAAGTTACAAAAGCTTTGATTTTATTTTTTGTGAAACATCAGCCATATTCGCTTTTCCCGCCACCCGTAATTTAACATCATTCATTACAGTGCCCATATCTCTTATTGATGAAGCTCCTGATGACTGAATTACATCACTAATAATTTTATCAATTTGACTTTCAGCTAATGGCTCAGGAAGGTACTGCTGGAGAATATTGACCTCAAATTCTTCTTGATCTACTAAATCAGATCTATTTGCTTTTTTATATGCTTCGATTGAATCTCTTCTTTGTTTTAACATTTTCTCAATTACATTAAAAATGTCACCATCACTCACTTGGATTCGCTCGTCAACTTCTTTTTGTTTTATTGCTGCCTGCAGAAGCCTGATTGCACCTAACCTATCTGACTCCTTGCTACGCATTGCAGACTTCATGTCCTCGGTAATCTTTTGCTTAAGGGACATATATACTATTCCTAGTATAGTTTTGGTGGGAGCATTTGATTTCTTAAACGACGATACTGTCTTTTAACAGCAGCCGCCGCTTTACGCTTTCTTTCCCATGTTGGCTTTTCATAAAACTCTCTAGCCCTCAAGTCATTTAAAAGACCAGTTTTTTCTATAAGTCTTTTAAAGCGTCTTAGTGCAATATCAAATGGTTCGTTCTCTTTTACTTTTACTATTGACATTAATTATCTCTTTAAAGGTTAATTATTTTAATATGAATAGAATAAACAATATTAATTTAAAGTTTACTCAATCACAAAAGGCGTTCATTTTAATGCTAATATTCCTTTTTTTCAACTAATATAAGAAAAAACTATAATCCGATGCTTGTTTTAGGTATTGAAACCTCATGTGATGAAACTGGAGTCGCCCTCTATGACTCAGAAAAAGGTCTTTTAGGGCATAAATTACACTCCCAAATTAAACTTCATTCTAGTTATGGAGGGGTAGTCCCAGAGCTAGCATCCAGAGATCATATTAGATATATCATTCCCCTTATTGATGAGTTATTAAAATCTCAAAAGCTTACTTTGGATAAAGTTAATTCAATTGCCTACACTTCTGGTCCCGGCCTATCTGGAGCTCTTTTAGTTGGTAGCAGTGTTGCAGAAGCTTTAGCTTGCGCACTTAATATTCCATCTATTCCAATTCACCATCTAGAAGGACATCTTTTGGCACCTATGCTTGAAAATGACAGCCCAACATTTCCATTTATAGCTCTATTAGTTTCTGGAGGGCACACTCAATTAATTCATGTAAAAGAAATAGGTAATTATAAAATCTTAGGTGATACACTTGATGATGCAGCAGGCGAGGCTTTCGATAAAACAGCGCAGCTTTTAGGGTTAGATTATCCCGGAGGAGCGGCTTTGTCCCTTCTAGCTGATAAAGGAAATATGAAATTCAAATTACCTCGACCACTAATAAATAGCCATGGGCTTGATTTTAGTTTCAGCGGACTTAAAACAGCAGCACTTATTCTAGTTAAAAAACAAACAAAATTAACTGAGTCTATTAAGGCTGATATCGCTTATGCCTTCCAAGAATCTGTTACAGATATTTTAGTAAAGAAATCAATACAAGCGCTTCATGAAGTGGGGCTGGATAAAATTGTTGTCTCTGGTGGCGTTGGAGCCAATAAACGACTACGGGGGAAATTAATACTTGAATGTAAAAACAATAACTTTAAATCCTATTTCCCAAAATTAGAGTTCTGCACAGACAATGGCGCAATGATAGCTTTAGCTGGTGCGCTTAGATTCCATCTATCATCTAAAAATAATTATCATTTTTCAGTAAAACCTCGATGGCGACTATCCGAACTTAATTTGCCTATTTAAATCTTGGCTCAATACCTTGAATTATATTTTTAATATTTGATTGATGTCTATATATGACAAGAATTGCAATCAAAATACAGGTAATCAAAATAATGACAGACTCGTTTAAAATATAAAATGCTATAAAGGGAGAGAATAGCGAAGCTAGAATTGCTGATAAGGATGAATAACGCCAAATAATAAAAATAATTACCCATATTCCAAGAGTTATTAGAGCCAATAATCCATTCAATGCCAGTAAAATACCTAACGCAGTCGCAACTCCCTTACCCCCCTTAAATTTGTAGTAAATTGGGAAAATATGGCCTATCAAAACTGATAAAGATACGCATGCGACCTCATACTGAGCAAGGTTCATCTGTATTGCAATACCCACTACCAATGTACCCTTTAATACGTCTCCAAGTAGCGTTAAGATAGCAGCAAATTTATTTCCCGATCGCAAAACATTAGTAGCGCCAGTATTCCTTGAGCCAACTGTTCGAGGGTCAGATAATTGAAATAATCTGCTGATTACAATCCCAAATGAAATTGAGCCTATTAAATAAGCAATCAATATAATTACAATTTGATTTATCATAGAGTTAATTATATTGGAAAACTAGGTAATATTAATGACAAACCACATCTTTCTACAGGGCTTAAAAGTAAAAACAAAAATAGGTGTTCCTGATTGGGAAAGAGCAGTTTCGCAAGAACTTATCATTGATATAGAGATTCAACTTAAAGGTGATCATATTTTTAACTCAAATGACATTAATAAAACGATCGACTATGCTTTAGTTGAAGCAATCATCAAAGATATTTCAGAAAATCATCAACATTATTTATTAGAGCCTTTTGGCGAAGAGATTATTACTGCACTAAAAAAGAAACTTTCATTTGAAAGTATTCAATTAAAAATATCCAAACAAAAAATTCTACCTGATACTGATCTAGTTGGGATCATTCTTAAAAGATAATCAACCGCGAGGGTGATGAGATTGATGTAATTTTTTTAATCTTTCACGTGCAACGTGTGTATAAATTTGCGTCGTTGAAATATCGCTATGTCCTAATAACATTTGCACAACCCTCAAGTCTGCTCCATGATTAATTAAATGAGTCGCAAATGCATGTCTCAAAACATGTGGGGATATGGGCTTACTAATTTTTGCAATAATTGTATAACGCTTAATTAAATACCAAAAAGTTTGCCTAGTCATAGCTCCCCCACGATGAGTTACGAAAAGAAATTTAGACAATTTATTTTTAAGAATATCTCCTCGAGCCTCTTTCATATATTCTTGTATCCAATCAAGCGCCTCCTCTCCCATCGGTACCAATCTAGTTTTTCCTCCTTTGCCAGTTACTCTTATCACCCCATCACTTACACTAACTTCAGTTAATAAAATATTAACAAGCTCACTTACTCGCACACCGCATGCATATAGAAGCTCTAGCATGGCCCTATCTCTTAAGCCTAGCTTTGTATTAATATTAGGAGCCTTTAAAAGAGACTCTACCTCTTTCTCGCTTAAGCTTTTTGGAAGAGATTTTGATATTTTAGGTGTTTGTATTTGTAAAGTGGGATCTGAAGATATCTTTTTTTCTCTCAAAAGATAACGATATAACCTTCTTAAGGTAGCTAATAATCTTGAGATACTACTTGATTTTGAACTTGAAAATTTATAAGAAAGATATTGCTGAATTTCTAATTGAGATACATCAATTAAGTTTAGCTTCATACTTTTATTCAACCAAGTTGCAAAACTAACTAAATCAAACCGATAACTATTTAAAGTATTTTTTGATAATCCATCTTCGAGCCATAAATGATCAATAAAATCATCAATAACAATATTTGATGAATCAATACCTGCTTTTTCTATTCCTTCCATAAATACAAATACTAATAAAAAAAGCCCCGACTTGCGAGGCTTTTTATCTTATTAAATTATCAAAAATCTATTCTTTAGGCTTACTATCTGTTGTAGGTGCTTCTGGAGCCACTTCTGCTACTTCAACTTCAGGAATTAATTCAAACTCACTATCAGACTCTCTTGACTTCAAGCGCTCTCTGATTCTCGCAGCTTTACCTGAACGATCACGAAGATAAAATAATTTTGCACGTCTAACATCTCCTCGCCTTTTTACTTCAATACTTTCAATAAGCGGAGAATGTAATTGAAAAGTTCTTTCGATACCCTCACCTGCTGATATTTTCCTAACTATGAATGAAGAATTAAGTCCTCGATTTCTTCTTGAGATCACAACGCCCTCAAAAATCTGAACACGCTTTCTTGTTCCCTCAGTCACATTAACACCCACAGATACAGTGTCTCCAGGTGAAAATTTTGGGATTACCTTTCCTAATCGAGCAATTTCTTCCCGCTCTAATGTTTCAATTATATTTACCATCTTTTGGTTCCTTTTAAATTATCAAGAGCCTTGTTCCTGCTCTTCTTCTATCTCTGTAAGCAGACGAGCCTCTTCTGTAGTCAACAACCTTTCAGCTAATAAATCTGGTCGATTTATCTTCGTTAATCTTAACGATTCTTTTAACCGCCATAATCTAATCTTTTCATGGTCACCTGATAATAAAACATCAGGAGCCTTCAACCCACAAAATACTTCTGGTCTTGTGTAGTGTGGATGGTCAAGTAAACCATTTACAAAAGAATCTTGGTTGACTGACTCAATATCATTTAACACACCAGGCATTTGCCTAATTAAAGCATCCATAATCATCATGGCAGGTAATTCTCCACCACTCATTACAAAATCTCCAACAGATACCTCTTCATCAACCCAATTATTAACTCTTTCATCAACGCCTTCATAACGACTAGCCATTAAAATCAAGCCTTTTTCTTTGGATAACTTTTGTATCGCTTGATGAGTCAATGCCCTTCCTTTAGGTGTCATATGAATGACTTTACTTTTTTTAATGCCTAAATTCTTTTGTCTTTCTTTTGCGGCATCAATCGATTTCACCAAGGGCTCGACCATCATTAACATTCCAGGTCCCCCGCCATACGGTCTATCGTCTACAGTTTTATGAGTATCAACCGTATATTCTCTCGGATTCCATAAATGAATATCGATCCGTTTGTCTTTAAATGCTCGTCCTGTAACGCCATATTCAGTAAGCGCTGAAAACATTTCAGGCATGAGGGTAATAACATCAAAAGTAAATAAGCTCTTAGAAATTTTCATCCCAATCAACAATTATTTGTTGTTGCTTAACATCAACTTTTTTAACGACAGATGGAGTATAAGGAAGGAGTCTTTGTTTGTCTCCCTCAACCACCATCACATCATTCGCCCCAGTTTCAATAAATGTCTCGAGCTTACCTAACAAAACATTGCTCAAAGTAACCACTTCAAATCCTATCAGATCATTCCAATAAAATTCATTATTAGCCAATTTAGGCAATGACTGCCTTGGTATCCCTATTAAATAACCTTTGCAGCCGTCTGCCGCTGTTCTATCATTAATTCCATAAATCTTAACTGAGATCTTATTAAGATTAATCTTAAATTGTTCAATTTTTTTTTCAGACCAAATTTTTTCATCTTGGGAAAAATACCAATTCTCATACTTACCCAACGCCTCAATCTTTTCAGAAAATGATTTGATCTTAAGCCAACCATTAATTCCAAAAGAACCAACCACCTTTCCCATTACTACGTAATCTTCTCTCATTTCAGAAGAAAAATAAACTCTCTATTTTTTCTCTTCGTCTACAGGAGCTGCTTTCTCATCTGCCTTATCTTCTGTCGCTGGCACTTCCTCAGCTACAGCAGCTTCTGCTTCGGCAACTTTCTCTGCTACTTTTTTTGCTTTTTTAGCCTTTGCCTTATCTTCATCCTTTTTCTTCATAGCCACCAAACCTTCTGGACCTTTTGTATGAAGCTTAACAATGCGACTCACTGTGTCAGACAGCAATGCACCATGACCTTGCCAATATTCAATTCGATCAGTTTCCAACCTTAATGTCTCAGCACCCTCTCTAGCCATTGGATTATAAAAGCCTACACGTTCAATAAAACGACCATCCCGAGGTTTTCTTGAATCAGCAACCACTACATTAAAGTAAGGTCTATTTTTAGAACCACTTCTTGCAAGTCTTATAACAACCATAATTTATTCTCTATAATTAAAATAATTTTCCTTAATTTTCCTTAGAAAGTGCAGAATTTTACGCTATTTTAAACAACTTTGGCAAATTTATTTATTTTTACTTTAGTCCTCTCTTGTCTACTCTACATAACTAGTTGGATCATTAACTTTAGCAGATAAGAAACCTTCTTTTCTTAATCGACAAGAATCACATTTTCCACATGCAAATCCCTCTTTAGTTGCCTGATAACACGATATTGTCATCGAATAATCTACCCCACATTTGTTACCTTTACGAATAATTTCTGATTTAGATAAATCGATTAAAGGAGTTTGAATCTTAATTTCATTCCCTTCAACAGCAGTTTTAGTAGCAAGGTTTGCCATAGCCTGAAAACTATTAATGTACTCTTGTCTACAATCAGGATAACCAGAATAATCAACAGCATTCACTCCTATAAAAATATTATAACAATTAATATTTTCTGCCCAGGCCAAAGCCAAAGCCATCATTATTGTATTTCTAGCTGGTACGTATGTGACAGGAATGCCACTTAAAGGACCCTCAGGAATATCAATAGATTGATTAATTAATGCAGAGCTGTTTAACCAACTTAAATCTAATTCTACAACCTTAAAGTCTACAACATTGAAAAAATCTGCAATCTTTCTTGCTGCTGCTAATTCAGCATTATGACGCTGATGATAATTAATGCTCATAGCGTAACAATCATAGCCTTGTTTTTTAGCGACAGCTAAAACAGTAGCAGAATCCAAACCTCCCGATAATAAAATAATAGCTTTTTCAAACACCGGGAATCTCACCCCAAATTATTTTATGAAGCTGCACTTGAAATCTTACGGGTAAATGATCTTTTAATATCCACTCACCAAGTGTTTTAGGCTGTAATTTTCTATACACAGGAGAGAAGATGATAGAAGCTTTTGTAGACAAGTCTTCTCTTATCATTAATGCTTTAGACCATTCATAATCTTCCAAATTTGATATTACAAATTTTATTTCGTCTTTTTCTTTAATCAACTGAAAATTCTCCCATAGATTATTTTCAGATTCACCCGAATTAGGAGTTTTAACATCTAAAATAATTTTCACTCGCTCATCAACTTCACTTATATCAATTGCACCACCCGTTTCTAACGATACCGAATATTCTTGATCACATAAAACCTTAAGTAAATCCCAACATCCTTTTTGCGCTAAAGGTTCACCCCCCGTCACAGTCACAAATTTAGTTTTAAATGCATTAACTTTATTTAAGATACTATCAATACTTAGATTTTTTCCGCTATGAAATGCATAAGCCGTATCACAATAAGAACACCTCATTGGGCACCCCGTTAATCTTATAAATACTGTTGGGATTCCAATTAAAGACGATTCGCCCTGAAGCGAATAAAAAATTTCATTTATTTTAATAGATTTCAATGAGGCTCTGAAATACTAAAGCTTGATGGATTCTAGTGCCTTTAATCTTCTTCTAGCACTGCTTGTAATATCGGCTTTGGGATACTTTTTAATTAAACCTCTTAAGGTATTTTTTGCTCTAGTAATTCTTGTTAATTGTATTTCACAGTTTGCTATTTGGTAGATCACCTCAGGCAATTTAGAATTATCTGCATGCAATTCCATTATTCTTAAGTAAGTCTTAATAGCTGCATTATAATTTTTAAGTGCAAACTGAGAATATCCCAAATTAAATTTAGCCTTTACTATAAATTCTGATTGAGGGTAACTTGAAACAAATTTATCAAAAGCTACAAAAGATTCTTTGTATTTTGTAGCCTTAAGTAATGCATCAGCCTCAGAAAAAGCATCAAACTCAATATTTTTATCAATTAAAGGTGGTAAATTACTTACTTCATTAGGTATAACGTCTGGATTCTGATCAGCCTGGGGTTGTTGAAAATTATCAATATTAGTTAACTTAAGCTCTTCCATTGATAGTTGCTTCTCTGGAATATTAGTTGAAATATTTTTAATTGGAATGCTCTCAAGATTAAGCAATCTATCATTTAGTTCCTGATAAAGAGTCTTTTGCCTTTCTTCTGAATTCTGAACTTGATACCTCAACACTTCAACCTCACCATTCAATCTGGCCAATTCATCATAAATAGCATTAATTTTATTGACAAGTTCTAGAAAATTTTTCCTACTTAATTGTTTTTCCGCTTGATTATTTAATTGTTTTTCTTCTTCATCTTTTTTTAAGTTATTTTCAAGCTTAAGAAATTTTTCTTTAAGATTATATTCAATGGAATCTTGAATATTATTAAGTTGGTCTTGTATTTCATTAATCTTTTTTCTTGCATCTTCATCTTCAAAGATAGCAAAAGCAGAACTCGAGATCATTAAAAGACCAACCCAAAAATATTTTTTCATAAAACTAACTAAAATTACTCTACTTCGTAGGCAATATCAGCTCGTCTATCTTCTCCGCATTGTGCGCCTGTGCATTCTTGATTTGCATATTCTTCACCAAAACTTACTGTTTCTATTTGGCTGTCATCTGCACCATAAGTATTAAGAGCCTCTTTAACAGCAACTGCTCTCTTTTGTCCTAATGAAAGATTATATTCATGAGAGCCACGATAATCAGCATTCCCATTAATCACCATTCTTACATCTGGATGCTGACTTAAATAACCTGCATGCGCAGCGATAGCTTCCATAAATTCATCTTTAACCACATATTGATTAAAATCAAAATAAACACTTCTTTGACTTAAGACAGCACTACCTCTGAGCTTATTTAAACCAAGACTCAATCCTGACCCTGTTAATGTTGCGTCAGATTCAGCAATCAAATTAACCGCAGATCCATCACCAACACTTGATGCTAATTCTGGAAATGGAGGATTAAGGGGTTGAGAGTCAACTAACTCAGTTGTACTACATCCTGCCATTAAGACACCAGCTAATGCTACTAATAATAAAGATTTATTCATTACTTTTCCCTTTTAAATTAATTAATTTATTAAAAAATTGTTACTGTTGCAAATTTACCGCAGATCCATCACTCTCATGACCCTTACCGCCTTGTGCTTGAGAACTTATATCATCAGTTGGATGAAATGGTTTGACTGGTTCTGGTGTATACATATAAGTGCATCCACCCATTAGCACCGCTAAAAATGTTACTAATAATAATCTACTCATTTAAATTACCCCTTTTTAAATTAATTATTACAAATTATTACAAATTAAATTAATTATTACAAATTATTACTGCTCCAAATTTACCTCAGATCCATCACTCTCATGACCCTTACCACCTTGTGCTTGAGAATTTATATCGTCAGTTGGATGAAATGGTTTGACTGGTTCTGGTGTATACATAACACATCCACCCATTAGCACCGCTAAAAATGTTACTAATAATAATCTACTCATTTATAAATTACCCCTTTTTTTGTTTTTTAAAATAAATAAAACTACTTAAATTACTTAAGCAACGGTCCCCATGTTGGCTCTTGAATTTGTTCTGACCCAACACCTAAAGGGGTAATTTTTAATCCGTTAATTGACACTGTACCAATTTTTGACGTTTTTCCATAGTCTTTATATGTAAATAACACCATATGACCATTCGGGGCAAAAATAGGAGCCTCGTCGGCTGGTCCATTGGTCAACTTTAAGACTTGATTAGAAACTAAATTTTGAATCGCAACTTTAAATTTTCCATCATCCTGCATTAAAAAAAGCAACAATTTTCCATCATAAGACAGGCTGGGATACAAATTGTATTTACCTTCATAAGTTACTCGAGTTACTTCATGATTATCTAAGCTCACTTTGTAAATTTGTGGATTACCTCCTCGGTTAGAAGTGAAGTAAATTTCTTTTCCATCAGGTGACCATGTCGGTTCAGTATTAATCGACCTTGTCCTCATAATCTGCTTAACATCAGCACCATCTGTATTAATAATATAAATCTGTGAATTTCTGTTGTAGGTTAAAACAATAGCTAATTTTTTACTATCTGGGGACCAAGCTGGTGCACTATTATTACCCTTAAAATTAGCCAGCAATGTCCTTTGTCCAGTAGATACTTCTTGTAAATAAATAACAGGTTTCTTTTTTTCGAACGATACATAAGCAATTTTCTTGCCATCGGGTGACCAACGAGGAGACATGATAGGCTGGCTTGAATTTACAATCGCCCGAGCATTAAATCCATCGTAATCAGCCACATTTAAACTATATTTATGGTCATTTATTTTTTTTACGTAAGCAATTTTTGTGTGAAAAACTCCCTTACTTCCTGTCAATCTTTCATAAATCTGATCAGCAATTTTATGAGAAATAGCTCTGTATTGTTTAGGTTTCCCCGTATATTCCGCTGTTAAAACAGTCTTTTCCTTGAACACATCGATAAGACTCCAAGCTACCCTCATTCGATCTGGTGTTTGATCGATCTTCCCTACAACAATGAATTGTGCCTCTAACGCAGACCATTTAGTAAAATTAATGTTCACATTACTACTTGGAGGATTAGAGACTCCTGTAGTATCTAAAGAATAAAAAAGGCCAGATCGATCTAGATCTTTTGCAATAATCTTATGAACTTTGCCAGGATCGCTCTCAGCACTAAACACTTTAAAAGGAGCAATTGCAATAGGGATCTGAGTTGCTTTGCCTCCCAATATCTCAATCACCTCAAGAGCATATGAAGCATTTCCGATAAAAAGTAAACACCCCAAAATAAATACATGAATCTTCTTAATCATATCCAGTTCTTCTTTATAAAAATATTAAAATAAATTGTGATGCCCTTATCTTTTTAGTCAATTCCATTGGGATGAAATTTTAATTTCAAGTTCTTTAACCGGCTAAATAATTTCTTATCCTTGGGCATTGGCAAGGGTTGTGATTGCAATATTGCCCTAACAACGGCTTCATCACAACTACCCATATTACTTGATTGCGTCATCTTGGGCTCACCTACAAGTTCGCCCGTTGGCATTAAATTAATTTCAAATTCCAATGCAATTCTATCAAATCCACATAATTGTTGATTAACATTTTGATGTATTTTTTGCTGAATCATAATTTTATAACGCTCAAGTTCACCTGAATTAATTCCTGCTTTCATATCTACATCACCCTTCAAAGCTAAATTATTCTTTTTATTTAGCTCCTTTTCTCTAATCTGCTCTTGTAATTTTTCAATCCGCTCTTGTTCTAATATCCGCTCTTGTAATTTTTCAATCCGCTCTTGTTCTAATATCCGCTCTTGTAATTTTTCAATCCGCTCTTGCTTAAGTATTTTTTTTTGTACCGCTTCTATTTCCTTTTTTTTCTTTAGTGCTAATGCTTTTTTCTTTTTTAGTTTAATTTCTGCCGCTTTGTCTATTTTTTCTTTTTCTTGCTTTACCACGGGAGGAGGCGTAACTTTTTTCTGTTTGGTGATAATTTTTCTAGCTACTGGTTCGACCACTTTAGGCTTCACTTGTGTGGGGATTGCATCCCATAATTCAACTTCGGCAAAATAAGGTTCATTAGTTTTCCATTGTATGGTAAAAATCATAAAAATAAATAAGATCACATGAATGACAAAAGAAAATAAATTTGCCTGCAATTCATAATTTTTCTCAAGCTGGGTTATTCTCATTGATTATTTTTCAGGATTTAGCAGTAACCCTACTTTATTTATTTCATTTTGTTTTAGTAAATCCATTATGGAAATCACCACTCCATATTTGACTTTTTTATCTGCCGCAATAACTACTGATTGTTCTGGATTTTTTTCTACCCTAGCCTTAACTAAAGCTAATAATTTGTCCCTTTTATAAACCTTGCCATCAATTTCTGTTTTAGAATTCTTTGTAATAGAAATTACAATAGGTGTCGCTTTTTGTTTTAAGGATTGTCCTACTCTAGGCAGCTCAACTACTCCAGGGGTTATCATAGGAGCTGTTACCATAAAGATTATTAACAATACCAACATTACATCAATGTATGGCACAACATTGATTTCATTCATCAATCTTCTTTTGCTCACGGTGTTATCCTTTACGATCCATGATATTAATGAATTCCTCCATAAAACTTTCATATCGAATTGAAATTCGATCCACTTTTGCTGCAAATCGGTTATAAGCAATAACTGCAGGAATCGCTGCAAAAAGTCCCATAGCGGTCGCTATAAGCGCCTCAGCAATACCAGGCGCAACCTGTGCAAGAGACGCTTGTGCCACATTCGCTAGCCCAATAAAAGCATTCATAATCCCCCACACAGTGCCAAAAAGACCAATATAAGGACTAACAGAACCCACAGATGCCAAAAAAGGAAGGTGGCTATCTAATGCATCAACCTCCCTATTGTAGGTTGCACGCATTGCCCTTCTGACACTTTCAACACTTTTTTTATCGATTAAACCAGATTCCTTTTGAGTCATATACTCCCTGTACCCTGCTTTAAAAATCATAGGCAAACCAATCTTACCTCTTCGACCTGTACTGAATGATTCATAAAGCTTATCCAAACTCCCACCTGCCCAAAAATAATTTTCGAATTCGTCAGTATTATTCTCTACAACCCTTAAAATTTTGACTTTAAGATAGATGTATTTCCAAGAAATAGCAGAGGCTGCTATCAAAATTAACAACACGACTTGAACGGGTAAACTTGCCCCCCATATTAGCGAAAAAAAAGATAAATCACTGCCCACGATCATAATGTCTCCATAAGTTGTTTAATTAATTTTGGAATTCTTTGAGGCTTAAAAAGTTTACCATTAATACATGCTATTTCGACTTGTGAAGCCGAAATTAATTGGCCTTCTCTTAAAATATCTTGGGTAAGAAAAATAGTAGAGGCACCTATTTTTTTCAATTGAGTTTTTATTACTAGTTCATCATTAAAATAAGCAGCTTTTTTGTATGCAATGTTTAATTTTGCCACTACAAACATAATATTATCCTGATACCTTAACTTAGTTTGATTTAATCCTAAACTCCTTAACCATTCCGTTCGACCTCTTTCCATAAATTTTAAATAGTTGGAATGATAGACCACACCCCCGCTGTCAGTGTCTTCAAAATAAACTCTAATCGGCCAATCAAACGCGCCTACCATAAATCTTCATTTGCAGTGCTCTTAGGAAACTTTAGCCCAAAATGTTCATAAGTTTGAGAGGTTGCAACACGACCTCGCGGTGTCCTCATGAGATAACCTTGTTGTATTAAATAAGGTTCAATTACATCTTCAATAGTATCTTTTTCTTCGCCAATAGCAGCCGCCAGATTATCTAAACCCACAGGGCCTCCAGAAAATTTATCTATAATAGCTCTTAAAAAATTCCTATCCATTAAGTCCAGCCCAATCAAATCAATATCCAACATTTTCAACGCATCGTCTGCTGTGACCTTATCGATCACTCCCGAACCTTTTACTTCAGCAAAATCTCTAACTCTTCGTAAAAGTCGATTAGCAATTCTTGGTGTGCCTCTTGAGCGATTTGCTATTTCATTCGCCCCGTCTGATTCAATTTTAATTTCAAGTAAATCTCCAGAACGTTTTACAATTTTAGCTAACTCCTGATTGGTATAAAATTCCAAACGAGAAACAATACCAAATCTATCCCTTAATGGATTTGTCAACATTCCTGCACGAGTAGTTGCCCCCACTAAAGTAAAAGGGGGTAATTCTAATTTGACTGATCGCGCAGATGGTCCTTCGCCAATCATAATATCAAGTCGATAATCTTCCATAGCTGGATAAAGAATTTCTTCAATGACCGGAGATAATCGATGTATTTCATCGATAAATAAAACATCATGTGCTTCAAGATTTGAAAGTAACGCTGCAAGATCCCCTGGTTTTTCCAAAACAGGTCCAGAAGTGTGTCTTAAATTAACTCCCATTTCCCGCGCCACAATATGTGCTAATGTTGTTTTGCCTAGGCCGGGAGGACCAAATAATAAAACATGATCTAAAGCCTCTTCTCTTTTTTTAGCCGCATCTATAAAGATTCCCAACTGCTCTCTGATCTTTTCTTGACCTACATACTCATTTAATAATTTTGGCCTAAGAGCCCGATCAAAATTATCTTCTGTACTGTCTACCACATTGGGTTCTTTAAATTGATCTGGCTCAATCATTCTTTTGCCTATAAGTTCTTAGATAATAATTTTAAAGCCTGCCTAATTCCATCATTAACGGAAATATCCGCAGCTAATTCTCTTGTTACGCTCATAACATCTTTCTGACTATAGCCTAGAGCTATTAATGCATTTTGTATATCAGTCATTTCAGTAGGAGGTTGACTTGAGTGAAGTTGTATTTGGTCGTCTTTAAATTTATCTTTTAATTCAAGCGTCAATCTCTCTGCTGTTTTTTTCCCTATACCCGGAATTTTAGTCAACAAACCAGAATCCTGTTCAATAATAGCCTTAATTAACTCATTAAAGCTTATTCCACTCAATATAGATAATGCCACCTTTGCACCAATACCATTAACTTTTATAAGCTGTCTAAATGTTTGACGCTCCCGATTAGAACCGAAGCCAAATAAAAGTTGAGCATCCTCTCTAACAATAAAATGGGTAAGTAAAGTGACTTCATTTCCAAGCTCAGGTAATTCATAAAATGTTGTCATTGGTACTTCAATCTCATAACCTACGCCATGACAATCCAATAAAATCTTTGGGGGTGTTTTTTCTAACAATCGCCCCTGAAGCCGACCAATCATATAATCCTTCCTGCTTTCATTCTATTTCCTATACCTAGCTTTGCTAAAGAATTGCTCATATTAGCATGACAAATTGCGCAAGCTAAAGCATCTGCTGAATCGGTACTTGGGATTGAAGGAAGATTTAATAATTTCTGAACCATGACTTGTACTTGTGTTTTATCAGCATGACCATTCCCCACCACAGATTTTTTAACTTGCAAAGCTGTGTATTCAAAAACTATTAAATTTTTCATAACAACAGCTCCAATAGCAGCCCCTCTAGCTTGACCCAACAATAAAGTTGACTGCGGATTCATATTTACAAAAACCTTTTCAATTGCCACAACCTCTGGTTTAAATTGTTCAATAATTTCTCCAAGCCCCGTTATAATTATCTTAATTCTCGATGCTAAATCAGTATCTTGATTAGTAGTTTTTATAATGCCACTAGTCTCATATTTCATATTCTGACCCACATTTAAAATCACGCCATATCCTGTGACTCTTAATCCTGGATCTACCCCTAAAATTCTTCTCGGAGAATTAATTATACTTCCTCAATTATCGCATTAGTATATATCTGTTGAACATCATCTAAATCGTCTAAAGCATCAATAATTTTTTGCATCCTCTCTCCTTCACCTCCCTTTAAATCAATCTCAGTGTCCGCTTTCATAGTAAGCTCCGCTAATTCATATTTAAAACTCGCTTGATCTAAACCATCTTTCACTTCCAGAAAGTCACTAGGGGTAGTAATAATTTCAATGCTTTCATCATCATTAATAATTACATCCTCTGCCCCAAGATCGATAGCAACCTCCATTAATTTATCAGCATCCACTCTAGGCGCAAAGAAAATATTTCCACAATGTTTAAATAAAAATGAAACACAGCCATCCGTACCAAGATTACCCCCATTCTTAGTTAAAGCATGTCTTACATCTGCAACAGCACGCTGTTTATTGTCTGTTAAGCAATCAATGATAATTGCGGCTCCACTAATTCCATAGCCTTCATAGCGAATCTCCTCATAGCTTATCCCCTCTAACTCACCCGTCCCTCGCTTTATAGCTCTGGTAATATTTTCTGCAGGCATATTCTCATCTTTTCCAGCTGCAACAGCTGCTCTCAATCTCGGATTAAAATTAATATCCCCACCACCCATTCGGGCGGCCACTGTAATTTCTTTAATAAGCTTCGTAAAAACTTTACCTCGCTTCGCATCCTGACGACCTTTTCGGTGTTGTATGTTTGCCCATTTAGAATGCCCTGCCATAATCAAATAATCCTTAATATAGAAATAACAAATATTTTAACAGTAAATTACTGCAGGCTGATGTGGCTCTTTCATTAGCTTAATAAATTAAATCAAGTTTTGCGAAAAAATAGAAATTTCGTTATGCTAATTATTTAAATAAGTTAAAAATAATGATGAAAACATTAAAACAAATTATTGATAATAAACATATCAAAGAATTACTCACAATAGAACCAAATCGACCTGTGGTTGATGCGCTCATTATCATGGCTGAATATAAGATTGGTGCATTAATGGTAATGGAGAGAAATAAGCTAATAGGCATTATTTCTGAGAGAGATTATGCTCGAGAAATTGTTCTTGAAGGTCAATCATCCAAATCTACGTTGGTTAAAGACATTATGACAGAGAAAGTTTTAACTTTAAATCCGACAGACACATTCGAAAAAGGCCTACAAATAATGACGGAAAAAAGAATCCGTCATCTACCGGTTCTTCAAAATAAAAAGGTGATTGGAATAGTTTCACAAGGTGACTTGGTAAAAGAAATGATCGAGCATCAAAAGTGGCTAATCCAACAACTAGAAACTTTCATTCAGACATAATTAAATTTAATCGCCAATAATTTTTACAAGAACACGTTTTTTTCTTCGTCCATCAAATTCACCATAAAAAATCTGCTCCCATGGTCCAAAATCTAATTCACCATTAGTTACAGCAACAACGACCTCACGTCCCATTACCTGTCTTTTCATATGTGCATCAGCATTATCTTCACCAGTATCATTATGTCGATAACCACTGACAGGTTCATGAGGGGCTAAATGTTCCAACCATTTTTTATAATCATGATGAAGCCCTGACTCATCATCATTAATAAAAACACTGGCCGTAATATGCATGGCATTTACTAACACAAGACCTTCTTGTACACCACTCTCTGATAGACATTCCCTAACATCAGAAGTTATATTAGTAAAATGCATCCGTTCTGGTGCATTAAACCACAATTCTTTTCTATAACTTTTCACTAGTTATGCTCCCTCATTCTAATTAATTAGAAAATATTAATTCAATCCCATTCCCTGCTGGATCATTAAAAAATATTTGTTCCGTTCCTATCTCAGGCACTTCACGAAAATAAAAAACAATTTGCCGTTGATTCAAGGTCTCAATAAATTTATTCTTATTTTCAGCTGTAAAGGCTACGTGATCAAATGTTGAGTCTACATTAGCCGGATTCTTAATAACACCTTTCGTGGTACTAAGATGTAGTACATCTTTTCCACCAGCATATAACCAATACCCCTTGCTTTCAAAAGGAGGCCTTGTTCCTAATTCTAACCCTACAATATCGATATAAAAATTTTTAAGCGTCTCAATCATTTCCGATGACGACCTAAGATTGTAGTGATTAAGACCCCTAATCATTCTTTTTATCAGTATTAGTAGGTCTTAATCGAATATGCAATTCTTTAAGTTGCTTTTCATCGACCTGATTGGGAGATTGTGTCATCAAACATTGAGCTTTTTGAGTTTTAGGGAAAGCGATAACATCACGTATAGAATCAGCGCCAGCTAATAAGGCAACTATTCTATCAAGACCAAATGCTAAACCACCATGAGGAGGAGCTCCGTATTGAAGTGCGTCAAGCAAAAATCCAAATTTTTCTTTTGCTTCATCGGTAGAAATACCAAGCGCCTTAAATACCTTAGACTGCATATCACTTTTATGAATACGGATAGATCCCCCTCCAACTTCCCAGCCATTAATAACCATATCGTATGCTTTAGATAAACATTTTCCTTGATCTGCATCAAGATATTGTTCATGACCATCTTGAGGAGCGGTAAAAGGATGATGCAAAGCATTCCATCTTTTTTCTGCTTCATCAAACTCGAACATAGGGAAATCAACAATCCATAACGGTGTCCAAGGCATAGCACTTAAGTGTTTTTTATCATGACCAATCTTTTCTCTCAAAGCCCCTAAGGCCTCGTTTACAACTTTCACCTTATCGGCACCAAAAAATATTAAATCACCATTTTCTGCTTTTGTCTTAGTAACAATTGATTTCAATGCTTTATCATGAATATTTTTTACGATAGGACTTTGTAAGCCCTCCTCACTCAGCAAGTTAATATCATTTACTTTAATATAGGCTAAACCTTTAGCGCCATAAATTTTTACAAATTCTGTATAAGCATCAATTTCAGATCGAGATAAACTGGCCCCACCCGGAATTCTTAAGGCAGCAACACGCCCATTTTTCATATTTGCTGCCGATGAGAATACTTTAAAATCAACATCTTTCATATCTTCTGTCATTTCACTGAGCTCAAGCATCACTCTTAGATCAGGCTTATCAGAACCATATTTAAGCATAGCATCAGCGTAAGTCATCTTAGGAAACGGGTTCGGGAGTTCTACATTCATCACATTTAGAAACATTTGACGAATCATGGTTTCAGCAACATTAATAATTTGAGTCTCATCTACAAAAGAAGCTTCTATGTCAACCTGTGTAAATTCAGGTTGACGATCCGCTCTTAAATCCTCGTCCCTAAAACATTTTGCAATTTGAAAATATCGGTCGAATCCCGAGACCATTAAAATTTGTTTAAATAATTGTGGGGATTGTGGGAGCGCAAAAAATTCGCCAGGATGAACTCTTGATGGCACTAAATAATCACGAGCGCCTTCAGGCGTACTTCTATTTAAAATAGGAGTTTCAATTTCAATAAAATTTTCATCGTCAAGGAATTGTCTGAAATTTTTAGATATATCGTAACGTAATTTAAGATTTTTTTGCATCTCATCACGTCTTAAATCTATAAAACGATGTTCTAGTCGGACTGACTCTGTAATCGTTGCGTCATCGAGCATAAACGGAGGAGTTAATGATGGATTTAAAACTTTAACAGCTGATGCTAGCATCTCGACTTCACCAGTAGGAAGGTTTTTATTGACTGTTCCTTCTGGTCTCAATCTTACTTTGCATGAAATTTTTAACACAAATTCATTACGAATTGATTCAGCAACTTTAAAAGCTTCTGGTGTATCTGGGTCAATCACTATTTGAGCAAGCCCTGCCTTATCTCTCAAATCAATAAAAATAACTCCACCATGATCTCTTCTTCTATGAGCCCAACCACATAATTCAACAGTTTCACCGACATGGGACTTATTTAATTCTCCACAGTAATGCGTTCTCATGTATCTCTCTTCTTAATTTAAAAGTATTTATTTGTTAATTATTTATTACTTGGCGCTGAAACGCCCATTGAAATAACATATTTTAAAACTTGATCAACACTAATATCCAGTTCGATCACTTTGTCCTTAGGTACCATCAATGTATATCCCGAGGTTGGGTTTGGTGTTGTAGGAACATATACGTTTACATATTTTCCTTGTAAATATTTAGCTAATTTAGCTTCAGGCTCCCCCGTCACAAAAGCAAAAGTATAAGTGCCCGCCATAGGAAATTCAATCAACACTGCCTTAGAAAAAGCATTGCCTGAATTTGACAACAAAGTATCTGAAACCTGCTTAATGCCTTTATAAATTGATTTCACGACAGGTAATCGACCCAAAATCATTTCGTAAAGCGCAATAATTTTCTTGCCAAGAAAATTATTGGCAATAACCCCAATCAACAATATAATAATGATCGTTAATAATGCTCCAAAGCCAGGAATAGAACTACCAAACAGATAGTTAGGCTTTAAATAATCAGGCAACCATAATATGATTTGATCTAAGAATTCTACCAATGAGTATATAACCCAGATTGTTAAAATAGCTGGAATCAACACCAAAAGACCTGTAATAAAATATTTTTTAATCATGCTTTTTTTCACCCTTTGTTTTTATAGGCTGTTTTGATTTATCCTGAAGTGTATTTTGATTAATTGTAGATTTTTTATCTTTAAAATCAGTAGCATACCAACCAGAACCGATTAATTTAAAATTTGGCGCTGAAACTTGTTTTTTAAAAACCTCTTCGGTGCATTTTGGGCAAACCATAAGAGATGAATCCGACATCTTTCTAATCAAATCATCCTGGTGACCACAATTAGCACATAAAAAATCATAAATAGGCATAAATTAAATCTTATATCTAAAATGGAATGTCATCTTCAAGGTCAGTTAATGACCCAGTCGCTGGCGAAGGTGCTTTAGATTGGCTTGCTCTCGATGGCTCTTGATTAAATTCTTGATTTGATGGCCTTGCTGAGCTATCCGATGAACTATCTTTACTCCCTAACATTTGCATAGTATCCGCAACAATCTCAGTGGTATATCTATCCTGCCCCTCTTTTGTTTGCCACTTCCTAGTTTGAAGCCGGCCTTCAACATAGATCTGACTGCCTTTTTTTAAATACTCTTTTGCAATTTCGGCTATCTTTCCAAACATCACAACTCTATGCCATTCTGTTTGTTCTACTTTTTCTCCCGCTTTATCTTTATAAGACCTACTTGTTGCAATACTAAAATTACAAACAGCTGTTTCGTTTGGCATATATCGCACCTCTGGATCTTGGCCCAAACGTCCAACTAAAATTACTTTATTAACTGACATATTTTTCTCCAAACAAGGTATTCACAAGCCTTATAAATAGACCGCAGTAATATCTACTTTTTCTTTCGCTCTGGCATTTTCATCGTTAATGACAAAATAAACCAAATTAATACTAACAAACCACAAAAGAAAAAAGTACCTTGATAACCAAAGTAATTAGCTATCAACCCACCTACAAATCCACCTAGAAATAATCCTAATGATTGCGATGTATTATACACCCCTAATGAGAAACCTCGCCGATCTATCGGTGCAAGTTTGCTCACCAAGCTAGGCAATGAAGCCTCTAAATAATTAAATCCAACAAAATAAATAAGCAACGATATTGCAATGCCTATGATGTCATCAGAAAGATAAACAAATAAAAACTGAGCAAACAGTATAAGAAGTATTGAGAATAAAAATGATTGTTTAGTTTTACCTTGTCTTTCAGAAAAAATAATCATGGGCACAATACAAATAAATGATAAAACTAAAACCGGAAGATAAATAGTCCAATGCTGATCAAGTGGGAGTTGTCCTTGATTTATTAAATAGAAAGGCACTGCCATAAACATTGAAATTTGTGTCGCATGAAGAACGAATATTCCAAAATTAAGACGATTCAAATCAAATCGTCTTAAAATAATCCCTACATCTTGCCAACTTAAAGATGCTGATTTTTTAATTTCAGCAGGCTCTTGAATTAAATATTTAATGATAAGTACAGCAATAAAAGAAAAAATTGCCATTAACATGAAAATACCTGGCACGCCAATAAGACTATTCAGCCATGGGGAAATGACAAGCGACAAAGCGAATGTTAGACCAATTGAAGCCCCAATCATCGCCATTGCCTTAGTACGATGCTCATCGCGCGTTAAGTCTGATAAAAGAGCCGTTAATACTGCTGAGATCGCGCCCGCACCCTGAATCGCCCTACCAATAATGATGCCTTCTATTTGAGAAGATAACCCGGCAATCAATGAACCTATAATGAATAAAAATAAACCAAAATAAATAACTTTTTTACGGCCAAAATAGTCAGAACTCATCCCAAAAGGAATCTGGAAAATAGCCTGAGTTAGGCCATAAATACCTAAAGCTAAACCTATTTGAAATAAACTAGGGATATTAGGTAAGCCCTTAGCATAGATAGCAAATATTGGTAGTATTAAAAATACCCCGAGCATTCTGAGGGCATATATCAATGCCAAAAAAATACTAGATTTAATTTCCAATGAGGACATTTTATTTGTTTGAATCATAATTTACTAAAACATGGTTTATTAATTTTAAAATATTCCGTATATTATCAGGTTGCTCTTAAAAAAATAAAATTTAATGGATTACTTAAAAATAAAAGGGGCTAGAACCCATAATCTAAAAAATATCTCAATTGACTTACCTCGAGATAAGCTCATTGTAATTACAGGATTATCAGGCTCTGGAAAATCGTCATTAGCATTTGATACACTTTATGCTGAAGGGCAAAGGCGTTACGTCGAGTCTTTATCAGCCTACGCAAGACAATTCCTTGACCGCATGAATAAGCCTGATGTGGACATGATAGAGGGGCTTTCCCCTGCCATTGCAATAGAACAAAAATCAACCTCACATAATCCAAGATCGACCGTTGGTACGGTAACAGAAATACATGATTACCTAAGACTTCTTTATGCAAGGGCTGGGGATCCTCATTGTCCAGAACATAAAATTAAATTAGAAGCACAAACGGTGTCCCAAATGGTAGATGCAATACTTGCCCTTCCTGAGAATACTAAAATAATGGTCTTAGCCCCAGTCGTCAATAATAGAAAGGGCAGTCAATCAGATCTGATTAATGAACTCAGAGCCCAAGGCTTCATTCGAGTAAGACTTGATGGAGTTATTTATGAAATAGACCAACTCCCTCCTATTGAAAAAAATACCAAACATCAGTTAGATGTTGTAATTGATCGCTTAAAAATAAAGCAAGACAGTAAGCAGCGCATCACGGAATCTGTTGAAACAGGACTCAAATTGGCAGATGGGAAAATTATTGCATTTAATATGGAAACTAAAAGTACCCAATTATTTTCTGCAAAATTTTCCTGTCCACATTGTGATTATGCAATCCCAGAGCTAGAACCCAGGTTATTTTCCTTTAATAATCCAATGGGAGCCTGTCCAGATTGTGATGGCTTGGGACACAAGAATTTTTTTGACCCAAACCGTGTTGTTGCATTTCCTCAATTATCATTATCATCAGGGGCAATCAAAGGATGGGATAAACGCAATCAATTTTACAATCAGATGCTCAATAGCCTAGCATCACATTATCATTTTGATCTAGATCAATCTTATGAAGATTTACCTGAAGAAATTAAAAAAATAATTTTATTTGGAAGTGGGGAGGAAATCATTGAGTTTAATTACCTTAATGAACATGGGGCTATTTTTAAAAATCCTCATACTTTTGAGGGTATTCTCAACAATCTTAAGAGAAGATATCGCGAAACAGATTCCACTACAGTTCGAGATGAATTAGCAAAATACTTGAACGTGCAAACCTGTCCCGCATGCAACGGGGCTCGATTAAGAATAGAAGCAAGGCATGTTTTAGTGGGGAATTTAGATATTGATCGAGTATGTCAATTGACACTAAAAAAAACTTTTGATTTTTTTAATTCATTAACCTTATCTGGAGGACGCGCCCAAGTGGCCTCCAAAATTATTCAAGAAATTAAAAATAGAATCCATTTTTTAATTAATGTTGGGTTAGACTATTTATCTCTCTCAAGGTCTGCGGAAACTTTATCGGGCGGTGAAGCACAACGAATTAGATTGGCTTCCCAAATTGGAAGTGGACTAACAGGCGTCATGTATGTTTTAGATGAACCTTCGATAGGACTTCACCAAAAAGACAATGAACGACTACTTGAAACTCTTAGAAATCTTCGAAATTTGGGCAATACAGTTATTGTTGTGGAGCACGATTATGAAGCCATAATGAGTGCCGATTATGTTGTAGATATTGGCCCTGGAGCAGGTATTCATGGAGGTCATATTGTTGCCCAGGGGAGTCCCGAACAAGTTGCAAACAATAAGAAATCTCTCACCGGTCAATATCTCAGTGGAATAAAAAAGATAGAAGTACCTAAGAATAAAATTAAACCCACAAATTCTTTTTTTAGTATCATCAAGGCCCGTGGTAATAATTTAAAAAATATAAATCTTAATTTACCCATCGGACTCTTTACTTGTGTTACGGGAGTCTCAGGAAGTGGCAAATCTACACTCATCAATAACACGCTCTATCATGCGGTTGCAAAACATTTATATCGAAGCAATTTAGAAGCAGCGCCTTATGAAAAAATAGAAGGGTTTGATTTTTTTGATAAAGTGGTGGACGTTAATCAAAATCCTATTGGCAGAACCCCCCGCTCCAATCCCGCTACCTACACAGGACTATTTACTCCGATTCGTGATCTTTTTTCAAAAGTACAAGAAAGTAAAGCGCGCGGTTATGGACTGGGTCGATTTTCTTTTAATGTCAAAGGAGGGCGCTGTGAAGCTTGTCAAGGAGATGGGGTGATGAAAGTTGAAATGCATTTCCTGCCTGATGTATATGTTGAGTGTGACATTTGTCATAGTCAACGATATAACCGAGAAACACTTGAAATTAAATACAAAGGGAAAAATATTCATGAAATTCTAAGTATGAATGTTGAAGAAGCATATAAATTTTTTAAAGCAATCCCAACTATAGAACGAAAATTAAAAACGCTATTGGATGTGGGGTTAACCTATATTCAGCTAGGACAAAATGCAACAACTTTATCCGGAGGCGAAGCCCAGCGAGTTAAATTGGCTCTCGAACTCTCAAAAAAAGATACGGGGAGAACGCTTTACATTTTGGATGAACCCACTACTGGTCTACATTTTGCAGATATTCAACTTCTATTAAATGTTCTTCATCAGCTACGTGATAATGGTAATACACTAGTAATAATAGAACATAATTTAGATGTGATTAAAACTGCTGACTGGATTATTGATTTAGGACCTGAAGGCGGTGATGGTGGAGGCCAAATCATAGCCGAAGGAACGCCTGAAACAATTGTTAAGAACAAGAACAGTTACACAGGAAAATACCTCAAAAACTACTTATAAATTTAAATCATATAAATAACGTGTTGTAGATTAATGCAACATCTGGACTATGTCCATGCCAAATAGAAAAACTTGCAGCGGCCTGCTCTACCAACATCCCTGATCCATCATAAACGACTGCATTCTTTTGTAAGGCTTCTTGCATAAAAGATGTTTTTTGACCATAAGTCATGTCATAACAGACATGAAACTTATTGAGAATCAATGATGATATGGGTGATTTATTGTCATTAAGTCCAGCCGATGTAGCATTAATGATTAAATTAAAATTTACTTTGGATAAATCCTGAAGCGGAGTGACTATTAACTTAACACCATTTAAATCTGCAAAACTATTCCAATCACTCTTCATTTTCTGTGATTTATCAATCGTTCTATTCGTTAAAAAAATAGTGTCAGGCTGATTAAGGATCAGATCATACAACACAGCATTAGACGCCCCTCCAGCTCCCACTAATAAAATAATCGAGTTCTTAATATCAAATTGCTTATTCTTTAAGTCCTGAATAAGACCTAATCCGTCTGTTGTCTCTCCAAGAAATTGACCATTATTCACCGTCAGAGTATTAACTGATTTTGTATATTTAGCACGATCTGATAATACATCGCAAAGTTCAAATGCATTGTATTTGAAGGGCAGAGTAACATTAAATCCTTGATATCCCGCTTCACTTAACTTTTGAAGAGAAACAAAAAAAAATTTAGGATCAATATCAATCTTCTCATAGGTCATTTGAATACCAAATTGCTCAGCAAATAATTGATGTATTTCTGGAGACAAGGAGTGAGCAATGGGATGGCCCACAACAGCAAATTTTTTAGTGGTATCAGTCATCAAAGCAATTATAAGTGTTTAAAGTAATTTGGGATAATTAATATATGCACAATTAAAATGCGCTAAATAACTAATTTTGCACTATAAATGTGCAATTATAGTATATATGCTATATTTATCATTATAAATAGCGTATTTTACTAGAATATGATTTTTGGCATAATTCGTGCTTATTTAAAAGTAAGAGTCTTGATTAATTTTTAATTTAAGGAGTTTTGTATGGCTGTAGCTGACGTAATGAAAAAAATCAAAGATAACAATATAAAGTTTGTTGATCTTCGTTTTACTGACACTAGAGGTAAGGAACAGCATGTGTCTGTACCTGTCTCGGCATTTGATGAAAGTAAATTTAAAGATGGTCACGCTTTTGATGGTTCATCGATCGCTGGATGGAAAGGCATAAATGCATCAGACATGCTGTTATTTCCTGATCCTGAAACAGCAAATATTGATCCTTTTATGGAAGAACCAACATTACTGTTAACTTGTAATGTGGTCGACCCTACAGACCATAAAGGTTATGATCGTGACCCAAGAACAATTGCTAATCGCGCTGAAGAATATTTAAAATCTACAGGAATAGGTGATGCTGCGTATTTTGGACCAGAGCCAGAATTCTTTGTATTCGATTCGATTACATGGTCTTCAGGAATGGATGGATCTTCTGTTAAAGTTTTTTCTGAAGAAGCGAGCTGGGACTCAAATAACAATCATGACGGTGGTAATGTTGGTCATAGACCAGCTGTTAAAGGAGGATATTTCCCTGTTCCTCCAGTAGACTCCCTTCAAGATATAAGATCAGCGATGTGCCTAACATTGGAACAAATGGGCGTGCCAGTAGAAGTACATCACCATGAGGTCGGTGGTTCAGGACAAAATGAGATTGGTACAAAATTTAGCACCCTAACACAAAGAGCTGATTGGACTCAGATCCTTAAATATGTAGTACTTAATACAGCTCATAATTTTGGTAAGACAGCGACCTTCATGCCAAAACCAATCTTTAATGATAATGGAACGGGCATGCATGTTCACCAATCTATTTGGAAAGATGGAAAAAATACTTTTGCCGGAGATAAATATGCCGGACTCAGTGAAACAGCTCTTTATTACATTGGCGGCATAATCAAGCATGGCAAGGCTTTGAATGCAATTACCAATCCCTCAACTAATTCTTACAAAAGATTAGTACCTGGTTTTGAAGCCCCAGTGATGCTTGCTTATTCTGCAAAAAATCGCTCGGCCGCCATCCGGGTTCCATTTGTTTCAAGTGAAAACGCTTGCAGAATCGAAGTTCGCTTTCCAGATCCGACTGCCAATCCATATCTATTATTTAGCGCTCTCATGATGGCTGGTCTAGATGGTATTCAGAATAAAATTCATCCAGGTGAGGCAGAAACTCGAGATCTGTATGATTTATCTGCTGACGAAGAAGCAAAAATTCCTCAAGTAGCAACTTCTTTAGAAGAGGCTCTTGACGCCTTAGCAACAGACCGTGAATTTTTAACAAAAGGCGGCGTTTTTTCTGATGATTTTCTGGATAGTTTGATTGACCTAAAAATGGAGGAAGTTACTCGATTAAGAATGACCCCTCATCCAATCGAATTTGAAATGTATTACAGTATTTAGGTATTTTAAAAAGGGTGGAATTTTTTTATTCCGCCCTTTTTTTACTTTAAATTAATTTGCACTTATTGTGTGCATGTATTAAGGAAATATTCTGACATATGCTAGTAACAATTAGGTTGTCTCGCAAGACTTGGTTCAAGCCTTGTTTTAACATATACAAGGAACATTAAAATGAGCCCTCCTGTTGTTAAATCAAATTACAAAGGCATAGAATTGCTAACAACTGCCGTTGTTCTGTGCAATAAAAATTACATCATCCGATATATCAACCCAAGCGCAGAAGTTTTATTTGAAATAAGCCAGAATCAAGCCGTGACTAAGAATGTGAATATCTTCATTGACAATATTAAGTTTTTAAAAAAAATTCTTAATCAGGCAGAGCAACAACATGGTTCCTACAGAGAACATGAATACTTCATCAAAACACAACACAGCAAAGCAATGTGTGTGATCCTTACTATTACCCCGTTTATTAATGATCAATCAGATTTTATTATTGAATTTATACAAATAGACCAGCAAGTAAAAGTTGCAAAAGAAGAAAGTATGTTTATACAACAACAAGCAAATAGTGAGCTACTCAAGAATCTTGCACACGAAATAAGGAACCCTTTAGGGGGGCTCAGAGGGGCTGCCCAACTACTCGAGAAAGAACTTAGTAATAAATCGTTGAAGGAATACACCCAAATTATTATCAAAGAGGCCGATCGTTTGCAGGCACTCATGAACAAATTACTTACTCCGCAACAATTACCGACATATAAAACAACTAATATTCATGAAATCTTAGAACGCGTTAGAAGTCTTATACTGTCTGAATTTACATCTGATCTTACGCTCATTCGTGATTATGATGTTAGCTTGCCAGAATTTATTGCTGACCCAGAAAAATTGATTCAAGCCGTATTGAATATTGCCCGTAATGGCGTTCAAGCAATGAAAAATAATTCTCAAAAACATATGGAACTACGCTTTATTACTAGAGCTGAAAGACAAATTGTATTTCATAAAAGAAAGCATGAGGTAGCTATTCGATTGGATATTGTCGATAATGGACCTGGAATTAAACATGACATGATCGATAAAATATTCTACCCACTTGTTTCAGGACGCGAGAATGGTTCTGGACTAGGACTATCACTTGCGCAAGATTTTATCTCGCTTCATGAAGGCATGATTGAATGTAATTCCAGTTCTGAGAAAACTGTTTTTTCAATCATTCTTCCTCTTAAAAATAATCTTCAAGAAAATAAGGTGACTAAATGAAAAATGTTTGGATTGTAGATGACGACAAATCAATTCGATGGGTATTTGAAAAGGCCTTATCTAAAGCAAATATACCTTGCAAAACCTTTGAGAATACTAAACAAGCAATCAATCAATTCAATCAAGAACAACCATCAGTGATTGTAAGTGATATTAGGATGCCGAATGAATCTGGCCTGGAGTTTTTAACTAAAGTTAAAAGTAAATTTCCAGAGATCCCTATCATCATTATGACCGCTTATTCTGACTTAGATACTACAGTTTCAGCATTCCAAAAAGGGGCATTTGAATATATTGCTAAACCTTTTGATATTGATAAGACGATAGAAATCATTAACCAAGCTTTAGAATATTTGACCAAGAATAATCAGACACAAAAGGTTATAGGGCATTTGCCTGAAATTATTGGTCAAGCACAATCTATGCAAGAGGTATTTAGGGCTATTGGGCGACTAAGTCAGTCCAATGCCACGGTATTATTAAATGGTGAATCTGGCTCTGGAAAGGAACTGGTCGCCAAAGCTATTCATAACAATAGCAACCGAAAAGATAGCCCTTTTATTGCAATCAACACAGCAGCCATTCCAAAAGATTTACTTGAAGTAGAATTATTTGGTCATGAAAAAGGGGCTTTCACTGGAGCACAAAATCTCCGTCAAGGTCGATTCGAACAGGCTAAAAATGGAACATTATTTCTTGATGAAATAGGAGATATGCCATTAGAATTACAAACTAGATTACTCAGAGTACTGAGTGACGGGAAATTTTATCGTGTTGGAGGTCAAGATTTAATCAAGGTTGATGTTAGAGTGATTACAGCCACCCACCAAAATCTGGAAATTTTAGTTAAAGAAGGTCGTTTCAGAGAGGATTTATTTCATCGACTTAATGTGATCCGCATTACAGTACCTCCTCTTCGAGAAAGACAAGAAGACATAGAGACGCTAGCGCAACATTTCCTAAACAATAGCGCGAAACAATTAAATGTTAATCATAAAACCTTATCATCTGAAGTTTTAGACTACTTTAAAACCTTACAGTGGCAGGGCAATGTCAGGCAACTTGAGAATATTTGCCATTGGCTTACCGTAATGGCCCCAGGAAAAGTAATTAATGTTAGTGATTTACCTAAAGAACTTAAAGGGGAGCCTATTTCTACCCTTCATAAAAGCCATCACTGGCAAACTAATTGTGCCAGAGAAATTTCAAAATATATCATTGAAGGACAAACAAACATTCATCAAACCTATATGAGTATTATGGAAAAAGAGTTGATTACTCAAGCTCTTATTCACACCAAAGGTAGAAAAATAGAAGCAGCTACTTTATTGGGCATCGGTCGAAATACCATTACCCGAAAAATGAAAGAACTCGATATTAATCTATCCAAAATAGACATACTCAACTAATAAAAAAAGGCTCCCGAGGGAGCCTTTTTAATTTATTACTGCTTATTCTAAGAATTAAATTCTAGAAGAATAAGATTGCACCAACTGAAACGATTTCTGATTCAGTATCAGCAACTGATGTTGAAAGTGATGAAGAATCAACACTTGAGTATTCAGCCACTAAGTTAAGATGCTTAGTAAGCGGATGGTATGCACCCACTGTCCACATTTCGTTACTTTCTACAAGATCTGTATCTGCAGCATCTTCACTAGTTCCGTCAAGATTTGACTCACCATATGATACGCCTAGCTTAGTACCTGATCCAATAACATATGTTGCTTGAACATATCCGCCGTCAGAATCACGTTGTTGACCTGCATCATCAAAACCATCACGTAAGAAAGCAGTTGTACCAACACCTTCACCGTCATAGATATAAGCAACTAAAGCTGCATTGCCAGATGTGAATGAAAGACCAAATTCTATTGCGTCAGCATCATTTTCTACGTCTGATGTGGTAGAGCCGTCAATATTTGTAACTTCTTGATGGAAGAAACCAAGCCATGCTTTACCAGCCAAGTCTCCGCCCCATGAATATACTGCTTTACCTTGGTAACCAAATTCATCTTGAACACCAGATGAAGCACCAGAAATAGTTGAAGCAGCAGCATTATTAGTATTCCATGGTTGGAATATACCCGCTGTAACTTGGAAACCATTCATGTTTGGTGATGAATAGGCAATTTGACCCATCCAATCAGCATAAAGATAACCAGCACCGATACGACCTAATGTTGTTGTTGTACCACCAGCAGAACCGACAACACCTTGTGAACCTACACCAAGTAATGTCATATCAGCTAGAATAGCATCAGAACCGAAGATACCTAGGTTTTTACCAACAGTCACAGAACCCCATGATTTATCACCAAAAGTTAATGATGCTTGACGAGCTTCCTCACCACCACCACCAGCAAGACCAGCACCAGATGAAGCACCAGGTTGTGTAGAGATTGTCCAGCTAACGTCTAAATCATTTGTACGTGTAGAAGCTGTAACACCAAACCATGAAGGTAAAAGACCAGTATTAATACTTACTGCATCACCATTACCTCTAGAATTTGTCATTACACCTACTGTAGTAACTGTATCTTTATTGTCAGCCATGATTGCGAATGCATTAACGTTACCATTAATATCTACAGTCCAATCACCTGCTGGAATAATAATTCCTGCACTTGCAACTGATGCTGATGCTAAAATCGCACCTGCTACAGCTAGCTTAAGTTTGTTATTCATTTTATAACATCTCCTTATTGTTTTTCAATTTGTTCTAATCTAAAAAAATTACTTTTTACATTAGAACAAGGTTTTAATAACTTCCTAGCCAACACTGATACGTTTGCTTTGAAATTAAGTTCATTATCTCTAAAATAGGATACATATAGCAAGCTTTTTGTTATTTTTCTGCAACATATTGATTAATTTGTTGCAAATTTGCAACAAACACGTCACAAACAGTTCACACCACATTTATATCAAGCGCTGGTGGCTACCTAGACATTCTTATTTAAAATAAGATTTGTGTATTTGAATCGCAAAACGGTCAGTCATGCCAGCAATATAATCGGCTACAGATCGCGCTAGGCAGGATTGTTCTTCAGAAGCGTGAGCACCATTCATGAGCGAAGGATCATTCATAAACAAACCAAAAAGATCTTTAATGACCTTCTCAGCATTTTGTGTCATCTCTACAACCCGAGGATGCAAATAGAGCGATTGCCTTAAAAACCTTTTAAGTTCACTCTGTTTTTGTGTCACCGATGTTGATAAACCAACAATCTGGGGTAACTGTCTCACCTCATCAATGGATTTTGGGTTATGTTTCAAAAGGGTTTTTTGAGTAAATTCACAAAGATCTCGAACAAGCCCATGCATCATCCTACGAATAGTTTCATGTAACCAACGACGTTCATCAATAAATGGATATTGCCGCCTGACCTCTTCTGCCACCTCACAAAAAATAGCAATATCCATCAGTAATTTAAATGACAATAAACCAGACCGATAGCCATCATCAATATCATGATGATTATAGGCAATCTCATCAGCAAAATTAACTAGCTGTGCCTCCAATGAAGGTTGATGCTTTTTAATGAACCGCTCACCAACCACCCCTAAATTTTTGGCATTCTTAATAGCACAATGTTTCAAAATACCTTCGCGGACTTCAAAGGTAAGATTTAATCCATCGAATTCAGCGTAACATTGCTCAAGATAATCCACTACCCTTAAAGACTGGAGGTTGTGCTCAAACCCCCCAAAATCTTTCATGCAATTATTTAACACATCTTGCCCCGCATGTCCAAAAGGGGTATGGCCTAAATCATGTGCCAACGCAATAGCTTCTGCTAGATCCTCATGACAGCACAGCGTTCTGGCAAGTCCTCTGGCAATTTGAGACACTTCTAAGGAATGAGTAAGTCTGGTTCGAAACATATCCCCTTCATGATTAACAAAGACCTGAGTTTTATACTCCAATCGCCGGAAGGCTGAGGAATGAATAATGCGATCACGATCCCTTTGAAAATCATTTCTGAAAGAGGATATGGTTTCCTTATGCGCTCTCCCCAACGTTTTATTTGGATCTGCAGCAAAAGATTTTAGTAACATCTTGTCTAATCGAAAACTTTAGTTAGAAGAGTGGCTTCAAGTTTTTTATCATCATAATCTGAAGTTAAAATAGCTTTACCGATCCCCTGTTGTAACACCAAGTAGATACGTTCGTCTTTTGATTTTTTATCACGCTGCATCAAATCTAAAAATTGTTGAATTTTTATATCAGGTGGATTGATAGGCAGTGACGCCTTATTAATCAATAACTTAATCCTATCCATTTCATCATTGGTCAGCCACCCTATTGCATGAGACAAATGTGCAGCCATAATGGTTCCTACTGCAACCGCCTCACCATGCAACCACTTGCCGTAGCCCATAGCGGTTTCTATGGCATGTCCAAATGTATGCCCTAAATTTAGAATTGCTCTAATGCCCGACTCATACTCATCGGCCTCAACAATCTCTGATTTATTTTGACAAGATCGAATCACTGCCTCAATCATCAAGCTCGGTGTTCTTTTCATTAACCCCTCAATATTATCTTCTAACCACTCAAAAAAATTATAATCTCTAATCAAGCCATACTTAATCACTTCTGCCATTCCCGCAGATAATTCTTTTTGAGGTAGCGTGTTTAAAACATCAACATCTGCAATAACACATTTAGGTTGATAAAAAGCACCAATCATATTCTTACCTAATGGATGATTAATACCCGTCTTACCCCCAACAGAAGAATCAACCTGAGCAAGTAAGGTTGTTGGGATTTGAATAAAATCCACCCCCCTCATAAAAGTTGCCGCAGCAAATCCTGTAATATCTCCAATCACTCCTCCACCAAGGGCTATCAGTGCAATATTGCGATCAGCTTTATTTTCAAGTAAGGCGTCATAAATTAAGTTTAAGGTATCGTAATTTTTGTATACCTCCCCATCAGGCAAAACAATTGATATAACTTCCTTGTCTTTTGAAAGTAAATTAACCAGCCCTTTTAGATAAATTTCAGAAACTGTGGCATTGGTGACAATGGCGACTTTTTTTTGAGGTAAGTGGCGCAAAATAAGGTCACTTTTACCAAGTAATTTTTGGCCTACATAGATAGGGTAACTTCTAATTCCTAAATCAATTTTAATTGTTTTCATAATTTTCTATAAATAATCTTATTTTTTTCTCAACCTGATAAATAGATTTATTGTTTGTATCGACCTCATAATCCGCAATAGATGAGTATAAAGAATCTCTAGCCTTAAATAGGTTTTTAAACGTCAGTTCAATATCTCCATTTTGCAACAGAGGTCTTGTTTTATCATTTACCATTCTCTTTGCTAAATTTTGATAGTCTGATTTCAGATAAATAACTATGCCACGCGATGACAATAGTTCTCTATTTTTTGGGGACAAAATTATTCCGCCCCCCGTAGCCAATACAATATTTTCTTTTAATACTAAATCATTCAGTACTTTAGACTCCCTATCCCTAAATCCTTCTTCACCCTCATATTCAAATATCATTGGAACCCTCACGCCCAACCTTTCCTCAATCACATAGTCACTATCAAAAAAAAGTTTATTAAGTTTTTTTGATAGAAGCTTCCCGATTGTTGTTTTTCCAGACCCCATTAACCCAATTAAAAATATATTGTTAATGTTTTTCAATATGCTAGCCTAGATAATTTCATATGCTTTATACTTTGTAAATAGTCAATTATTATAGTGAAGCCTTTATAATAAACGTTTGAAATCTAAAATAGAATTATTTTAAACACGAAGATGCGTCCATCAATTAAAAATTATATTTTTATTACCATACTGACTGTATTATCTCTGCTCGCAATAATTCTATTTATAGTCGCACTGATTTATCCGACTCTCCCTAATGTTGATCGCCTTGAAAAATATCGACCTAAACAACCCTTACAAATCTTTTCATATGATGGTTACCTCATACAAGAATTTGGAGAAGAAAGACGAGAATTTTTCCCTATTAAAAGAGTTCCTCAAAATATGATCAATGCCATTCTAGCAATAGAAGATCGAAGATTTTTTGAACACCCTGGCATTGATATTATAGGAATAATACGTGCTGCTCTAAAAAATATCACAGGACAAGGTCATGAAGGAGCAAGCACAATCACAATGCAAGTTGCCCGAAATTTTTTTCTTTCCTCCGAAAGAACATTTAAAAGAAAAATAAATGAAATTTTGTTAGCAATTAAAATAGAAAGGCAACTGACTAAAGAAGAAATACTGGGGCTCTATATCAATCAAATTTACCTTGGACAAAGATCCTTTGGTTTTTCTGCTGCAGCAAATACATATTACAATAAGTCACTTAGCGACCTTAATTTAGCAGAAATTGCACTTCTCGCAGGATTACCAAAAGCACCAAGTCGCTACAATCCACTAATACATCCAGACCGAGCAATCAAAAGACAACAAAACGTGCTTAATAGTATGTTACGTCATGGCTTTATTGACAAACCTACCTACATTATTGCATTAGAAGAACCTATAGATTTAGTAGATTTTCATGATACAACAGAACTTAAAGCTCATTACGTTGCTGAAATGGTAAGGCAAAAATTATTCAATGAATATGGACAAAATATCTACACTAGTGGACTCAAAGTTTATACAACAATTAGAAAAAAGAATCAAAAAGCAGCAAATAAGGCGGTACAAAATGGCATTATTAATTATATGAGCCGTCATGATCTGAGGG
>JBBWVM010000014.1:0-13360 GCA_050256215.1 Methylophilaceae bacterium
TTTCTGACCATTCTTAAAATTGACTTCAAACCTCTTCTGCCCATTCTTATACCAATAAGTTTCTAATCCCTCTTTCTGACCATTCTTAAAATTGACTTCACCTTCCTTCTGCCCATTCTCATACCATCGAGTTTCTAATCCCTCTGGCTGACCATGCCTATACATTCTTTCGCCTTGCTTTTGTCCATTTTTATGCCACCGAGTCGATAAACCCTCTTGTAGACCATGCTTATACTTTCTTTTAAGCTTTTTCTGTCCATGAGAATCAGGATAATATTCAATATATTCCCCGGCATAAGGTGTTTCTTGATTAACTTCATATTTAATACCATTTCTATCTTCTAGATAATCAACAGTTTTAGCAGAAATAGGGAGGGTGGTAATTGAGAGAGTGACGAAGAAAAATAAGAGTGAAATAATCTTCATAGAACTAATTTACTCTGTGTAAAGGTTTATTGTCAATCTTTGATGATTTGCTATTTAACTATTCCTAAATTGTAAAGGGTTATTTAAGGTCTGCTAACAGTCAACTGTTACAACATATTTGGTGACTAAAAGTGTGACCAAAACATGCCATTATGGTCATTATAAAGCGACAATAAAAAAGGACTCAAATGGCTTGAGTCCCTTGTTCTATTTGGCTCCCCAACCTGGGCTCGAACCAGGGACACACGGATTAACAGTCCGTTGCTCTACCAACTGAGCTATTGGGGAATATTTGAAGGTGTGATAATAAGCAGAAATTTCATTTCGGTCAACCAAAGTGACTATTTTTTATATTTCTATAGCTTGCTTAATTCTCGTTAGAGCTTCCTTTAAATTTTCCATTGAAGTTGCAAACGATAGCCTAAAGTATCCTTCGGCACCAAAGGCAGATCCAGGCACCACTGCTACACCTGTTGTATCTAATAAGTATTCGCTAAATGCTATATCATCTTCAGTTTTTATTTTTCCTGCTATATGTAGTGCTTTAATAGCTTCTCTGGCATCTGGAAAAGAATAGAATGCTCCTTGTGCTGGTATACAGTTTATCCCAGAAATTTCATTGATGGTATCAACAACAAAAGCATGTCTTTCTTTAAATGCATTTAGCATTGGAATAATACAGGATTGGTCGCTATTTAAAGCCGCTTCAGCAGCAGCTTGAGATATAGATGTTGGATTTGAGGTTGATTGAGATTGTAAAATACCCATAGCGGTAATTATATTTTTAGGCCCTGCTGCATAGCCAATTCTCCATCCTGTCATTGAGTATGCTTTTGAAACACCATTTAAAACTATACAACGATCCTTTAATTTTGGTTCAATCATTAAAATATTGTTAAAAGGTTCGCTATTAAGATTAATTTTTTCATATATATCGTCTGTACCAATGTATATATGAGGGTATTTTAATAAAACATTAGCAATATTCCTGAGTTCAGTTTTTGAATATACAGCACCTGTAGGATTAGAAGGAGAGTTTAAAAAAACCAGTTTTGTTTTTTTTGAAATAGCCGCCTTTAATTGTGTAGGTGTTATTTTGAATGATTGTTCAATGCCACAATGAACGATAACGGGTTTAGCTCCTGTAAGTTGAGTAATGTCAGCGTATGAAACCCAGTAAGGGGCTGGGATAATAACCTCATCTCCAGCATTAAGAATTGATAGGCATAAATTAAAAATACATTGCTTGCCTCCAACGCCCACAACTATTTCATTAGTTTCGTAATGTAAATTATTTTCTCTGAGTAATTTGGATGCAACTGCCTTTTTCAAAGAAGGCAATCCTGTGACTGGAGTATATTTTGTTAAACCATTTTGTATGGCCTTTATTGCTGCTTGCTTAATAAAGTCAGGAGTATCAAAATCTGGCTCACCTGCTGCTAATCCTATAATATCTTTTCCTTCTGATTTTAATCTGGAAGCTTTTGCTGTGATAGCAAGCGTTGGCGACTCTTGAATTCGTCCGATACGTTGAGATAATGGGGAATTTGACAATTCTTTTCCAATAAATGTTTATTTATGTATAGCCATAATTCTACTTAAAATTTTTTTTACTACAACTATTACTACAACAATATTTCACTACGCATATAACATTTATTTTTATAATAAATAAATAGCCGGAGATTGAGCATGTAATCTCTTAGTTTCTGTGTAATTAAAATAATGACCATGATAACTATTTAAGTTAGCTAGCTGTTAGAATGACCAATTTAGTTGTAATTATTTTGAATTTAACATTTCCCAATAGTCCTTATACACTTTACCAACCCTTCGCTCCGGCGGGTGACCAACCTGAAGCTATTAAGCAACTAGTCAGTGGTATTAATGAGAATAAGAAATTTCAAACACTTCTAGGTGTTACTGGCTCAGGAAAAACATTTACTATTGCTAATGTTATCGCCCAAACGGGCAGACCAGCGATCGTTATGGCCCCCAATAAAACTTTGGCTGCTCAGCTGTATTCAGAATTTAGAGAATTCTTTCCTGACAATGCTGTTGAATATTTTGTTTCATATTATGATTATTTCCAACCGGAAGCGTACGTTCCAGGAAGGGATGTTTTTATTGAGAAAGATTCTAGTATCAATGATCATATTGAGCAGATGCGTTTATCAGCAACTAAGGCTTTATTGGAGAGAGATGATTCAATAATTGTTGCAACAGTTTCTGCAATTTACGGTATCGGTGATCCTGTTGATTACCAGGGAATGGTGCTTTATATTCAGGAAGGGGAAAAGCTCCTACAGCGAAATATCATACTACGATTAGTTTCTATGCAATATGAGAGAAATGATTTTGATTTTTCTAGAGGTTGTTTCCGTGTGAGAGGTGATGTTATTGATATCTTTCCTGCTGAGAATTCTGAAACAGCAATACGAATAACATTATTTGATGATGTTATTGAATCTATAACTTCTTTTGATCCATTGACTGGGCAATTATTTAATAAAACTAAACGATTTACAGTCTACCCATCAAGTCATTATGTTACTCCTCGAGAAACTACTATTAAGGCAATGGAAAAAATAAAAGTCGAGTTAGTAGATCGAATAAAAGATTTTGTTTCTCAAAATAAATTATTAGAAGCGCAAAGGATAGAGCAAAGAACTAAGTTTGATTTAGAGATGTTAAATGAAATTGGTTTTTGTAAGGGAATTGAGAATTATTCTCGACATTTATCTGGACGTAAGGCGGGTGAGCCAGCACCAACATTGCTTGATTATCTTCCAAATAATGCTGTTATGATTGTTGATGAGAGCCATGTAACTATTCCACAAATAGGTGGTATGTCAAAAGGTGACAGGGCCAGAAAGGAAAATTTAGTAGATTATGGTTTTCGTCTTCCATCAGCTCATGATAATCGACCACTTAAATTTGAGGAATTTGAGAAAATACTTCCTCAATGCATTTTTGTATCTGCCACACCTGCTGATTATGAGGCCAAGCATTCAAAGAATATTATTGAACAGGTAGTTCGTCCAACAGGTTTAATTGATCCAGAAATAATAGTAAAGCCTGCAAATACTCAAGTTGACGATGTTTTGAGTGAGATTAAGAAAAGGATTGATTTAAATGAAAGGGTTTTGATTACTACCTTGACAAAGCGCATGGCTGAGGATTTAACGGATTATCTAACCGAACATGCTATTAAGGTTCGTTATTTACATTCAGAAGTAAACACAATTGAACGAGTTGAAATTATTCGAGATTTAAGATTAGGTAAGTTTGATGTGGTTGTAGGGATTAATTTATTAAGGGAGGGTTTGGATATTCCTGAAGTTTCATTAGTGGCAATTTTGGATGCAGATAAGGAAGGATTTTTAAGATCGGAGCGTTCATTAATTCAAACGGCAGGTAGGGCAGCTAGAAATCTTAATGGTAAAGTTATATTCTATGGCAATACTATTACTCGAAGCATGAGGGCTGCCATTGATGAAACTTCTAGAAGGAGAGAGAAGCAAACACAATTTAATAGAGAGAATAATATTGTGCCTAAGGGAGTCACTAAGGTGATTAAGGATATTATTGAAGGGATTGAAGATGTTGAGGAACATAAACGTCAAAGAAAACTTGAAAAAGAAAATAGAAAGTATGAAGATTTAACTGAACCACAAATTATTAATGAAATAGGTAAGTTAGAAAAATCCATGCAAATAGCTGCTAGAAATTTAGAATTTGAAAATGCCACACACATTCGTGATCAGGTTAAATTTTTAAAAGAGAAAATTTACGGCGGAGGTATTATTAAAAATCAAATTTAATAAAATGCATTGATTTAAATAATAAATTCACTATAATGTTGTTTCTTTTAATCCTTGCTTCACAACAAAAAGTTGGAAGCTCAATCCATAAGGAGAGTCTATGAGACACTATGAAGTAGTATTTGTTGTTCATCCTGATCAAAGCGAACAAGTTCCTTCCATGATCGAGCGCTTACAAAATATAATTGAAAAAAACAAAGGTAATATATATCGTTTAGAAGATTGGGGAAGAAAGCAATTAGCTTACCCGATTGAAAAAATTCATAAAGCACAGTATGTACTTAGGAATATAGAATGCACTTTAGAAACTGTAGCCGAGCTTGAACACAGCTTTAAATTTAATGATGCCGTTATTAGGCATTTAGTTATTGGGAAAAAAGAGGCTGTTTCAGCTCAGTCACCTATGATGAAAGAAGAAAAATCAAAGTCATTGATTGGTGATAAAAGTGATGAGCCTAAAGTCGAAGAGCCCAAAACTAAGATAGAAGAAAAGTCTAAAGCTTAATTGTTGAATAAGCTAGAATTAATGGGTGAAATTGTATATATGGAACCAAAGCGCTTTACTCCAGCCGGTCTGCCTATTCAAATCTTTAGAATTAAGCATGAATCAACTCAAAGTGAAGCGAATTTAAATAAATTAGTTAATATGGAAATTGAATCAATAATTATTGGTGATTTAGTTAACAAGGGAATTAGTGTTGGGGAAAAATTATTATTCCAAGGATTCCTTGACAAGAGATCTAAAAAATCGATGAAAATTATTTACCATATTACTGATATTAAAGAATAGGAGTTAAATATGGCAAGAGAAATGTACAAAAGAAGACGCTACTGTAGATTTTCAGCAGAAGGAATTACTGAAGTAGATTATAAGGACGTTAATCTTTTAAAAGATTTTATTACTGAAAATGGCAAGCTTATTCCAGCTAGAATTACGGGGACTAAAGCAAGATACCAAAGACAATTAACAACAGCAGTAAAGCGTGCTAGATTTTTAGCACTTTTACCATACACTGATAAGCATTAAGGGGACTTACAATGCAAATAATTTTACTAGAAAAAGTCGTGAACCTTGGTGAATTAGGTGATGTAGTCAATGTAAAAGATGGCTATGGACGAAATTTTTTAATTCCCTATGGCAAAGCTAAACGAGCTACTACTGTAAATTTGGCTGAATTTGAAGCTAAACGTGTTGAACTAGTGAAGCAACAAGCAGCTTTAGAAAAGGTAGCTAAAAAAAGAGTTAAAGAATTTGAAGGTTTTGCTATTGAAATATCACAAAAAGTGGGTGTCGATGGTAAGCTATTTGGTTCTGTAACCAATATAGATATTGCAGATGCCATTAATGCCGCGGGCCATAAGGTTGTGAAATCTGAAATTAGGATGCCTAATGGACCACTTAAGTTAATTGGTGAGCATGAACTTACTATTGATCTTCATCATGAAATGACTGCAATTATTAAAGTCACAGTCGTTGGTGAGGAAACTTAAAAATAATTTTAATTTTTTAGGCTGCCAATAGGGCAGCCTTTTTTTTATTCGTTATAATCATCCTTATGGCTGAAAATCAATTAGACAATTTAAAATTACCTCCTCATTCAGTTGAAGCTGAACAATCATTATTAGGAGGTCTTTTAATTGAGAATGAAGCTATTGATAAGGTTGCAGATATTATTTCTTCAGGTGATTTTTATCGTCATGATCATCGGTTAATCTATCAGCATATTATGAAGTTAATTGAAGCAAGCCAGCCAGCTGATATTGTAACTGTAGGAGAATCTCTAGATAAAAGTGCTGAACTAGCTTCTGTTGGCGGGATTGTTTATCTTGGGCTAGTTGCAGAAAATACACCCACTGCGGCCAATATTAGAGGGTATGCTCAAATTATTCGAGAAAGAGCCATTATGAGGAACTTGGTTCAGGTAGGTTCGGATATTGTAGACAGTGCATTTTCTCCTCAAGGTAAAGATGCACAACAATTACTAGATGAATCGGAGGCTAAAATCTTTCAAATAGCAGACTCTGGTAAAAATAACAAAATTGGCTTTACTGATATTAAAGAATTACTTCCTAAAGCCGCACAAAGAATAGATGAGTTATTTCAGCTTGATAATCCTAGCGATGTGACGGGAATCCCAACGGGCTATACAGACTTAGATAAGATAACATCAGGCCTTCAGCGGGGTGATTTAATTATCGTGGCGGGTCGACCCTCTATGGGCAAAACCTCATTAGCTTTAAATATGAGTGAGTATGTTGCGGTTGATATCGGTCTCCCAGTTGCGGTATTTTCTATGGAGATGGCTTCATCTCAGCTAACCATGAGGCTTATTGGGTCTGTTGGAAAACTAGATCAGCATAAAATGAGAACAGGTCAGCTTGAAGATGATGACTGGGAAAAACTAACTTATGCCTTAGGTCAATTAAATGAGGCACCTATATTTATTGATGAGGGTTCTGCGCTAAATTCTTATGAAGTGAGAGCCCGAGCAAGAAGGTTGCATCGTCAATGTGGCGGATTAGGTCTTATTGTTATTGACTATATACAGCTTATGTCATCCCCTGTTGGGCAATCTAGTGAAAATCGTGCGACTGAAATTTCAGAGATTTCTCGTTCGTTAAAAGCTTTAGCTAAGGAATTAAATGTGCCGGTTGTGGCGCTATCTCAGCTTAATCGAAGTGTCGAGCAACGACCAGATAAACGACCTGTAATGTCAGATTTAAGGGAGTCTGGAGCGATAGAGCAAGATGCTGACGTTATTATGTTTATTTATCGAGATGAAGTTTATAATCCAGAAACATCGGATAAAGGTATCGCTGAAATTATTTTAGCGAAGCAACGTAATGGACCAATTGGGCGAGTAAAGCTTACTTTCTTAGGTCAGTATACTCGCTTTGAAAATTACTCTAATCCTGGGTACGACCCTGATCTCTTAGGTTTATAGTAAATGATTAAGAATTTTTTGAAATATTAATTTACATATTATGCGACCCATACAGGCCACTATAAATCTTCAAGCTTTAAAAAGTAACTTCACTTTAGTAAAGAAATTGGCAAATAAAAGTAAGGTGATGGCAGTTCTTAAAGCAAATGCATATGGACATGGTTTAATTGAAGTCGCTAATGCTTTAGAGCAAACAGATGGTATCTCTGTCTTGAATCTAGATGAGGCGATTAAATTGAGGGAAGCTGGTTTTAATCAGACCATCCTTTTGCTTGAAGGTTTTTTTGAAGTCAATGAAGTTAAGGTTGCCTCAAAATTAGGTTTGAATGTTACTGTGCATAATCAGGTTCAAATTGATTTAATTGATCAAGCTAAACCCATCAATCCAATTGATATCCATTTAAAAATTAATACAGGGATGAATCGTTTGGGATTTTCTCCAAATGAAATCGATTATTTACTTGAATCATTGAATAGTAATCAGTATGTTGGTGAAATTACCCTGATGACTCATTTTTCCACTGCAGATGAAAAAGTGGGCATTAATAAGCAACTTAATATTTTTACTAAAATTAGTAATAATTATAATTATGATTCTTCAGTAGCAAATTCTGCCGCACTTATAAAATATCCAGAATCAAGACTTGATTGGGTAAGACCGGGGATTATGCTTTATGGAGCATCTCCTTGTGAGGATATAAGTGCAGAAAGCATAGGACTTAAGCCTGTTATGAATTTAATGAGTCAGGTTATTGCCATTCAACATATTAATATTGGAGATTCGGTAGGTTATGGTTCTGTATTTAGGGCACAAAAATCAATGAAAGTTGGTGTTGTAGCTTGCGGCTATGCTGATGGCTATCCTCGTCACGCCTCTACCGGCACTCCTGTTTTTATTGACAATATATTCACTACAACTATTGGAAGGGTATCAATGGACATGCTTTATATTGATATAACTAATATACCAAATGTAGATATAGGAAGTAGTGTTGAGCTTTGGGGTAGTCATGTTCCGGTTGATGAGATTGCTAAGCATTCAAACACAGTAGGGTATGAGTTATTATGTAGTATCTCAGCATCCAAACGAGTACCTTTGGATTATATTAGTGGCTAAGAATAAAACTGCCTATCAGTGCATTGAATGTGGTGGTCAATCCACTAAATGGCAAGGACAGTGCCCTCATTGTTTCGCTTGGAATTCACTTGAAGAGACAATTTTAGAAACCAAGAATAGTAATAGGTTTGCTGCTTTATCTAAGACTAATCGACTGACACAGCTGAATGAGGTTGAAACGACAGAAACCACTAAAAGAAAAACAAATATCTTAGAATTCGATCGTGTTTTGGGGGGTGGTTTTGTTTCCGGAGGGGTTATTCTTTTAGGAGGTGATCCAGGCATTGGTAAATCAACTATTCTTATTCAGGCCTTATCTAAAATTACAGAAGACCCTAATGATCATTGCAATGTTATTTATGTGAGTGGTGAGGAATCCCCCCAACAAATTGCCATGCGCGCTAAGAGAATTGAGTTGGAAGTGTCTGATATTTCAATACTATCAGAGATTAATTTAGAAAAAATTGTAGGTACTATTCAAAAAAATAAACCCAATGTTGTAGTGATTGATTCTATACAAACCATTTATTCAGAAGAATTAACTTCTGCACCAGGGTCAGTGACTCAAGTAAGGGAATGTGCTGCGCAATTAACTCGCATTGCTAAGCAGCTTGATATTTCTATGATATTAGTTGGCCACGTTACTAAGGAAGGGGCACTTGCAGGGCCTAGAGTGCTAGAGCATATCGTAGATACCGTCTTGTATTTTGAAGGTGATTCAAATTCAAGTTTTAGAATGATTCGAGCCGTTAAAAATCGCTTTGGTGCTGTTAATGAGTTAGGTGTGTTTGCGATGACTGAAAAAGGTCTTAAAGAAGTTACAAATCCTTCAGCACTTTTTTTATCTCATCATCATGGTAGGGTTAGTGGGTCATGTATTACCGTTATTCAAGAAGGATCACGTCCTATGTTGATTGAGATTCAAGCATTAGTTGATAGCGCTCATGGACAGTCTCCCAAGCGACTTTCAGTAGGTTTAGATCATAATCGTCTAGCTATGTTGTTAGCTTCGTTAAATAAACATGCTGGAATTGCCTGTTACGACCAAGATGTTTTTGTTAATGCAGTAGGGGGTGTCAAAATATCAGAACCTAGTGTTGATCTTGCTATTTTATGTGCGATTGTGTCATCCTTTAGAGATCAACCATTAGATCAAAAAACTATTATTTTTGGAGAGATAGGTTTGGCGGGTGAAGTAAGACCTGTTCAGAGAGGTCAGGAAAGATTAAAGGAGGCGGCTAAATTAGGTTTTAATCGGGCAATTATTCCGAAGGCTAATCAAGCAAAACAAAAGATTAAAGGTATTGAAATATTTCCAGTAGACACAGTTTCTAAAGCATTAGATATAATCAAAAGTTGGCACTAATATTTTATTGCTACGTATGAGTAAGTAAATTAATGAGAAAAAAGAATATCAATTAAATTGATTTAACACAAAAAGATAAAAACGAGTTTCTATATTTAGGGTTAAGAAATTCTTTAACTTAATTTTAAACTTTTTAAGTTTTATTAGATTTTAATTTTTTATAGATGTTTTATCTAATTTAAATTTAAATTTAATCAATCCAGCGATAATTAAAGAATGTTAGTAAGGTAATTTGAAATTTCCTAAAATTAGGCAAAACTGTTTTTTGATTAAGTATATTTTCTGGTTGATCTTTTGCAATTTCAGAAAGTAATACAAAATAAATATTCCCCATCATAAGTCCTGGTTTTTGCGATTTTCGGTCTATATCAGGTAAGTGATTGATGGCTGTATGATAGAAATTTATTGCCCGTTGTGTTTGAAACTTAATTAAATCATTGATTTTTTTATCTTGAATAAATTTAAATATTTCATTTTCGGTGATATTGAATTGTTTCAATTCATCTAATGGTATATAAATGCGTCCCCGTCTAGCATCCTCCCCTATATCTCTGATGATATTGGTGAGCTGGAGTGCAATTCCTAAATTATGTGCATACTTTAATGTCTTGCTGTCTTCATATCCGAATATTTGTGCGGAGAGTATTCCTACAGTAGAGGCGACTCTATAACAATAAAGCTGAAGTTGTTTAAAATTCTCGTATCGGTTGAAGTTTAGATCCATCTCCATACCATCAATAATCTCAATAAAATAGGCTTGATTAAGTTCGTATTGATCGATAAAGGGCTTAAGTGCTTTGGTGATTGGATGTTGAGGATTGTGATTATATAGTCGATTAATTTCCTCACGCCACCAATCTAATTTATTCTTACCTACTTCATATTCCTTACATTCATCTGCAACATCATCAACTTCACGACAAAATGCATATAGAGCGGTGAGGGCATTTTTTTTGTTTTTACTTAGGAAAATAAAAGCTGATAAAAAACTAGAGTGACTTTGTTTGGTTTTATGTTTGCAATATTCTTGTGGTGTCATTTTGAAAGGATACAACGGCAAAAAATTAGAAACCAATCAATTTTAGATAATGTTGGTGGATTATTAAATAAATTGCAATTGTCTTGTTTCATTCTATTAACGAGTATATGGGCAGCAGCTATCAGTATACGTATTTGTAGTGCAAGTCGGCCATTAAGATGCTCTCCTAATGGGGATCCACTTTTAAGTAAAAGCTCAATTCTGTTTAACCAAAATTTTTTAAATATTTTCCAATTGTTTGTGAATTGTTTATTTTGAATGTCTACTATTTTTAAATTAAATCTTTTCATTTCATCCATAGGGATATAGAGTCTATTTTTTAATATGTCTACGTGAAAATCTTGACTCATGCCAATAAGTGCCAAAGCTTGACATAGTGAATTTGAATAGCGAATATTTTTTTTTGAATTCATGGTAAAGAGACTGAGTATCATTTCCCCTGCTGGAGAGGCCGCTTTGTCACAATAAGCACTCACTGCCTTGTAGTTTGGATATCGCCCTATGGTAATGTCTTGCTTAAACGCATCGATGAATTTTTGCAACAAAGTAATGGGCATATGATAACGACGAATTACTTTATAAATGTCCATAAATAATGGCTCAACATTTAAATTATTCTTTTTAATTTGGTCTAGGCTATGTTGATAATGATTTAATTGCTTTAATCTTTCCTTAGTCGATAAACTTCCCTCATCCGCAATATCATCTCCAGATCGTGCGAATTGATATAATATTGTTGCTGCATCACGAATTTTTTTAGGGAATAAAAGGGTTGCTACAGGAAAGTTTTCGTAATGTTTTTTTGTTAGCTTTGATTTCTTGAGGGTACTATAATATGTCATTGATGAAGTATGCCATAGAGCTTTCAATTTTTAATAGCTTAAGGAAGATATGTTTGGAATAATAGGTGGTACAGGCTTAGTTAGTATGAAAGATCTTATTACTGAGCAAGAGAAGGTGATTGAAACGCCTTATGGTAACCCCTCGGGGGCGTTGGTTTTTGGGATGTTAGGTAAAATTAAGATTGTTTTTTTGGCTCGACATGGTCAAGATCATTCAATTCCACCACATCTTATTAACTATCAAGCTAATTTATGGGCGCTTCATTCGGTAGGGATCAAAAATATTATTGCGGTTTCAACAGTAGGTTCTATTGATACTAAATTAATGCCCGGAATAATAGTTTTTCCAAGTCAAATTATTGATTACACTCACAATCGGATTCACACTTTTTTTGATGGAGTCGATCATCCTGTCGATCATATTGATTTTACCTATCCATACCATGAAGAACTTAGGCATGTTTTTATTCAAAGCGCTTCTAAAATAAAAACTCCTTATTGTGAGGATGGTATCTATGCTGCGACCCAGGGGCCTAGATTGGAAACGGCTGCTGAGATAAATCGATATGAAAAAGATGGAGCTACAATTGTCGGGATGACTGGAATGCCAGAGGCTGCTCTTGCTAAGGAGTTGGGCATTAATTATGCGGCTATATGTCCAGTAGCAAATCATGCAGCAGGACGAGGGTTGAGTGAGAAGGGGGTTACACATCAAGAGATTAATGTAAATTCAGAGAAAATAATGAAAAATGTTATTAATTTACTAAAGAACATTATCGAGTTACATGGCCATTAGAACTATATTAAAGATGGGTGATCCATTATTACTTGAGAAAGCTAAGCCAATAACTCAGTTTAACACCCCTGAATTACATACATTAATCCAAGATATGATTGATACTATGGAGGCTGAAGATGGTGTTGGATTAGCCGCGCCTCAAATTGGAGAAAGTAATCAATTAGTCATTTTTGGATTTAATAATAGTGAAAGATATTCAGAAGAAGATGCGGTTCCATTTACTGTATTAATTAATCCTACAATTACATCTTTAAGTAAGGAGGTTGAGGATGGCTGGGAGGGATGCTTATCAGTCCCAGGTCTACGAGGTGTAGTTTCACGGTACGTAAGTGTTAACTATAAAGGTTTTGACCAGTTTGGTAAGCCAATTGATCGGAACGTTAATGGTTTTCATGCGCGTGTTGTTCAGCACGAGTGTGACCATCTCTTAGGTATTCTTTATCCAATGCGCATGAAGGATTTAAGTCAATTTGGTTTTCAAGATACATTATTTCCTGAATAAATTCTTCAAGTAAATAATAGCTTATGATAGAATTCTCACTCCGGAAGAGTGGCAGAGCGGTTTAATGCACCGGTCTTGAAAACCGACGTGGGTTCGCGCCCACCGTGAGTTCGAATCTCACCTCTTCCGCCATTATTTACTTCTTTATTATTTTTGTGTTCTATCTAGTAATTTTTGAATAATTTTCTGGCTGGTAAATGGAAAAAGATTTGGAATGAATGCATGGATAATTGATAGTATGCCAGCATAAATTAAAATAAACCCAGATAAAAAAGCAAACTTAAAGTGCTTTTGGTAACTTTTTCCTGCTTCTTTTAAGTGCTCTTTAAACATATTTTATTTACCTTTAATGCATTAAAATACATTAATAATCATAATTTATAATACAATATTTTATATGAAAAATATATTTTATATAGATTACCCACAAGAAAAAATTGATCCAGGCGTAAATGTCTACCGTTGTGCAATATGTAAAGTAGAATCATTAAAAATCAATG
>JBBWVM010000015.1:0-15218 GCA_050256215.1 Methylophilaceae bacterium
ATAAGTAACTGCCAATGAAGAAACTTTTGCATTCACAGCCATTTGAAGATCATAACCTGAATCTCCAACCATTAAAGTCCTTTCTGGTTCTATCATCAAACTATCTACTATTTCCAAAATCATTTGCGGGTGAGGCTTAGAAAGACATTCGTCTATTGTTTTTGTTGAACTAAAACAATTTTTTATTGATGTCTCTAAGAGAGCCTTATCTAAACTGCGCCTACTGCTTCCAGTAGCTATGCTTAATAGAAAGCCTTGTCTTTTAAGTTCATTAATACCCAACTCTACACCTTCAAACAATTGTATTTTATTATGATTTTGGCGATAAATCTTAGTAAAAATTTCCCTAAGGTCATCAATATCTGAAGCATTATAATCAGTAAATAATTGAATAAACATTTTATTTGGTTCCAAACCTATAACAGAAGAAATAGCCTGATGACTTGGAATGCCAATACCTTTGGTTGCACAAGCTTCTTTTATTGAATTAATAATTAAGCCAGCAGAATTTAAAAGTGTTCCATCCCAATCAAAAATAATTAAATCAAAATTATTTTTCATTTATAAATATGAAGTTTTTTAACTCCTCAGGTAAAGGCGCTTTGAAAACTATTTCTTCTTGAGTTCCTGGATGGATAAAGCGATATTCATATGCATGTAAAAACATCCTTTTAAGGCCTTTTTTTTGAAGTAGTTTATTCAAAACAAAATCACCATACTTTTGATCTCCTATAACCGGAAACCCTAGGTGTGCTAGATGAACTCGTATTTGATGTGTTCGACCAGTAATTAATTTTACATCTAATAAGCTATATTTTCCAAAATTCTTCTTTAGAAAAAAAACAGACCTTGAGTCTTTAGATAAAACATTTTTATAATTACCCTCAAGTACTCTTATCATTTTTTGACCATCAGCTGCTGTTGTTTTTAATAACTCAAGATCAACTATTTTCTGTTTATCTGTCCACAAACCATTAACAGCAACTTGATATTTTTTGTGAACACGTTTTTCACGCATCTGCTGATGAACATTAACTAATGCGGAGCGTTTTTTTGCAATCAAAAGTATGCCCGACGTCTCTTTGTCGATCCTATGAATTAATTCTAAAAATCTATATTTGGGTCTTAATGCCCTAATAAGTTCAATAACCCCAAAATTTAGCCCACTTCCGCCATGAACAGCTATTCCAGAAGGTTTATTAATTACTAGAACATAATCATCCTCATACAAAATATTTTTTAAAATAATATTTGATAAATCCTTACTAATTAATAAGGATGATTTTGGTTTAGTAGGCTGTAAATTTACAGGGGGGATTCTCACCTTGTCCCCTTGTGATAATTTAAAATCAGTTTTAACTCTTTTTTTATTCACTCTAACCTGGCCACTTCTTAACAGTTTGTATATATGGCTTTTTGGAATAGATTTTAAGTGCTTAATTAAAAAATTATCAATCTTTTGCCCTACACTACCCTCATCAATCAAGTGATAGGTAACATTTTGTTTAATAAAGTTTGACATTTTTATGTTTTCTTTTAATGATTTATCGCATATACTTGAAATATTCCGGTATCTTTAGAAAGCTAAAGAGAAAAACAAAACAGAATTATACATTGTACAAAGAATTCCAGGTTAGATCTGCTCACCACTAATAGATAAGAAGCAGAAAAACTTAAGATTTTAAAAAAGAATTGGTGAAATTAGAACGATTGAAATTAAGTAAGGTTATTTATTTAAGAACGGCTAAATCATAAAAATATCAAAAATGATTTATTACAATTTATGTATGTTTACATCCTGCTTAAAACTTTTAATTTAAAAATGCACAAATTCTATAGCTAAAATCTTCAAATATTTTGGAGATAAATTAATGAAAAGAATGTTATTTAACGCAACTCAGTCAGAAGAGTTGCGCGTTGCAATTGTCAATGAAAATAAGCTCGAAGATCTAGATTTTGAGAGAGGTAACAAAGAACAAAGAAAAAGCAATATTTATAAAGCAGTTATCACAAGAATTGAACCTTCCCTTGAGGCAGCATTTGTCAATTATGGCGTAGAGCGACATGGTTTTTTACCTTTTAAAGAAATTGCACCGGAACATTACTCAAAAACCTCAAGAAAAAAAGACAAATCAATTAGAGATGTTATTGCTGAAGGTCAAGAATTAATCATACAAGTAACTAAAGATGAGCGAGGTAACAAAGGGGCTGCGCTCACAACATATATATCACTTGCAGGTCGACATATTGTACTTATGCCTAATAATAAAGACGGAGGGGGCATCTCAAGAAGAATAGAGGGAGATGAACGCTTAGCTTTTAAAGAAGTTCTTACACAGGTAAAAATTAAAAAAGATATGAGCATTATAGGAAGAACAGCTGGGATAGGAGCTACTGCTGAAGAAATACAATGGGATTTAGATTATTTAACGCAATTATGGGAAGCTATTGAGAGCGCAGGAAATGCACAATCAGGTCCCTTTCTCATTTACCAGGAAAGTAATCTTGTTGTCAGAGCTATTCGTGATTACTTTAGTACTGATATTGAAGAAATTATTATAGACAAACAAGACATTTATGATCAAGCCCATCAATTTATGGGTCATGTAATGCCGAATTATGCTAACCGAATCAAGTTACACAAAGAGGAAGTGTCACTATTTTCAAAATATAAAATTGAAAATCAAATCGAATCGGCTTTTTCAAGAGAAGTTCAACTTCCCTCGGGTGGGGTTATTGTAATTGACCATACTGAAGCTTTAGTCTCTGTAGATGTCAATTCAAGTCGCTCAACCAAGGGCCGTGATATTGAAACCACCGCATTAAATACCAATATTGAAGCTGCCGCTGAAATTGCAAAACAATTAAGATTCAGAGATATTGGTGGTCTTATAGTTATTGATTTTATTGATATGGAAAATCCGAAAAATCAAAAAGATGTTGAAAATAAAATGCGTGACTCCTTAAGGCAAGATAAGGCAAGAATTCAGACTAATAAAATATCTAGATTTGGTTTGCTTGAACTTTCTAGACAAAGACTTCGTCCTAGTCTCGGAGAATCCATTCATGGAGCATGTCCTCGATGTGAAGGCACAGGCCGAATCAGAGATATTCAATCAACTGCGTTATTTACACTTCGATTGATACATGAAGAAGCAACTAAAAATAGCAATCAATCCATTTCAATTCAAATCCCAGTGGAGGTAGCTACTCTTCTTTTGAATGAAAAAAGAATGGATATTAAAGATATTGAAGAGACAACCAATAATAAAATTATTATTATTCCAAATAGATATTTCGAGATACCAAAGTATCATTTAGAAATATCCTCTCATAAAACAGGAAAAGCCAGTTATAGTGTAGTCGAGGAACCATTAGAAGGAAACCAATTTTCTGAAAATGATGATAATCAGGGGAAAAAATTAACTCCTGTAGTTAAGGCAATCACTCCAGTTACTGCAAATAAGAAAACAAAAAATAATTATTCTATTTTTGGATTTTTCAAAAATCTTATTAGCGCAAATGAAGCTAAAAAGAACCAATCTGATAAGGACGTGACAATCCAAGCCACTGTCACCACAAACGACTCTGAAGATAATAATCGTAAAAGAAATAATAATAGAAAAAGAAATAATCGAAATAGAAAGTCATCATACAAAGGAAAACCAAGGGACCATAGTGTCAACAAAGACAAACCTAGTACATTGCTAGAAATAAAACCCAAAGATGAACCCACAACCAACCCTCCTTTACCAGTTAAAGAAAGTCAAAATTTAAAAAAAGAAACTGTACAAAAAAATGAAACTGTACAAAAAAAAGTAACCCCCAAAAAGAAGGTAAAAAAGACCGCTTCTGATAAATTAGAAAAAATTGACTTTGCTAAGGTAGGGCTTCAATTAATAGAAACTAAAAAAGCTGCAAGCAAAAGGAATGAAATTAAAGCACCTGTAAGAAAGAGTGTTCGAAAAACTGCTTCGTGGCAAAAAAGGAATGAGTCCGCTCCAAAAGAGACGAAACTAGTAATGATCGAAACAAAAAAAACTAAAACAAAGACCAAGACTACAAAAAAAGTTAGTCAATCAAAAAATTAAAGATGAGCCACCCAATGTAGGCAAATAGCAAAGCACCTAGAACGTTACTAAAGATTATTATAATGGCCATGCTAATTTGACCTTTTTGTAAAAAAGAAAGAATGTCTGCCGAATAAGCAGAAAAAGTTGTTAGGCCACCAAGAAACCCAACATTCAGAATTAACCTCATCTCTTCTCCATAAATAATGGATGAATTTTGAAACGCCGCTAAAGAGAGCCCTATAAGAAGGCCCCCTAATAAATTTACTGACACAGTACCTAAAGGAATTGCCGGATAAAGCATATAAAGAACGTAAGTAATAAACCACCTTAACCACGCACCCATTGCCGCGCCAACTCCAATCAATAAAAAATTTGTAAAAGTAAACATAGTATTTATAATTTGATAAAATGCTCTCTATAATACTTAAGCTCTTCAATAGACTCTAATATATCTGCAAGCGCTTCATGCTTGCTATCTTTTTTAAATCCCTCTATAAGTTTAGGCTTCCATCTTTTAGCTAGTTCCTTAAAAACACTCACATCTAAATTACGATAATGAAAATAAGCTTCTAAAACTGGCATATGTTTAGCCATAAACCTTCTGTCCTGACAAATTGAATTTCCACACATAGGCGATTTATTTTTTCCCACAAATTTGCTGATAAACTCCAATAATTGATGGGTGGCTTCATCTTCATTAGTTTTTGAATTTTTTACTTTCTCAATTAAACCAGATTTTCCATGAGTAGATTGATTCCAAGCATCCATTTTTGCAAGAATATTATCTGATTGTTTAATAACAATCACCGGTCCCTTATCTATAATTTTTAAAAAAGGATCTGTAATGACAACAGCAACTTCCAGTATCTTATCCTTTTCTGAATTAAGACCAGTCATTTCCATATCCAGCCAAATTAAATTATTGTTATTTTTTATCATCATGATTTCCATTAAAATTCAATACTATTACCCAGTTAAACTTACTTTTATTATCGTTTTACTTCACAATACAGACTTTAAACATCTTAATATAAACAATGTCATATAATTACCAAAATTTATTTATCTTTCTAATTATCTTCACATCGCTTATTCAGTTTTGGCTTAGTCACAGACAGGTCACACATGTCCTAAAAAATAGAATAAAAGTACCCACTGCATTCACCAATAAAATTACACATACCGAACATAAAAAAGCGGCAGATTATACAATCGCAAAAACAAATTTAGGAAAACTCGATCTCATTATCCAAGCAACATTTCTTTACTTTTTAACTTTAGGTGGCGGAATTAACATACTTAATAATTTATTTAGTAGCACTTCCTCCGACTCTTTGATCGTCGGAGCCGCTATTATTATATCAGCCATGCTCCTTTCTAGCCTGATAGATTTGCCTTTAAGTTTATATAAAATATTTATCATAGATGAAAGATTTGGTTTTAATAAAATGACGCCAAATATCTTTATTCAAGATTTATTAAAACAGGGCTTTTTAAGTATTATCATTGGTCTTCCACTCATTTTTATCTCTCTTTGGATAATTACTAACCTTGGGAGTTTTTGGTGGCTTTGGTTATGGGTCTTCATAAGTTTATTTAATTTTTCTATGCTCGCACTTTATCCTTTATATATAGCACCATTGTTTAATAAATTTAATCCATTAAAAGATAAAAAACTTAAAGAAAAAATTGAAAATTTATTAAAAAAATGTGGATTTAAATCTAGTGGATTATTTATTATGAATGGCTCCTTAAGGAGTAATCATGGCAATGCTTACTTTACTGGCTTTGGTAAATCAAAACGTATTGTATTTTTTGATACGCTACTAGATAAACTTTCACATAAAGAAATTGAAGCCGTTCTTGCCCACGAACTAGGTCACTTTCATCATAATCATGTTAAAAAAAGAATAGCTCTTATGTTTATAATTAGCTTTATTGGCTTATATCTCTTAAGTATTTTAAAAGAAAGCGCAATATTCTATGAGTCACTAGGGGTTGAACTAATGACTGATAACAGTAGAAATGACGCAAACGCCCTCCTCCTTTTCTTATTGATTTCGCCTTTATTTATTTTCTTTATCAAGCCATTTATGGCGCATTACTCAAGGGAAAATGAATATGAAGCTGATAAATATGCATGCAAATATGCAAAACCAAAGGACTTAAAGCAATCCTTAATTAAGCTTTACAGGGATAACGCTTCAACTCTTACTCCTGATCCACTCTATTCGGCATTTTATGATTCTCATCCATCAGCGCTAATGAGAATTAATGCCATCAAAAAGGAATAAATGGAAATTACCACTAGAATGGAATTTGATACAGGACATAGAATCCCAAATCATAAAAGTGTCTGTAAGAATTTACATGGGCACCGTTATGCAATTGAAGTTACGCTGAAGGGTAAAATTAATTCCAATACCGATGAGTCAGATTTTGGTATGGTCATGGACTTCAAGGATGTAAAAGAATTAATTAAAAATAATATAGTAGACCAATGGGACCATGCCTTTATTGTCTTTAAAGGGGATCAGATTATTCTTGATTTTCTTAACAATCTAGATAACCATAAAACAATTATTTTCCCCCTTGTTCCTACTGTCGAAAATATGGCACTTGTTGCAATGGAAAAACTTAAAAGTATTTTTAAAGAAAAATATGGAAAGTTAATATTACCTATTAAGGTTCGCTTGTATGAAACACCTAATAACTGGGCAGACGCCTACTAATACTACCAAATATTTTTCTGATTCAACATTTCAATATATTTATTGTGAAGCTCTAATTCCTTCTCGTTAACTTTTATTGCTAACAAACTGTCTTGACTAATTTTTTCATATCTTAAATTTGTATTTGACTTAGGAAAATCTATTGAAAAAGCCTCTTGCCCACGCGTCATTGCAAGATAGACCTCTCCCAAAAGCTCTGCATCCAAAAGAGCACCGTGCAAACTTCTTTGTGAATTATCAATGGCAAAGGCCTTGCATAAAGCATCCAAATTATTTCTTTGTCCAGGCCGTAATTCTTTTGCTAATTTTAAAGAATCTATAATCTTTACTGACTGCTCTTCTAAATTCTTCTGGCTCACTTTACCTAATTCCATATTTAGAAAACCAACATCAAATGGTGCATTGTGAATAATCACTTCACTATCTTTAATGAAATTTAAAAAATCCTGCACAATATGCTCAAATAAGGGTTTATCATGAAGAAACTCTAAAGTAATACCATGCACTTCTTGTGCAGCCGAATCAATATCTCTTAATGGGTTTAAGTATGTATGAAAACGATTGTTTGTAAGTTGACGATTATTCATTTCAATTGCAGCAATTTCAATAATTCTATGACCTAGATTTGGATCCAATCCTGTCGTCTCAGTATCTAAAAAAATCTGCTTCATACTTGCTCCATCGCCGAACTCACACCTTTGTTAGCTAATAAATCTGCTCTTTCATTTCCGGGATGACCAGAATGTCCCTTAATCCAAAACCATTTTAGTTTAAAAAGAGATGTCATTTGGTCTAGCTCAATCCATAAGTCTTTGTTCTTCACTGGTTTTTTATTACTGGATTTCCAACCATTCTTTTTCCAATTAATAATCCACTCTTCAATACCTTTTAGAACGTAAGTTGAGTCAGTATATACGTTTACAATATCACCAGAAGTTAACTCCTTAAGCGCCATAATAACTGCTTTCAACTCCATTTTATTATTAGTAGTCACTAACTCTCCACCGTAAATTTCACGCTTTAATGATCCATCGACAATGAGAGCACCCCAGCCCCCGACGCCAGGATTTCCTTTACAAGCACCATCTGTATATATATCAATCATAATTTTTATTTATAACAATCCCTGGTTTTTTTAATCCTTCAAATTGTAGTTTAATTGGTAGCAATTTTGTTATCCTTTTTTGTGCTACAACAAAATAAATATTACCAAGTAAAGGAAACCATCGATTACCTATATTTTCAAATTTTTTATTAAAAGAAAATTTCTTATCAAAAAATATAGATTGGAAATGAGACACGCTTCCTTCAATTAACGTAAATCCAGTATTTTTCAATAATTTTTGCATTCTTTGCATACGTATAAATTTTGTATTCCATGGAAAATTATTATCAAATGCAAAATAATTTCTCATACCAGCAAAGCTATTTGGATTAAATGCACTAATTATGACATACCCACCGGGAAGTATTACACGAAATAAATCATCAATAAAATCTTTGCTATTAGTTATTTTCTCAAACACATGCAAACATAAAACAAGGTCAATTGAATCGGAATCAAATGGAAGCTGATCCTCGTTAAAGCTGATATTTTTATAGGGGCCATTACTATAAATATAATTTTTTATTCTGGAATTCTCTAAAAAATTAATATCACAATCACTTAATTGTAATGCATAAAATCCAAACATTTCTTCTAGAAATCTATCGATAATATCTTTTTCAAACTCAAGTAGGTTCTTTCCGGCAACTGTTTTAAACCAATTCATTTTTCAAAAATAACATAAAAACGTAGTAAAATTAAAAAAGTTATGGAATTAAATTTACCAAAAAATACAAATATTTCAATAGTTCCTATAAAAGCATTTTCTGACAATTATATTTGGTTGATTGAAAATAAAAATGATGCTATTTTAGTTGATCCTGGCGACCATGAACCAGCCTGTAAAATACTCAAAGAAAAAAAGTTAAGCCTAAAAGTTATATTGGTCACTCATAAGCATCATGACCACATTGGTGGGATTAATGAATTAATTAGGCTTTATCCAAATGTCGAAATTTATGCTCCTCATAATGACTTTGAATTTAATTATAAAACAGTAAAGGATGGTGATTTAATAACGCTAGGTAAGACAAACATACAATTTAAAGTTATGGAAACTCCTGGCCACACTCTTGACCATGTAGTTTACATTGATAATAAACATCTCTTTTGTGGAGATACTCTATTTGCATGTGGGTGTGGACGGTTATTCGAAGGCACATATCAACAAATGTTCAACTCATTATCAAAAATTTCCTTACTCCCGAAAAATATAAAAATATATTGTGCGCATGAGTATACAATGAAAAATATTGAATTTTCTTTAACAGAAGATAAAACAAATAAACAGCTTATTAAAAGAAAAGAAAAAGTTAAAAATATGAAAATTACAATCCCTACAACACTAAAAGAAGAATTGGAAACCAATCCCTTTATTAGGGCTGAAAATGTAGAAACTTTTAAGCAAATAAGAATAAGAAAGGATGCCTACTAAAATGATTTCATACAAATATAGATTCTTATTAATAAGTATTTTTATACTATTCTCCCCAACAATATTTGCTGAAATGAATGGTCGTGGTCAAATATTTGAAATATTAGATGAAATTGAGCTCCAATCTACCGCACAAGAAAAGATTATCGTCCCAACTACAAATATGTGGCAAAGAATTAATAGTGGGTATCAACTCAGAGCAAAAAAAACAAAAAGAATTACTAAACGAATCAACAAATATGAAAAATGGTATGTACAACGGCCTGAGTACATGGAAAGAATGTTGAAAAGATCTGAAAAATATCTTTATTACGTCTCTAATGAAGTTCAAAAAAGAAGTATGCCTATGGAGATTGCTTTATTACCTATGATCGAAAGTGCTTACAACCCTATTGCAAAATCAAATAAAAAAGCAGTTGGCTTATGGCAATTTATCTCCTCCACAGGAAAGCTATATGGACTAAAACAGAATTGGTGGAGAGACGACAGAAGGAGTGTTATTCAAGGTACTGATGCAGCATTAAATTATCTCGAAAAATTACATGATCAGTTTAATTCATGGGAGCTTGCTTTAGCTGCATATAATGCAGGTGAAGGAAGGGTTAGTCGTGCAATAAAACGGAATAAAAAACGAAAGAAAGCTACAGATTATTACAGCCTAAAACTACCTAGGGAAACTAGAAATTACGTTCCCAAATTGATAGCGATGAGAAATATACTCCAAAACCCTTCTGAATACGGTATATATGTACCTAAATTACTTGATCAACCCTATTTTTCAACTGTAAAAATTCCTGCTGAAATTGATACTGAACTTATACCTCAATTTGCAGAAATTTCTATGGAAGAATTTCAATTTCTCAATGCTGAACATAAAAGACCATTATTAAAAGCCCGAAATGTATCACAATCTGTTCTTATTCCAGTTAATGCAGTAGAAAGATTTAATATCAATTTAAACTCATATAACAAACCCCTAATAAGCTGGAAGACATACAAGCCTAAAAGAGGTGAAAGAATCAAGAGAGTAGCTAAGAAATTTGGTACAAATGAAAAATTGCTTAGAAAAATTAATCGCTTAAGAAGTCGAAAAACATTCAGGAGAAATAGTATAGTTCTAATACCAAACGAAAATGCTTCGAGTACTAATTTTGCCTTAAATGATAAGGTGGGGTTATTCAATTACTCTACTATAATTACTCATAAAATTAGTTCTGGTGATACATTGGGTCGTTTATCTAGAAAATATAAAATTTCCATTAGAGACTTAATGGAGTTTAATGAACTAAAATCACACAAAATAATCTTAGGTGCTATTTTAGATATTCCAAAATAGAGAATGAATATAGTTAAAGCCTTAATTAATAATCTATTAATAATTTTATTTGGTACCTCACTATTATTTGTCATAAGTTGCACTAAAGAATCCTCAAAAGTTATTGATTATAATGATAATAATATAGATTATGGGGGATATATCATTAATGCAATGTCAGCTGAACCCAGCAATCTTATAGCTATGATTGCTGGAGATTCAGCGTCGTCTACTATTGCCAATAAAATCTTTAATTCACTAATTAAATATGATGAAAATCTAAATTATGCACCCGACATTGCTGATAGCTGGCATGTCTCAGACGATCAAAAAACAATTACATTTAAATTAAAAAGAAATTTAAAGTGGTCTGATAATAAACCACTTACAAGTGCAGATGTTTTATTTAGCTGGCAACTCATTACTAATCCATCAACTAGAACACCATACGCTGCAGATTATTTGCTTGTAAAAAAAGCTACAACCCCAGATATATATACATTTGTAGTTACTTACGAAGATAATTATGCCCCAGCACTTGATACTTGGGCATCACTACACATATTACCTCAACATATTTTAAAATATGAAGATATAAATAGTACATTCTTTTCAAGAAAGCCAACAGGTTCCAATTATTATCAATTAAGCAAATGGATTAGCGGACAACAGGTCACGCTTGAAAGTAATTCAAATAGCATACTTGGAATCCCAAAAATTAAGAAACTTACTTCTAGAATTATCCCTGATGTTTCCTCCCAATTTTTGGAATTAACTGCTGATAATATAGACTTAATGAATATTAACCCTATTCAATATCAAAGAGTTTTTCCAGCGAAACCAGAACTCCAAAAAAGAATGGCTCTCTACAAAGAATTAGGGAATGGCTATACCTACCTTGGATTTAATCTTAAAAAAATACCTTTTAATGACATTAAAGTACGGCAAGCAATAAATTATGCAATCAATAAAGATGAGGTTATCAAAGGAGTGCTTTTGGGTCTTGGTGAGTCTATCGCTAGCCCCTACAAGCCTGGAACTCGCTGGAATAATCCTCTACTTACCCCCTACTCTTTCAGTCCAAATAAAGCCCTACAACTATTAGCTGAGGCTGGCTACAAAATGAATAAAGAAGGGTTATTATCCAAGCAAGGTAAAATACTTAAATTTGAAATAATAACCAACCAAAATAAACAAAGGGAAATGACAGCGGTTCTCATACAAAGAAGGCTTAAGGAAATAGGAATTGATGTCTCTATAAGAGTTATTGAGTGGGCAAGTTTCATAAATCGGTTTATTAAAACGGGAGAATTTGATGCAGTTATTCTTGGATGGAGTTTATCCCTTGATCCTGATCAATTTAATATCTGGCATTCATCACAACAAGGACCAGGCCAATTTAATTTTCTTGGTTATCATAATAACCAGGTAGACAAACTACTTGAAAAAGGCCGAAGAGAGCTAAACGTAAATAAAAGAGAAAAAATTTATCATGAGTTTTCTAAACACCTACTTAAAGACTCTCCTATAGTCTATCTATACGCGGGTTACGGTTTAACAGCAGTAAATAAAAGGATCAAGGGAATAAAGAATCCTGCTCCTCCTGCTGGGATTTATCATAATAGCTATGATTGGTATATTCCAAAATCACTTCAACGAAATGAAATATCAGTTCAATAATGATTTTATACTTAATAAAAAGGTTGTTATGGATGATACCAATGTTAATTGGTATCAGCTTAATCTCATTTTTTGTAATGCATCTTGCTCCCGGGGATATAACATCTAACGAGGCTTCGTTTAACCCAAAAGCATCAGAAGAATCTCGGCAAAAATTAAGAAAATTATACAATCTAGACAAACCAATAATTATTCAATATAGTCTATGGCTCAAAAGAATTATTAAATTAGATTTTGGTAATTCTTTCTCTTCCCACCAAAGACCTGTCCTATGGGAAAAACAAGATAAATCTGGCAATGTAATCAAAGGCCTTATTCAAGAATCACTTCCCATTACATTGCTTATCAATCTTATTGTGATATTTATAATTTTCACAATTTCAATTATTTTGGGAACAATTTCTGCAGTACGCCAAAGTTCTTGGGTCGATAAATCAATTACATTGTTTGTATTTGTTGGATTTGCAATTCCTGGTTTCTGGTTGGCCTTGTTGTTAATGTACTGGACTGGAGTGGCAAATCAGTGGCTTCCAATATCAGGGTTACACAGCCTAGACTTCCAAAATTTAAGCACTATGGATCAATTTATTGATTTATTAAAACACCTAGTTCTGCCCATTACAATTTCTTCTTTAAGTGGGCTAGCTGGCATCTCTTTATATGTAAGAAATGGTATGCTCGACATTCTTCATCAAGATTTTATAACAACAGCAAGATCTAAAGGCCTTAGTGAAAAAAAGGTTATCTTTATTCATGCGTTAAGAAACGCAATATTACCGCTTATAACGATCATTGGACTTTCTATTCCAGGACTTATCGGAGGGTCTGTCATTACAGAATCAATTTTTGCTATTCCCGGGATGGGCAAACTTTTTTATGACTCAGTATTAATGAGAGACTTTCCTGTCATTATGGGAATACTAACTATTGGCTCGGTACTAACCCTTATTGGGACCCTTATAGCAGATCTTGGATACGCATGGGCAGACCCAAGAGTTAGAAAGGGGCTTGTAAAATAAATAAATTCATTAAAAATCCCCTTGCTTTATCTGGGCTTATTATTATTTGTGTTATTTTATTTCTTGCCTTAGTTGCGCCAATAATAACCCCATACGACCCTAATCATATAGATGTTAATTCAATCTTATTAGCACCATCCTCAAAATACTGGATGGGGACTGACGGACTAGGACGAGACGTTTTCTCAAGAATGCTCTTTGGGGCTCAAATTTCCCTTCTTGTTGGATTTGTAGCTGTAGGTATTTCGACTGTAATCGGAATAATTTTAGGATCTATTGCTGGATTTTATCGAGGATGGATTGACTCCGTAATAATGAGATTTGTTGATATCATGCTATCAATTCCAACATTTTTTTTAATTTTAGCTGTAATTGCTTTTTTAACACCTTCCATATGGAATATCATGATCGTAATCGGATTAACCTCATGGATGGGCGTCACTAGATTAGTAAGGGCTGAATTTTTAAGTCTCAGGAAAAGAGAATATGTGCTTGCATCTGAGATGATGGGGGCTAGTGATATTAAAATAATCATAAACCACTTACTACCTAACAGCATGACTCCAATTATAGTGAGCTCTGTATTGGGAATTGCAAGTGCAGTTCTAATTGAATCTGGTTTAAGCTTTCTTGGCTTAGGTGTGCAAGCACCCACTGCTTCTTGGGGAAATATTTTAACTGATGGTAAAGAATATATTCAGTTCGCATGGTGGCTTTCATTATTTCCTGGCTTAGCCATTCTTATAACTGTATTGGGTTATAATCTTCTAGGAGAAGGACTTCGAGATTTGCTTGATCCAAAAAATAAATAAAAAAACTAGAGAGGATAGAATGGCTTTTTTAAAGAATAAAAGAGTGTTAATTTTAGGACTATTAAGTAACCGGTCAATAGCTTATGGCATAGCCTCAAGTATGTATAAACAGGGGGCTGACCTTGCCTTTACTTACCAAATTGATAAACATCAAGGGCGTGTTGAAAAACTAGCTTCAAATTTTAGTTCTAAAATCGTACTACCATGTGATGTATCAAGTGATGAACAAATTGATAATCTCTTTCCTATGCTTTCAAAGCATTGGAATAAGTTTGACATATTAGTTCATTCAGTGGCATTTGTTCCAAAGGAAGCATTAGCTGGTGATTTTATTACCTGTACAACTCGTGAAAATTTTAAAATTGCTCATGATATAAGCTCCTATAGTTTTATTGCTCTTGCAAAAGCAGCCAAACCTTTCCTTAATGAAAACGCTAGCCTTTTAACTCTTAGTTATCTTGGCGCAGAAAGAACCATGCCAAACTACAATGTTATGGGCTTAGCAAAAGCAAGTCTTGAGGCTAATGTTCGCTACATGGCTCATAGCTTAGGCAATACAGGAATTCGAGTAAATGCTGTGTCAGCCGGTCCAATTAAAACTTTAGCTGCATCAGGAATTGCTAATTTTGATAAAATGTACGGCTTTAATGAAAAGCATGCAGCCTTAAAACGAAATGTAACTATAGATGAAGTAGGAAATGTTGCTGCTTTTTTATGTAGTGATTTAGCTTCTGGTGTCACAGGTGAGATAACCTATGTCGATGGCGGAATGAACATTACTGCCGCCGGCTCGGTAGATTAATTAGTCAGTAAATTTAAATTTTGGATTATATTTAATTGAAGCTTCACTTCTTAAGTCATTAATAAAAGCAGATTCAATTTCTTCCTTGAGTGCCGCGACATATTCATCTTTATAAATATCTATAGATAACTGCTCAGTAATCTCTTCATTAATGACTTTATTAAGCCTAACAATCACGTATTCACGTTGATTAGGATTATAAATGCTTTCAAAATTAGGTGTGACTGAATCATCAATTTTATAAA
>JBBWVM010000016.1:0-24176 GCA_050256215.1 Methylophilaceae bacterium
GATAAAGTAAATGCATCAATTAATGCAGTTCACAGAAGTCATATTAAAAGAAATCATTCAGCTACACACCTACTACACAAAGCGCTTAAATTGGTGTTAGGAGATCATGTGGAACAAAAAGGTTCTTTGGTTGATGATACAAAAACACGATTTGATTTTTCACATCCTAAACAAATTTCAGAAATTCAAATTAACGAAATTGAATTGATTGTTAATAATGAAATCTTAAAGAATCAAGATACACAAATTCAAATAATGCCAATCGATGAAGCACAAAAGGTAGGGGCTATGATGCTATTTGGTGAGAAATATAACTCAGAAGTTAGAGTCCTTGATATCGGCAATAGTCGAGAATTATGTGGAGGAACTCATGTTAGCAAAACAGGTGATATTGGTTTGTTTAAAATACAAACAGAATCCAGCATTTCGGCAGGGATAAGACGTATTGAAGCTGTTACTGGTTTCAATTTAATTAACATGGTTGATCAGCAAAAAGAAATCTTAAGTAAACTAGCAAAAGACCTTAATAGCGGCATTCAGGATCTTCCTTCCAAAATAAAACAATTGCTGATGCAAATCAAAGAAAATGAAAAAAATCTAAATCAACTTAAATCCAAAGTCGCTTCAAATCAAGGTGACAATCTCATCAATAAAGCAATAATTATTAAAACATTTAAGTTTTTAGCTGAAACCGTTGATAATCAAGGACCAAATGAGCTTAGAGAAATGATAGATAAATTAAAGGAAAAACTCAAAACTGCAGTTATAATACTGGCTGCCGTCGAAGATCAGAAGATAACTTTTGCAGTTGGGGTGAGTGATGACCTTACAAACAATATTGATGCCGGGGCGATAGCAAAAACTTTAGGTAAAGAAACAGGTGGAAAAGGTGGCGGTAGAAGAAATATGGCGATGGCTGGTGGCTCTAATCCAAACCTAATACCAAAAGCTTTAAAAAAAATCAAAGATAATTTAAGTAATTAAAACATGACTATTATTGTACAAAAATTTGGTGGCACTTCTGTAGCAAACCCCGAAAGGATTAAAAAAGTTGCTAATATAATTGCTAAATACAAAGAGAATGGGCATCAAATTGTTGTGGTAGTTTCCGCGATGTCAGGAGAAACAAATAAGTTAATCCAATTAACTAAAGAAATGATGCGATCACCCGATCCTAGAGAATATGATGCAATTGTTTCAACGGGCGAACAGGTTACTGGTGGATTGATGGCTTTGGCATTAATTAATTTAGGAATTAAAGCTAAAAGTTTTACTGGGCATCAAATTAGAATTGAAACTGATCAATCACATACTAAAGCTAGAATCAACAACATAGATGACAAAAAAATAAAAAAAGACCTACAAGACGGTTTTGTAGTTGTAGTTGCTGGATTTCAAGGGGTTGATAAAGAAGGAAATATTACCACGCTAGGGCGAGGTGGCTCAGATACAACTGCGGTAGCTATAGCAGCATCACTAAAGGCTGATGAATGTCAAATTTACACTGATGTCGATGGTATTTATACTACGGATCCAAGGGTGGTACCTGAAGCTAGAAAGCTCAAATCAATTACATTCGAAGAAATGTTAGAAATGGCCAGCTTGGGATCAAAAGTTCTTCAAATTCGGTCGGTTGAGTTTGCAGGAAAGTATAAAGTTAAATTAAGAGTTCTATCCAGCTTTAATGACAGTGACGGTGGAACAGTAATTACTTTTGAGGAAAATAAGAATATGGAAGAGCCAATCATTGCAGGAATTGCTTTTAATAGAGATGAAGCAGAAGTAAACATCTTGGGTGTACCTGATATGCCAGGAATTGCATATCAAATCATAGGCCCTATTGCTGATGCAAATATTGATGTCGATATGATCATCCAGAATTTAGGTCAGGATGGGTTAACTGATTTTACATTTACAGTACAAAAAATTGACTTAAAAAGAACACTTGATATCCTCAATAAAAAGGTCAAAGATCATGTTAAAGCACGAGAAATTAAAGGTGATGATAAAATTGCTAAACTATCCATTGTGGGGGTCGGTATGCGATCGCATGTAGGTGTTGCAAGCAAAATGTTTAAAACACTTGCTGAGGAAGGACTTAATATAAGTACAATATCTACTAGTGAAATTAAAATCTCAGTAATTCTTGAAGAAAAAAATCTAGATAAGGCCGTCAAAGCATTACATAAAGCTTTTAATTTAGATAAAGCATTATCAAATTGATTTTTAAAAAAAACAAGCGTATCGTTACGTCAAATTAGGAGAGCTGGCCGAGTGGTCGAAGGCACTTCCCTGCTAAGGAAGCATACGGGGTCAACCTGTATCGAGGGTTCGAATCCCTCGCTCTCCGCCATTATTACATTTGGACAAAATCCCGTTTACCTAAATTAACAACATTAGTTCTAAGAATATTGTAAGCCGTAGTCATGTGAAAGAAAAAATGAGGAATAATCCAATCGTTCAGATAATCATCTCCACGCTTAAATTTAAATTTATTATTTCTAATTAAAAATTCTATTTTTTTAGTTTCTGCGCCAATCATCTGATTAGATTTAATTTTTTTTAAGAATGTGATCGTCTTCTTTATACGTTTTTGTAAATCTATAAAAGTAACTTCATCATCTTCAAGAATAGGCTCCTCAATGCCAGCTAATCGAGCAATTCCCTTTCCTACCATGTCTGTACCGATTTGAATTTGACGAGATAAAGGAAACATATCGGGAAACAGTCTTGCATTAATAAAAACTGCTTGATCAATTTTTCTTTTTTCTGCGTGCCTCTCTCCTTTCGATAAAATTGCAGAAAGATTATTTAGGCTTTTAATAAACATCGGCACTGAAATTTGGTACATTGATATTGACATCAAAATCTCCAAAAAAATATATTAAATAATTCATTTAAAATGACATTGACTAATCAAATACCTAAGCATCTTCATCAATAGTTTTAAGTATTTTTTCATTTCTGTAATTATAATTACGCATTTCTACATCTTTTTTCTATCCAAACGCTCTCCTTCTTATTACAATCATACACACTGTAATTATTTTTAATTAAAACCCATTATAATGATACAAGTGAAAAAAAATTATCAAATAATATCTAAAATACTTATTCTTATTTTTCTGCTTCCCCTATTTGGTTGTACTCAATTAGGACCGGATTTTATGGCAAGCGGAAGAAATGAATACAACAAAGTATTAGCAAATACCAACGACCAAGAAACGCTACTTAATCTAGTCAGACGTCGTTATGCGGATAACGTGGCTATTTTAGAAGTAAATAGCGTATCCACCTCTCTTGTTTGGGAAAAAAGTGCGGGAATTACAAGTAGTTTTCTCAATGGAGATTCAGGTGATTCAAACACTATAAGTATTCGTGGAGATGGCTCCTATTCTGAAAAACCAACTATCACTTACCTACCCTTACATGGTGCTGATTACGTTAAGAATGTATTAAGTCCTGTGAAATTAGATATGATCTTGCTATTAGTAAGGTCCGGTTGGACGCTTGATAGATTACTTCGACTCACTGTTAACAAAATCAATGAGGTGAATAATGCTTCCGAAGCATCTGGGCCTACACCAGATCTCGCACCTGATTACAAGAAATTTAAATTAATTTCAAAACAATTTAGCGCATTACATCGCCAAAATGTGATTAGTTTTGGTTATCGATTAGAAGGTGATAACCGGCAATTAGGATTGCTTATCAAACCCCAATTCAGAAATACTTCAGAAGTTACTACGTTCTTAAAAGATATAAATGTAGATTCTAGTAATACTATTATTCCAATTACAACAAATTATTCTGTCACCAAATCTAACACTCAAATAGAAATGAGTTTGAGATCTCTAGCGGGTATTCAATTTTTTCTATCTCACGGAGTTCTTATCCCCGAGGAAGACTTATCTGCAGGAAGAGTTAAAATTACCAAAACAGAATCCGGAGATAATTTTGACTGGCAAAATATATTATCAGACTTATTTGTAGTGTATTCCCAAAAAGAAGAACCAAAAAATGCTGTGATTGCAGTGGAATATAGGGGGCATTGGTTTTATATTAAAGATAATGATATGCAAACTAAATATACCATGATATTGCTTAATCAAATTAGCGCACTACAATCAGGGAAAATTGAAAAAGCAGGGCCAGTATTAACACTACCTGTATCACAATAAGAAATACCAATCCATTCTAGAGCAGTTAAAATTAAGTTATAATGTCGCTCACGCGCCCGTAGCTCAGCTGGATAGAGTACTTGGCTACGAACCAAGGGGTCAGGAGTTCGAATCTCTTCGGGCGCGCCAATTTTTACGTACATCAAAAAAATAAGAGTTATTAATTTTTTTATTATAGTTCTATTACTCATAGAACAAACAATAAACATCATCCCCCTTTTTTTTCTTAATCTATACAGATATAAAAAAATCCTTTATTTATAAGGATTAACTAAAACCCAATCATGTAATTCAGGTAAGTGGTCTTAGAGATAACGGAAGCAAAAGGTAGCTCTTGTTAGAGTACAGCGCCAGATAGACGTTGATTTGGTGTAATGAAGTAATCAGATCCGATTGAAGCTTTTGTAAGCTATGATAAAAAAAGATGTTTCTAGGAATAAAGTCTCTAAAAACCTTGATAATAGTGGTAGGGTGTACGCGGATCGAACGCGTGACCATCGGATTAAAAGTCCGGTGCTCTACCAGCTGAGCTAACACCCCATTATGAGCAAACACGGAATTATCCAGTAATAATCCCAATCGGTCAATCTAATAACTGACAAAATTAATGGAGGCCTGGTAATTTACCCGACAAACCTCGCATTAGTTTTCCGATGCCGCCCTTGGAAAACATTTTCATCATTTTTTGCATTTCTTCAAATTGCTTGAGTAGTCGATTCACATCCTGCACTCTAGCTCCCGAACCATTTGCAATTCTAATTTTTCTTTTAGCCTTAATCACATCTGGCTTAGATTTCTCTAGTTTCGTCATCGAATTAATGATGGCTTCAATTTGAACTAAAGACTTATCCCCTTCTGCCGGATCAATCTTAGAGGCCGCCCCTGAAATCTGAGAAGGCATTTTATCCATCATAGCTCCCATCCCTCCCATCTTTTTCATTTGAGCTATTTGATTTTTAAAGTCATCCAAATCAAAATTTTGACCTGATTTCACTTTGTCGGCGAGCTTCTCAGCTTCTTTAATATCAATATTTTTTTGAGCCTCTTCGACCAAACCAACAATATCACCCATCCCTAAAATTCGAGAGGCTATTCGCTCGGGATAAAAAGGCTCTAGTCCACTAGTTTTCTCACTCACCCCAATGAACTTAATAGGCTTGCCTGTAATATACCTCACTGAAAGTGCAGCACCGCCTCTTGAGTCACCATCTAATTTCGTTAATATAATGCCAGTTAATGACAATACCTCATCAAATGCCTTGGCAGTATTTATCGCATCCTGCCCTTGCATTGCATCCACAATAAACAATGTTTCTACGGGAGATAATGTTTTGTGAATTTGTTTAATTTCCTTCATCATCACCTCGTCAATCCCTAAGCGCCCTGCAGTATCAAAAATTAACACATCAAAATAGTGTTTCTTAGCGTAATCCAAAACACTAATTGCAATTTTATTGGGTTTATCCTTAACAGAAGAATCAAAACATTCAATATCTAAACTTGATGCTAAAATCTTTAATTGCTCAATCGCGGCAGGACGATAAACATCAGCACTCGCCAATAATACTTTTTTCTTTTTATCTTTTAATAATTTAGCCAACTTAGCAGAGGTTGTTGTTTTGCCAGATCCCTGAAGTCCGGCCATTAAAATAACTGCGGGTGGTTTAGTTGCAATTTCTAATTCAGCATTCTCCACTCCCATAAGATCAGTCAGCTCATCTTGAACAATCTTAATAATCGCCTGTCCTGGTGCTACGCTTTCTAGAACATCCGCTCCCAATGCCTTTTCTTTGACTCGACCAACAAAATATTTAACAACAGGTAAAGCCACATCAGCTTCAATTAATGCAATTCGAACCTCTCTCATCGCATCACTAATATTTTCCTCAGTAAAGCGCGCCTGGCCACGAATAGATTTTATAACCGACTGCAAGCGGTCTGTTAAATTTTCAAGCATCTTATAAGTCTTCCATCGTTAACGATATCATCATTTTTCCATTATAATTGGGAATAACTTTTACACAAATTAAACATATGAATTATTGGATTTTACTACTCACTTCACTGACATTATATTTAATCCCTTGTCTATCACTTTTGTTCAATATTAAATCCCTTAGTCATCAGGCTGATCGCACATTTATTGGATTAGGTTTATTTGCACATGCTACTTTCATTTACACAACAACTTTTACGCAAGGTATTAATTTAGATTTCTCCAATACTTTTTTAATCATTACTTGGGTTATTGTTTCTTTTTTCTGGATTATTAATAAACGCACCGCGCTTAATGGATTAGAATTTTTTACTCTCGCCCCTACAATACTCATTATTTTGCTACACCCCTTTATTTATCAAGAACATTATGTTGCACAACATTTATCAATACAAGCTATCAGTCATATTTTGATCGCGATGGTATCGTATGGACTTCTGACTTTTGGTGCAATTTTTTCATTTTTTTTATTATTATTTGAAAATAACTTACATAACCACAACCTCTCACCTAAAATTTTATCTAGCGACGAATCCCTCTTATCAATGGAAATAATACTATTTAAAATTTATTGGATAGGATTTTTATTACTAACAATCACCTTAATATCTGGGTTGATTTTTTCTAATAATATATTTGATTCAGCTTTAGTCTGGAACCACAAATTAATATTTTCAATTATGGCCTGGCTAATTTACGCATGGATGCTAATTGGAAGAATATTATATGGTTGGCGGGGGAAAAAAGCTGTCACTATCTCCTTGGTCGCTTTCATCTTTCTTTTCTTATCTTATTTAGGCACTAAATTCGTGCTCGAAATTCTACTGAGTCAATAATTAACGCAAGTCCATCGTCGGCCAATTATTTGCAATAGCCACTTTTGATAATTCTTCATCTGGATTGACCGCAACAGGATGACTTACTTTCTCCAGCAAAGGTAAATCATTATGAGAATCACTATAAAAATAACTTTTTTCAAAATCACTTAAACTCAAATTTTGTTTAGTCAACCAATCCTCAAGCCTTTTAACTTTTCCTGATTTGAATGAAGGAATACCTGTGGCCTTTCCTGTGAATTCTCCATTATCATCTTCCTCTGGGTCTGTTCCTATCAAATCTTGGATACCAAAAAGCAACCCTATAGGGCTAGTGATATAGCTATTGGTTGCAGTAATAATTAATAAATGATCCCCTAATATTCTATGATGCTCAACAAGATCAAAGGCCTTTTGAGTAATCATTGGAGTAATAATTTCTTCTACATAATCCTTTCTAAGATCATCCAAAAGCATTCTTGGATTGTCTTTTAAAGCTTTAAACTGAAACTCAATAAATTCGAAAATATCTAATTTTCCTGATTGATAATCAGTATAAAATTGTTGATTCTTCGTTGCATGTGTTTTGGAATCAAGTAAGCCTTTTTCGATTAAATAAAGGCTCCAATTATAATCAGAGTCACCATTAAGTAATGTGTTATCTAAGTGAAATATCGCTAAATTCAAATAATTTTCCTATTAAATTTGAGGGTGTGCCCGCTCGTATTTTGAAAAAAGCTTATTAAGCGCATTTATATATGATTTTGCTGAAGCAATCACAATATCAGTATCAGAACCTTGTCCATTTACAATACGACCTCCTTTAGTTAAACGAACCGTGACTTCCCCCTGAGAATCTGTCCCAGATGTAATATTGTTAACCGAAAATAAAAGTAGTTCGGCCTCTGAATTAACCACAGACTCAATCGCCTTAAATGTAGCGTCCACCTGCCCACCGCCGGTCGATTTTGATTGATGGCTTATACCATCAACTGTTATTTCAATTTGAGAAAAAGGGGATTTACCAGATTCTGAAACAGATTTAAGTGATATTAATTTATAACGATCGATCGATTTAGAAACATATTCTTCACTAACTAATGCATGTATATCCTCGTCAAAAATTTCAGATTTCTTATCCGCCAGCAACTTAAATCGATCAAAGGTAGCATTGAATGTTTCCTCTGATTCAATCTCTATACCCAATTCAGCCAATCTACTTTTAAATGCATTTCTACCAGATAGTTTTCCTAGTGAAATTTTATTAGCTCCCCAACCCACATCTTGAGCCAGCATAATCTCATAAGTTTCTCTATGTTTTAAAACACCGTCCTGATGAATGCCTGATTCATGCGCAAAGGCATTAGCTCCAACAATAGCCTTATTCGGCTGAACAGGATATCCTGTAATAGTAGAAACTAATTTTGAAGTAGGAACAATCAGCTCAGTATTAATCTTCGTTTCAAGATTAAAAATGTCTTTTCTAGTTTTTACAGCCATTACGATCTCTTCAAGACTAGCATTCCCGGCTCTCTCTCCCAATCCATTAATCGTACATTCAACTTGCCTTGCTCCATTTAAAACTGCAGACAATGAATTAGCAACCGCCATTCCCAAATCGTTATGACAATGCGTTGACCAAATTACTTTATCTGAATTAGGTACTTTTTTTATTAAGGTTTTAATCCGCTGACCCCAAACATCTGGAATTGAATAGCCGACAGTATCAGGGACATTAATAGTTTTAGCGCCAGCCTGTATGACAGCATCAAATATCTCTATTAGAAAACCAATATCAGATCTAACCGCATCCTCGGCAGAAAATTCAACATCATCTGTATGGACTAATGACCACTTCACTGCCTGCACAGCCCTTTCGAGGACTTGGTCAGGCTTCATTCTTAACTTGTTCTCCATATGGATCTGACTAGTAGCAATAAAAGTATGAATTCTTTTTTTCTTTGCGGGATTAATTGCTGTTCCCGCCTTCTCGATATCTCCTTGCACAGCCCTAGCCAAAGAACAAACAGTCGCATGCTTAATTGTTTTTGCAATAGCATGAATTGAATCATAATCACCTGGGCTTGCCGCAGCAAAACCGGCCTCAATTACATTCACTCCTAATCGTTCTAATTGTTTCGCAATTCTAATTTTTTCTTCTTGAGTCATAGACGCCCCTGGGCTCTGCTCCCCATCCCTAAGGGTAGTGTCAAAAATAATCAATTGATCATTATTTGAAGAAATCATCATCCGCCATCCTTTTCTTGTTCTTTATTTTTACTTTATTCTTGTTCTTTATTTTTACTTTAATATAGTTATATGGTCCTGAAAGAGAATAACTTAACGTGATTAAAAATAACATCTCAGCTGGGTTATGAGAAATTATGCCGAATATCAGCACAATAATTAATATAGCCACAAAAGGCTGACTCTTCCTGAAATTAAGATCCTTACCGCTGTAATATTTCAAATCTGATGCCATTGAAAGAGCAACAAAAATTGTTAATATCAAGGCAAACCATTGCATCTGGAAAAAACCTAAAAAAGTATCATTACCACTAATACCATTATCAAAAGATATCCAAATAAAACTAGCAAGTAATGTAGCTGCTGCTGGGGAAGGTAAGCCGGAAAAATATTTCTTATCATCTATATCCAATTTCACATTAAATCTTGCCAATCTAAAAGCCGCGCATGCGCAATAAATAAAAGCCGCAATCCAACCCAACCTTCCTAGAGGAGTTAACGCCCACACATAAATTACAAGTGCGGGGGCAACACCAAAAGAGACCATATCAGACAAGCTATCATACTCAGCACCAAATGCACTTTGAGTATTAGTCATTCGAGCTACTCTACCGTCAAGTCCATCCAAAATCAAAGCAACAAAAATAGCAATTGATGCATGATCATAAGCACCATTCATTGCTTGCACGATTGCATAAAACCCTGAAAATAAGGCAGCCGTAGTAAAAATATTAGGTAGCAAATAAAAACCTTTTTTACCTAAAATATCTTTTTTTGTATTTTTTTCTTTTTTAGTTTCCATATAGCAACAAATTTTATCCTAGAATGAACGATTAATCATCGTTTACGTAGTTATTATATCTATAATATGCATAAATAAAATTTATCAATATTCTTATACACTATGAAATTTAAACTTTTTTCACAAGACGGGCATGCCAGATCAGGTTTGCTTAAAGTTTCACACGGTGAAATTAATACCCCAGTATTTATGCCTGTAGGTACTTATGGTGCAGTAAAGTCGATAAGTCCGAAAGAATTAGAATTAATAGATTTTGAAATTATCCTTGGTAATACTTTTCATCTTTGGCTTCGACCAGGAATTGAAATTATAAAAAAACATAAAGGACTACATCAGTTTATTAATTGGTCAAGGCCTATGCTTACCGATTCTGGTGGATTTCAAGTATGGAGTTTAGGAAAAATGCGGAAAATTAGTCAAAAAGGCGTAACATTTAAGTCCCCTATAAACGGGGATACTTGTTTTCTAGGTCCTGAAGAATCCATTGAAATTCAAAAAAAACTTAATTCCGACATTGTGATGATTTTTGATGAATGTACACCTTACCCCGCCACCTATGAAGAAGCTAAAACCTCCATGAAGCTTAGTCAAGAATGGGCTCATCGAAGCAAAGAGGCTCATGTTGGCAATAAAAATGCATTATTCGGAATAATTCAAGGTGGTATGTATGAAGACTTAAGAGAGGAATCCTTACGACAGCTCACAAATATCGATTTTGATGGTTATGCCATAGGCGGGCTTTCTGTGGGGGAACCAAAGTCAGAAATGAAAAGAATAACCAAATTCATTGCTCCAAAAATTCCCCACGACAAACCACGCTACTTAATGGGTGTCGGCACCCCAGAGGACATAATGCATGCAATAGAACAAGGAATAGATATGTTCGACTGTGTAATGCCTACTCGCAACGCTAGAAATGGTTGGTTATTTACTCGCTTTGGAAATATAAAATTAAAAAATACACGATACAAAAATGATTTATTGCCTATTGACCCATCATGCAACTGCTATACATGCCAAAATTTTTCTAGATCATATCTCCATCATCTTTTTAAGATTGGCGAAATTTTAGGCTCAAGACTCAACACTATCCATAATTTATTTTTTTATAAAACATTTATGAATGAAGCTGCCAATGCAATTCAAAATAAAGGATTTCAAAATTATAAATCTGAGTTCCTAAAAACACGTAAAGCAAATGAATAAAGGCATGACTTATGATAGAATCATGCTTTTTTTAAAGGATAAATATTGTGAATGAAGGAATAATGAGTTTTCTACCTTTTATTATAATTTTTGTTTTATTTTATTTCATGCTAATTCGCCCTCAAATGAAACAAGCTAAAGAACATAAAACAATGTTAGAAGCATTAAAAACAGGAGATGAGGTAGCAACCAGCAGTGGAATTCTTGGCAAGATAACCAAATTAAATAACCAATTTGCTATTATTGAAGTCAATAAAAACGTTGAATTAAAAATACAGAAACAAACAATCCAGACCTTACTCCCCAAGGGAACCATTAAATCAATCTAATTCATTAGATCTTATAATTTCATGAATCAATATTCAAGCTGGAAATACATCTTAATCTTAAGCTCAATAATTTTAAGTTTAATTTATGTTGTTCCCAATTTTTATGGTGAGTCTTATGCCATACAAATAATGCCTATAAAATCGGGTGGGGAAATTAAAACTACTGTGCTTGAATCAGTTGAATCTTCTTTAACTAATGCAAATTTAATTAACACAGGTTTAATTTATGAACCTTCGAACATCAAAGTTAAGTTTAATAACGCCGAAGAACAACTGAAAGCAAAGAGTGTTGTGCAAGATGCCTTAGGACAAAAATATGTCGTTGCATTAAATCTTATTTCTAACTCTCCTACCTGGTTATCTAATATTGGAGCATTACCAATGTACCTTGGTCTTGACTTAAGAGGTGGAGTACATTTTTTAATGCAAGTAGATTTGTCTAAGGCATTAGATAAAACAACTGGGGGTTATCTTAGGGACATTAGATTGTCTTTACGTAAAGACAAGGTTGCTTACTATGATGCCCAAAAAAATAATGATATTATTCAAATAAAATTCAAATCAGAGAATGATCTAAATAAAGGAAAAAATATCATTCGTGATATCAATCCTGATTTTGATTTTCAAGAAATTTATCTTGATAATGAAATAATTCTTAAAATTATCATTAGCAACAAAACAAAAAAAGCAATTACTGAATTTGCAATCAAACAAAATTTAGAAACATTAAATAATCGCGTTAATGAATTAGGTGTAGCCGAACCTGTTATTCAGCAACAGGGCTTAGATCGAATTGTTATTCAGCTTCCTGGAGTACAAGACACTGCAAAAGCCAAAGAAATTTTAGGCCGAACTGCTTTATTAGAAATGAGAATGGTAGATGAAGAACGCTCCGATACAGCAACCATTGAAAAAGCCCAAAATGGAGCACCCCCCTTTGGGACTGAGCTTTTTTATGATCGCTTCCAAAATCCAATTCTTGTTAAAAAAGAAGTCATTCTAACTGGAGAAAGAATAACAAATGCCGGACCTAGTGTTGATAGTCAAACTGGGCAATCAATTGTATCCATTACCCTAGACAGTGCAGGAGCTGCAATTTTTAAACAAGTAACACGAGAAAATATTGGAAAAAAAATGGCGTTACTTCTAATTGATAAAGATATTACAGAAGTAATTACTGCGCCAGTTATAAAAGGTGAGATTGGTGGAGGACGCGTTCAAATAACGGGCATGAGAAATGCTCAAGAAGCAACTGATATCTCACTACTCCTAAGGGCGGGCTCATTGGCCGCTCCAATGGAAATTATCCAAGAAAGAACAGTTGGCCCAAGTATGGGGAAAGAAAATATCTCAAAAGGTGTTCAATCAACTATATGGGGATTTATTGCCATTGTAATAATGATGGTAATTTACTATATGTTATTTGGCGTCATCTCAGTTATTGGGTTATCAGTAAACCTATTATTTTTAGTGGCCTTATTATCTGTTATCCAAGCAACATTAACTTTACCTGGGCTCGCAGCAATTGCATTAACGCTTGGAATGGCGATTGATACTAATGTACTTATTAACGAAAGAATTCGAGATGAAATTCGGAATGGTAATACCCCACAAGCTAGTATACATATGGGATATGAAAAAGCATGGGGTACGATTTTAGATTCAAATATCACTACTATGATTGCGGGATTAGCTTTAATCATATTCGGTTCAGGCCCAATTAGAGGGTTTGCAGTAGTGCTTGTGTTGGGAATATTAACCTCAATGTATAGCGCTATCTTTGTTTCTCGTGGAATCGTTAATTATATTTATGGCAATAAACGTAGGATTACAAAGCTTTCAATTGGTGAAATTTTTAAGGTGGATAACAACTAAATCATGGAAATTTTTAGAGTCAAAAAAGATATCCCTTTTATGAGTTACAGAAGAATTTCTGCTGTGATATCTGTTGCTATATTTTTCTTTTCAGTATTATTTCTAATTACGCGCGGACTAAATTTGGGAGTTGAATTTACTGGTGGCACGATGATGGAAGTAAATTATCCTGAAGCAGCCAATATTGAAAATATCCGAACAACATTAAGTGATATTGGTCTTAATGATACACAAGTTCAAAATTTTGGGACCACGAAAGATGTATTAATTCGCCTACCTATAACAGGAAATTTATCGATTGCAGACTTATCTGAAAAAGTTTCAGGCGCTTTAAAGGCTTCCAACCCTTTAGTCGAAATCAGACGAGTTGAATCTGTAGGGTCTCAAGTAGGAGACGAGCTCTATGAAGATGGTGCATTAGCCATATTATTTGTTTGTATAGGTATCATGCTTTATTTAACTATGCGCTTTGAATGGCGCTTTGCTGTTGCCGCAATTATTGCGAATTTACATGATGTCATTATCATTTTAGGATTTTTTGCATTTTTTCAATGGGAATTTAATTTAACGGTATTGGCTGCAGTGCTCGCAGTATTAGGTTATTCTGTTAATGAATCTGTTGTGGTATTTGACAGAGTGAGAGAAAATTTCAGACGAATGCGTAAAGCCGCTGTTACAGAGGTGATTAATAATGCAATTACAAGAACAATGTCACGAACTATCATGACGCATCTTTCTACCCAGACCGTAGTAATTTCTATGTTAATTTTTGGTGGAGAAATACTACATAATTTTGCTCTAGCATTAACCATAGGTATTTTATTCGGAATTTATTCATCAATTATGGTTGGTTGTCCTATAGCAATTTGGCTCGGGACTAATCAAAATAATCTATCAGTAATTCAATCAAATCCAAACAAAGAAAATATAAATACATAATTAACTTATTGTGATTCATATTTCACTTACACACCAATTAATTCTTTTAGCTGTTCTGTTAATCATTTCAGCCTTCTTTTCCATTTCAGAAACTAGCCTAATGTCGATCAATCGCTACCGATTAAAATATTTAGTGCAAAAGGGAAATAGAGGAGCAAAACTTGCGTCAAAATTACTCCAAGAAACAGATAAATTATTAAGTGTGATTTTATTATGTAATAACTTTTCAAATGCTGCAGCAGCAACATTAGTTACAATCATTGCAGTTCAAATGTTTGGTAATCAAGAAATAATTATTATGACGGGTACATTAATCACTACTTTCCTTATTTTAATTTTTAGTGAGATTTCTCCCAAAGTTATAGCTGCTGCACATGCAGAAAAATTAGCTCTATCATGTAGCTTTATACTCTATCCATTATTAAAAGTTTTATATCCGATTGTCTTTTTTGTAAATATCTTTGTTTTAGGTATATTAAAAATATTTAATATAAAAACAAATTTTACTAAAAATGATCTAATTACTATGGACGAATTAAAAAGTCTTATTAGCGACTCAGGTCAATTTATTCCTCATAAAAATAAATCAATTTTTCTTAATTTAATTAATTTAGAAAAAGTCACTATAGATGACATCATGATGCCTCATACCAATATTGAATCAATATATCTAGGACAATCAATTGATGATATTTTAGAAAAAATTGCTAACTTCCACCACAATAAAATTCTAGTTAAAAAAGAAGATAATTACACGATACATGGCGTGCTTGAAGTACGTAAGGTTTTTAAATACATCTATAAAGAAAAAAAAGTATTTACTCATAATGAATTATTAACACTTATAACTCCCCCTTACTTTATCCCATCAGAAACCCCCATATACAAGCAAATGCAAAAATTCCAAGATAATCAAGAAAAAATTGGTCTAATTGTAAATGAGCATGGTGAGTTTATTGGTTTAGTAACTTTAGAAGATTTATTAGAAGAGATTGTGGGTGAATTTAATACGGAATTACCATCAAAACAACCAAAAATACTTTTTGATAAAGATGGATGGATTGTTGATGGTGGGATATCTATCAGAGAGTTAAATAAAAAAATAAAAATTTCATTGCCATTGAATGGTCCAAAAACTTTAAATGGATTAATAATAGAATTCTTTGAAGATATTCCTGAGCCTAACACAAGCTTCAAAATAAACGATATAACTTTCGAAATAATTAATGCTCAAGACAAACACGTTAAAAGCGTTAAAATCTATCAGAAATAATAAAACGTTTAAGATGAAAGAAGTAAATATAATGAGCCAAAACAATCAGCTAGAAGATCTTAAAGTAAAAAAAACAAAACTAAATCAAGAGCCGCCAAGAGTCTACAAAGTGATTATTTTAAATGATGATTATAGCCCTATGGAGTTCGTTATTAATGTAATTCAAAAAGTTTTTAAAAAAGACTTTGATAATGCAACAAAAATTATGTTACAAATTCACAATGAAGGATTGGGTGTTTGCGGGATTTATTCTTTAGAAATTGCTGAAACTAAAATGAGTCAAGTATTAAATTTAGCAAAAGAATCACAACACCCCTTGCAATGTCTTATAGAAAAGATATAGTGAAAATATGATTGCGCAAGAATTAGAAGTCAGTTTACATATGGCGTTTATGGATGCAAGACAAAAGCGCCATGAACTTATTACGGTTGAACATTTGCTTTTGGCCATGCTTGATAATTCATCTGCAACAGAAGTTCTAAAATCCTGCGGCGCTGATCTACTAAAATTACGTAATGATATATCTAAACATATCCAAGAACATACACCTATCGTTCCTGGTACCGAAGAAGTAGATACTCAACCTACATTAGGCTTTCAAAGAGTTATACAAAGAGCAATGTTACATGTTCAGTCTTCTAGAAAAAAAGAAGTGACAGGGGCTAATATTTTAGTTGCAATTTTTGGAGAAAAAGACTCGAACGCCGTTTATTTCCTTCATCAACAGGGAATTTCCCGTCTTGATGTAGTAAATTTTATTTCACACGGAATTGCTAAAATAGCTAATACTGAAGAAAAAGAATCCGTTCAAGATACTGAAGAAATAGAAATAAAAACCAACAAAGGGTTGGAGGCTTATACTGTTAATTTAAATAAACTGGTTGCAGAAGGCAAGATTGACCCTCTTATTGGTCGTGAAATAGAAGTAGAGCGTGTTGTACAAATATTATGTCGCCGAAGAAAAAATAATCCCTTACTTGTCGGTGAAGCTGGGGTTGGTAAAACGGCCATAGCCGAAGGCCTTGCAAAAAAAATAGTGGATCGATCAATACCAGAAGTGCTACAAAATATGGTTATCTACTCCTTAGATTTAGGAGCGCTCATTGCTGGGACCAAATATCGTGGAGACTTCGAGCAAAGATTAAAGATTGTTATCAAACAATTAAATGAAGAAAAAAATGCTATTTTATTTATAGATGAAATACACACTATTATTGGTGCAGGATCAGCAAGCGGAGGTACGCTTGACGCATCCAACATCCTAAAACCCGCACTTTCAAAGGGGAGTATTAGGTGTATTGGTGCTACTACTTACCGGGAATACAGATCTGTATTTGAGAAAGATCATGCGCTTACAAGAAGATTTCAAAAAATAGATATAAATGAACCGAGTGTTAAAAATACAATAGCTATCCTTAAAGGATTAAAAGTGCATTTTGAAAATCATCACAACGTTAAATTTACAAATAATGCCATAATAAGTGCTGCAGAATTGTCAGCAAAATTTATCAATGAAAGATATTTACCAGACAAAGCTATCGATGTTATTGATGAAGCAGGGGCCGCTCAAAAAATACTTCCAAAAAATAAGCAAAAGAAAAATATTGGCAGTAAAGAAATTGAAGAAGTTATAGCAAAAATAGCAAGAATTCCTCCTCAAAATATTAACAAAAATGATCTTCATGCCCTAAAAAACTTAGATAAAAATTTAAAAGCAGTGATTTTTGGGCAGGATAAAGCTATTGATTCACTAACTAATGCAATTAAGATGTCCAGAAGCGGTATAGGTCCAGAAAACAAACCAATAGGTAGTTTTCTTTTTAGTGGTCCTACTGGGGTTGGCAAGACTGAAGTTGCAAGACAATTAGCATATATCCTTGGGATTGAATTAATTCGAATAGACATGAGTGAATATATGGAGAGACACTCAGTTTCAAAACTTATTGGGGCGCCCCCAGGTTATGTCGGATACGATCAAGGCGGAATTCTAACAGAGCAAGTTAATAAAACCCCTCATGCAATTCTATTACTTGATGAAATAGAAAAAGCACATCCAGATATTATTAATATACTACTTCAAGTAATGGACAATGGTAATTTAACCGATAGTAATGGAAGAAAAACTGATTTTAGAAATATTACATTGATTATGACAACCAACGCAGGTGCTGAATCTCTATCGAAATCAAGCTTTGGGTTTACCCAAACCAAACATACGGGTGATGAACAGGTAGAAATTAAAAAAATATTCTCACCTGAGTTTAGAAATAGACTCGACTCAACCGTTTCTTTTTCTGCACTAGACGATAAAATTATTCTTAAAGTAGTAGATAAATTTTTAATTCAATTGGAAACACAATTACATGACAAAAAAGTTGATGCCACTTTCACCCCGGAACTAAAATCATTTTTGGCAAAATCTGGTTTTGACCCAAAAATGGGAGCAAGACCAATGTCAAGATTAATTCAAGATACAATTAGAAAAGCCCTTGCGGACGAATTATTATTTGGAAAATTACTTAACGGGGGTGAAGTTGAGATCGATGTTGATGACGATAAAAAGGTAATCCTAAATATTAAAGATAAAGTAATTGCTTAACGCCTTAACTTTGGCTTGATCATTATTTCTTTAAATAAATTACTTTCAGCTAGACCTTCAAGCCATTTAACTAAATTTCTAAAATTAGAATTTAAAAACCAATCATAATTGACATTAGCAAACTGTCTAAGAAAAGGAAATATCGCAATATCAGCATATCCTATATTATTAGATAATAAATACTGTGTTTTTTTTAATCTACTTTCTAGCAATTCAAGAAAAAATAAGCAGTGCCTAAAATGCCTCTCTAAAGAAATGGATGGATTACGATCAGAATACTTATAAAAATCTAATCTCTCTTTAAACTCATTATCGTTAATATTTACAAGTTGGTTGACCTCTACGATTTCTTTCTCTTTCGTCATCAGGAATCTTGCAGCGGTAGGTTGTTGACAAGCCCACTGCATAATATCCAAACTTTCATCTAAAATAAGGTCATTTATTATCATAATAGGCACAGTTCCTTTTGGGCTCAATCGAAGCATCTCTCTTGGCTTATTCCTTAATGATATTTCGTATAAATCAAAATCAATATTCGAGCCCACAAGAGCCATACGCGCTCTCATGGCGTATGGGCACCGACGGTATGAAAATAAAAATGGCTTATTAGGATTTTTACTTAACTGCTGAACATAATTCATGAACTAGACGAAATCCTTTAAAAATTAGTCCAGAATAGATTTGGATTAGTTCCGCACCTTTATCAATTTTTTCTATCCCATCTTCCACGGAAAGAATTCCTCCAACACCAATAATAGGAATTCTTCCTTGTAATTTCTTACTTAAATATTTTATTGTAATTGATGATTTTTCTTTCAATGGTCGACCAGAAAGCCCACCCATTTCTTTTGCATAGGATGACTCCTTCACCTCTTTTCTGGAAATCGATGTGTTAGTAGCAATCACTCCGTCTATTTTATATTTTATCAATAGTTTACATATACAATTTAATTGGACATGACTATTATCTGGGGAGATTTTAAGTACAAAAGGAACATATTTTTTATGAATTTTTGATAAAATATTTTGCTCTTGTTTAATTTTGGATAACAAATCCTCCAAAAAATTTTCCTCTTGTAGCTTTCTTAAATTTTTAGTGTTTGGTGAAGAAACATTAATCGTTATGTAACTTACAAATTGGTATGCCTCACGAAAACAAATTAAATAATCATCTACTGCGTGTTGAATTGGTGTATCAACATTTTTACCAATATTTATCCCCAAAATACCCTTATATTTTGATTTTTTTATGTTTTTTAATACCTGATGAATACCAATGTTATTAAAACCAAATCGGTTAATAATGCCTTCCTCAGGGGTTAGTCTAAATAGTCTAGGCTTTGGATTGCCAGGCTGTGGCCTAGGAGTTACAGTACCTACCTCTATAAAACCAAAACCGAGCTTTGCTAAACAGTCAATATACTCAGCATTCTTATCTAATCCAGCAGCCAAGCCAATAAGATTAGTAAATTTTAATCCCATAATTGTTTTAGGCTTAATCCTAGATGAATTAGGTATAAAGTATAATAAACCTAAAAAATTTGCGAACTTAAGTCCCTTCATAACAAGATGATGTGAAAATTCAGGCTCGAATAAAAATAAAAAATGGCGAAAAATGAAATACATATTGTAATTCTAACTTATGTTTTTTCTGAAAGTTAATTTATAACTTAAATAGACAAAAAATGATGATAAATTTACTTAAAAATATCACTAAAAAAAGATTTCTTGATAACTACTGGGGCAAAAAACCACTATTTATTGAAAATGTTGTATCTCATTACAAAGAGACATTGAATATCAATAAAATTCTTTTATTAATGCAAAATGAAGAAATATTTACAAAAAAAATTTCTTCATATAAAAAAAAATTTACTACAGAATTTGGTCCTTTTAAAAAAAATATTTTAAAAAAAGGAAATCCTTACTCCGTATTGCTTCACAAAATGCATTTATATCATAGCCACTCAAATGTTCTATTTAATAGTGTAGATTTCATTCCAAACTGCCTTTTAGATGATGTTATGGTTAGCTATTCGTCAAATAAAGGTAGCGTTGGTCCACATTCAGATTCCTATGATGTTTTTTTATTTCAAGGCAATGGTGAAAAGAAATGGCTTATTGGGGGGGCTTTAAATGATGAACCTCGTCAATCAGGACCATTAAAAATAATTAAACACTTTAAAAAAGAAAGTGAATTTCATTTAAAACCTGGTGATTTATTATACTTACCTCCCAATACCTCTCATCATGGAATTGCCTTTACGGATGATTGCGTAACTTATTCTATTGGATTTAAATCTCCAAGCACCGTTGATTTAAAACAAAAATATTTAGAATATCTTATGGATAACATTGATACAGATAATAAAATTTTTTACAAATATAGCTATCCTGATAAAATTAATTCAAAAAGTATGATCCCTGAATCGCTCGAAATATTTTCTAGGAGAAATATAGATTTAAACAGTAAAAAAGATAATTTTAAAACTTATCTCGGTGAATTTTTATCAGAGCCTGATTTTGACGTTTATTTTCAACAAAAGAGATTATCTAAACAAAAATTTTCCAGTTTACTTCTAACCAAGACTATTTATTTAAATCTAACTACAAAAGCTTTTTATTTAGATAATATCTTATTCATGAATGGAGTAAGGCTTAATTTAAAAAAAACTAATTTGCGTATATTAAAGGAATTTTTTAATACCAAACATTACACATTCTCAAGAAAAGAAATTAACACAGAATTAATAAATTACTTACATCAAGCTTATCTTGACGGCTTTATAAGTGCTCAACCACCTAAATTCATTTTTTAGACCCCTATCCAACCCATGCCATTGTCTTGGTCAATAATCTTTACCATTACAGTGTCTTTTTTAATTATGTGGCCAATCATCTTAATCACCATTTCTGGATTATTATTTTTCTCGCTCAAATGTGCTGCTGCTACCCAATTAAGTTTTGTATGATTTATTTCTGATATAAGTTTCATTGCTTGTTTATTTTCAAGATGTCCAAATTCACTATTAATTCTTCTTTTAAGACTATCTGGATAATCTGATTGATGAAGCATTTCTTGATCGTGGTTACACTCGATAACTAAACCTTTAATTTTATTTAATTGCTCTACCAGATGCTTCGTTATCTTTCCTAGATCAGTGATAATTGCAAGACTGTCATCTTTTGATTCGAATTTAAACTGAAATGGCTCTCTTGCGTCATGTGGAACTGGAATGGGTGTAATTTTAATATCAAGAATCTTAAAACTATCAAAATTTCTAATAATTTGATAATGAATATTATAAGAGTCAATTAAACGCTTCTGACACATTTGGTAAGTGCCATAACTAAGATATATAGGTATAGAAAACCTATTTGCCAAACTAAAAGCACCTTTAATATGATCCTCATGCTCATGTGTAATTAAAATTGCAGTAATCTTATCTGGCATAATGTCAAACCGAGCTAATCTTTGAATTGTATCCTTTAAGCCAAAACCACAATCAATAAGCAGAATAGCTCTTTTACTTTTAACTACAAATGCATTACCTCTACTTCCGCTCCCTAAAGAACATAATTTCATTATCTTAAGTGTGCATAAAGTACTTTAAGCAAAGACTTCGCTGCAGGGCTATCATTCATAGTGCCATCAGGCAGATCTATAAAAACCTTAGAACCCTCCTTGTATTTAACGATCCTTACACGATAGTGTTGCTCTCCTGGGGCAAGCCCATCCTCATCATCCGAACCCCATAAATCAAACCAGGTATTTTGAGACGTTACTTCCTGCTCCACTCGTCCAACAGCTGCACCAGGTTGTGGTACAGACAATCTCTCTTCATCTTTACTGGACTTTTTATTTTCATCATCATCATCATCATCATCCCAAAAAATTAATGCGTCCAATAAACCACCATTAGCCTCCGAATTCACATCATTAAGATCAAGATTTTCATATTTAACATAGAAAATACCATCACTTCTATTTTTATCTTCAATAACAACACCAATCAAATCTAAAGCTATCGAAAGCTTTCTCCAACCCCTATCAAATTTATCCTTTAATTTAATAAAATCGCCACCACCATCTTTTTCTAATTCAGCTCTAACAATAACCTGGGGGTTTTTTATTCTTTTTTCTGCATTAAAATCTGTCATACCTAGATAAACCATCAACCTCCTTAAGACTTCAGCATTTATTTCAAAATCTAGTTGAGCATTAGTTTTTACATCCACTGAAATATTATCTTTACTAGGGCTATCATCTGATTTGTATTCTTCAATCCGATAAACAGCACTGGGATAATAAGTTCCTTTCTTAGACTCCATTAGCCTTTGAAAGGCTTCATCACTCGTACCCTTACTTCTATGTGATAGATAAATTTCCGTAGTGCCTACCTGACTCCCCTTTTCTAAACGAGTTCTAAACTTTCTTGCCTGCTCCTTACCTCCAAGATTATCTAACCAGCTATCCAACCTTTCTCCCAGTCCAGCACTACTATCCCCAGTTATCTGATCCCCCTTAGCCCACGCAGTCTCCATAACCCCTATTCGCTTATCCATTTTTTTAAACGAAAAACCCATACCTTCCCAAAACTGTTTAATAAATGGCCATAATGTATCGACATCCTGATTCACCACTAACCACCTTAAACTACCTGATTTAACAAGATAAATACCATCAGGATCATCCAATACCTTAACTAATTTTGGCTGAACATTTTGCCTTTTATTAAAATCTTTATATGAAGTGGCTTCCCCGGGTACGCTGTACGTATTTGATGCTTCAAACTCTGACAAATCAGGAGGCATTTCAAGTCTTTTCGCTCTGGAAGAATTCACGTAATCTGGAGCCGTAACTTCTTCAAAAGTATCCGTGATTGGGTCAAAAGAGCATGAAGCTAATAATATTATAGAAATGATAAGTAATATATTCTTCATTGTGATGCCTCAAAAGCACTGATTAACACTTGATGATATTTATCATTTAGCTCGATCAGAGGAAGTCTAATTGTGGGTTTTATTTTACCCATATGACTTAGAAGCCATTTCACTGGGATAGGATTTGATTCTATAAACATAGCCTTATGTAGTGCAGATAATTTATTATTAAGTAAGGATGCATCATCAAATTTTTTATTCAACATATTGTCACAAATACTATACATAATATTAGGTCTAATATTAGCTGTCACCGAAATCACACCTCTCCCTCCTTTTTTAATAAACTCTAAAAATGTAAGATCATCCCCACTAATAAATGAAAAATCTTTGTCCACCTTATCAATCAGCACATCTATACGACTAAGATCACCAGTTGCATCTTTAATCCCAACCACATTAATTAATTTACTTAACTTAATTACTGTTTCATTTTCAATATCAACACCCGTTCTTAAGGGAACATTATACAAAATTTGCGGGATATTAACGGCATTACTAATAGCTTTGTAATGCTCAAATAAACCATTCTGATTGGGTTTATTGTAATAAGGGGTAACCAATAAACATGCATCAGCTCCCAATTCCTTTGCTTGCTTTGTTAAAAAAATAGCCTCTTTAGTTGAGTTTGCACCAGTACCTGCGATAACTGGGATTCTACCTCTAATAAAATCAACTGCCTCTTTTATTAAAAAAGTATGTTCATCAAAATCAACCGTGGGGGCTTCACCACTTGTCCCAACAACCACAATTCCATTTGTACGATTTTCAATATGAAAATCAAGCAAGCTTCTAAAGCTTGAAATATCCAAGGAACCATCAAGATTCATTGGAGTAACAACTGCTACCATACTACCTTGAAGCATAATGACTTTCCAGAAAATAAATTGGAGCCTACATTCTACTTGAAACCATCATTATTTAAAGTTTAATATATATAACTAAAAAGAATATTATAATGATATTATA
>JBBWVM010000017.1:0-31217 GCA_050256215.1 Methylophilaceae bacterium
AAAAAATAATATATATAAAATACTAACAGATTTAATAAATAATATAATGAATGCTACTCTGCTAAGGTTATTTGAACAGTGGAATACTGACTCTGAATATTGTCTACAGCCTCCTTAGTCAGCATAGCGATCACTAAAACATTTACATCAAAATGCCTATCAAGCACAATGCTTCTATTATTATTAATTACATTAATAATAATTTCTAACATATTGTATTTTAATAATAAATTATATTTTTTTAATTCAACGAAATCGGTTAATTTCGAGGATGATAAGGCTAACATACCCGCCTTATTGTATGCCCTAGCAAGGTTCCCTGTCCCTAAATTGACACCGCCGTAATACCTCACAACAGCAATTCCAGAATTTACAATCTGTTTAGATTCAATAATATTTAATAATGACTTTCCTGCAGTGCCGTAAGGTTCTCCAGCATCATTAAAATAAGCATCAATCCTATGTTGTTTTTTAAGTTGATATGCGAAAGCTATATGGCTTGCCGATGCATGATTATTATTAATTGTAGCAATCAAACTCAAAAAATCATTCTTTGAATTTCCTTTTAGCGTGAAACCAATAAATTTTGATTTATTAATAACAAGCTCAGATTGACCAACCTCAGTAAAAACTAACAAAATTAACTTAAGCCTTCTATTTCACCCTCAGCATTGACTGTAATACCTTCACTAGCAGGAACCAAAGGTAGTCCAGGCATTGTCATCAGCGCACCACATATGGCAAGAATAAAACCAGCTCCTCTGACCAACCTCACTTCTCTAATTACTAAAGAATGATTCGACACCGCACCCCTACTTTTTGGGTCACTTGAAAATGAGTATGGCGTTTTAGCAATACAAACAGGAAATAGACGGTACTCCACTTCAATTTCTTTAAGTTGTGTCAAGGCTTCTTTTTCGAAAATAACTTTATCAGCATGATAAATTTTTCTTGCTACCTTTTCTAACTTATTAATAATTGAATCTTCATCTTCGTATAAAAATTTAAAGCTGGAGGTTGGTGGTTCCTCTAATAACTTAATAACTGATTTAGCTAAATTCTCAGCGCCCTTTGGACCTTCTCCCCAGTGCTTACAAAGAATTGCCTCAAATCCAAGCGCTTTAACAGCATCTTGAATAAATTCTATTTCAGCAGGCGTGTCTGTTTCAAAATGATTTATCGCTACCAAAACATTCATTCCAAAATGTTCGTGACAATTATTAATATGTCTTTCTAGATTTGAGAACCCTTGCTTGAGAGCATTTAAGTCTTCTTGCTTAAGCTGATCAACTTCATTACCACCATGATATTTCATTGCCTTTATAGTTGCCACAATGACAATTAAATCAGGAATAAGGCCTGTTTGACGACATTTAATATCAATAAATTTTTCAGCACCTAGATCAGCACCAAAACCAGCTTCGGTAACAACAAAATCAGCAATACTCATACCTAATTTTGTTGCAGTATAAGAGTTACATCCATGAGCAATATTCGCAAACGGCCCTCCATGAATAAGTACTGGTGTGTGGTATATTGTTTGAACAAGATTAGGTTTAAAAGCATCTTTGAGCAAAGCAGTCATGGCTCCCTCAGCCTTAAGATCTTTTGCTAAAATAGGAGACTTGCTTGCGTTTATATTTTTAGCCACCTCGATTTCACCTAATCTTACTCGTAAGTCATCTAGCGAAGATGCAAGACAAAAAATTGCCATAACTTCACTCGCAACGGATATATCAAATCCAGTTTGATATTCATGATGACCGCTATTAATTTGAATCTGCCTTAATGACCTATCATTCATATCCATACCTCTCTTAAAAGAGATGCGAAGTGGATCAATACCTAATTGATTTCCATGATAAATATGATTATCAATCAGGGCAGCAAGAAGATTATTAGCTGACGTTATAGCATGAAAATCTCCAGTAAAGTGAAGGTTAATGTTCTCCATGGGAATGGCTTGAGAATAACCTCCTCCTGTTGCTCCACCCTTCATACCAAAAACTGGTCCCAATGATGGCTCACGTAAACATGCTAATGCCTTTTTACCTTGACTTACTAAAGCATCAGCCAATCCAATTGTTGTCGTTGTTTTCCCCTCTCCTGCAGGAGTTGGGCTCATTGCAGTTACAAGAATTAATTTTGAATTTAATTTAATTGCTTGATCCATCTTACCCAGATCAATCTTGGCCATGTAAGGCCCGTAATTAATTAAAGCATTTTTAGGAATATTTAATTTCTTAGCAATAGAATCGATTGGATCTAATGTTGTATTTTGTGAAATTTCTAAATCAGAGTTCATAGCAAAAATATTTAATTAAATGTTAAATGTTAACTTAATTAAGTTAATCAAATATGCCTTTTTTGTAAAAAAATATTTAAGTCTTGCTCACTCATGTGCGGAGTAAACATTTTAATAAAATTAAAAGTAAATCCTCTAATAAATACATCATTTCTTATACCAATATAAGTTGTACTAATTGGGAACAAATGTCCCACATCCCTACACACCAAATCACTGTCTTTATTTACATCAAAAGCCATTTCAGCAATCAACCCTATACCTAAATTTAAATTAACATATGTTTTAATTACATCCGCATCAATTGCTGTGAGCATGATATTGGGTTCAATATGCGCCACCTTAAAAGCTTTTGAAACAATCGTACTACCAGTAAAAGCATAATCATAAGTAATGATTGGATATGATGCTAAATGATTAAGTGTGATTTCCTTTACTTTTATTAGTGGGTGATCTTTGGGCATAACAACACATCTATTCCATGAGTAACATGGAATACAAAAGATCTTATCATTCTTCCCAATTGATTCTGTAGCAATCCCCACATCTGCATCACCATTTAATATTTCCTCAGTTACTTGTGTTGGGTTTCCTTGATGAATATTTAAATTTATTTTCGGATATTGCCTTACAAATTCCTTAACAACGTTAGGTAGTTTATAACGTGCTTGTGTATGAGTTGTGGCGATTGTAAAATCGCCAGAATCCATTTTTTCATACTCTTCAGACACATTCTTTATATTTTTGGTTTCTCTGATTATTTCTAAAATTGACTCGTAAACACAGCTACCAGGTTCTGTTAAACCAACCAATCTCTTTCCATTTCTTTGAAAGATTTGTATGCCAATTTCATCCTCTAATAATTGAATTTGTTTACTTACGCCAGGTTGCGAGGTATGCATAACTACAGCAGACCTTGAAATATTAAATCCATTTTGAACTACCTCATAAATACACCTTAATTGTTGTAATTTCATATAGTTAAAAATTATATTAATAGAAGTTATTATTATTAAAATAATATATTAAATTCTGGTATATTGCATCTCTATTTTCATTGAATTTAATTTATAAAAATAAATGGGTATTGAATATACATTTTCAGGATTTATAGTTGGATTACTAGTCGGATTAACCGGCGTGGGGGGAGGTTCCCTAATGACACCTTTGTTAGTGCTTATTTTTAAAATACCCACTGCGATAGCCATCGGAACCGATCTACTTTATGCTTCAATTACCAAGTCAGCAGGGGTGCTGTCTCATGGAAAACTAGGCCATATAAATTGGAAAATAGTTGGAAAATTAATGATAGGAAGTATTCCTGCCTCATTAATTACGACTTATTTTCTTAAAGATATCGATCTTGAAGCCAATCAAACTTTAAAGATTATTGAAATATGGTTAGGCATTGCATTGATTTTTACTTCATTTGCAGTATTAGCTCAACCCATTATTATTAAAAAATCACATAAAAAAGAATTAAAAAATACATCAATAACGACTATAATTCTAGGCTTTATTTTAGGTGCAGTGGTGACTTTAACATCAGTGGGTGCAGGTGCCATGGGGGTAACAGCCTTACTCCTAATATATCCAAAAATGGGAATTAAGAAGATAATCGGTACTGATATTGCTCATGCCGTACCCTTAACCTTTTTAGCAGGATTAGGTCATCATAGTTTAGGGAATGTAGATTTTGGTTTGCTTGGGTCGTTATTAATTGGTTCCATTCCTGGGATATGGCTAGGATCCTATTTTAGTGCCAAAATAGATGAAAATAAGTTACGTTATATCTTGGTGGCTATATTATTTATAGTTGGCTTTGAATTAATATCAAATAGATAAGGTTGTTATATGTATAAATATGATCATATAGATCAAAGTATAGTTAACGAAAGAGTTGAGCAGTATGCTAACCAGCTTAACAGGTACTTAAACAAAGAGTTGACTGACGAAGAATTCAGACCTCTTAGATTACAAAATGGGCTCTATATTCAGCGGCATGCACCAATGCTTAGAATAGCAATTCCCTATGGACTACTCTCCTCAGCGCAGCTTACAAAATTAGCTGACATTTCAGATAAATATGATCGTGGTTATGGTCATTTTAGTACTCGCCAAAACATTCAATTAAATTGGCCCAAGCTCGAGGACACACCAAAAATTCTCAAGGAATTGGCTGAAGTTGAAATGCATGCAATACAAACATCAGGAAATTGCATAAGGAATATAACCACCGATCAATTTGCAGGCACCACCCCCGATGAAATAGTCGACCCAAGATATATCGCTGAAATCTTAAGACAGTGGAGCACATTTCATCCAGAATTCGCATTATTACCAAGAAAATTTAAAATTGCAGTAACTGGAGCCAAAAAAGATCGAGCGTTAGTTCAAACCCATGATATCGGTCTTGAATTTTTTGTAAATGACAAAAATAAAATGACAATTAAAGTCTGGGTTGGTGGTGGTTTAGGTAGAACACCTGTGATTGGATCTGTTATTCACAACAATCTTGAATGGGAACATATTTTGACCTATTGTGAAGCAATTTTACGAGTTTATAATCTCTATGGTCGAAGAGATAATATATTCAAAGCAAGAATTAAAATTCTAGTCAAAGCGCTTGGTATAGATAAATTTAAAGAATTAGTCGAAAAAGAATGGGAGTATATTAAAGACGGCCCGAACACTATCCATGAAGATGAATTAAATCGTGTTAAAGCTTCCTTTTCAAAACCGAATTATAAAAAGATTAATGAGAAAGATCTGGTGTTACATCAAGATAACAAAGCCTTCACTAAATGGCTCGATCGATGCACGCATGACCATAAACAAGTGGGATATCGCTCAGTTACATTTTCATTAAAATCTAATACTAGCCCCCCAGGAGATGCAACATCAGATCAAATGCGCGCAGTTGCAAATTTGTCAGATCAATATAGCTTTGGAGAGATTAGGGTCTCTCACGAACAAAATCTTATCTTGGCTGACGTCGAAGAAAACAAGCTATTTGAGTTATGGAAAGTCGCTCGAGAAAATAATCTCGTAACACCCAATATTGGACTTCTAACTGATATCATTTGTTGCCCTGGGGGTGATTTTTGTTCCTTAGCTAATGCAAAGAGCATTCCTATTGCCCAATCAATCCAGAATATATTTGATGATATGGATTATTTACATGATATAGGTGACATTAGTCTTAATATATCAGGTTGTATGAATGCCTGTGGCCATCACCATGTAGGAAATATTGGTATTCTTGGTGTGGATAAGGATGGTAGTGAATGGTACCAAGTAAGCTTAGGTGGAAATCAAGGTAACTTTGCCAGCATTGGGAAGGTAATTGGACCTTCATTCTCAGCAGAAGAAATGCCTAATGTAATCAAAAAAATAGTAGATGTTTATGTAAAAAATAGGAATGAGGAAGAGTTATTTATTGACTGTATCGTTAGGATTGGATTAGATCCCTTCAAAACACACGTGTATAAAAAATCAGAGGTAGTAGCATGAGCTCGCAATTAATAATCGATAAAACTATTGTTGCGGATGAATGGACAATAATTGAATTGCCACACGTTGAACAGAAAACCAAAAAACAGGCAGGCAAAGTCGTACTATTCAAACTTACGGGGGAAGACTCTCCTACAAAACAACAGATTGCCACGACTAACTTCCCAAGCACTGGAAAGATTTTATTGCCGTTAAAAGTTTTTTTATTGCATAAAAACTATTTAAAACAAAGACTTGATAAACAAGAAATAGGAATTTGGTTGTCAACTCATGAGGAAATGAATAAGCTTATTGATCAGATTGGTGATTTAAATCAATTTCCACTTATTGCTGTTTACGTTGAAAAATTTGCAGACGGTAGAATTTTTTCTATTGGAACGCAATTAAGAATTAAGTATCAATATAAAAATTACTTAAGAGCTTTTGGTGACGTTTTAAGAGACCAAATTTATTTTCTTAAGCGATCTGGTTATAACAGTTACCTTATTAGAAATGATCGTGATGCTAAAGATGCACTAAAGGGTCTTGATGATTTTAGTGACTCGTATCAAGGAGCAGTTGATGTTAGAGAGCCAATCTGGAGACGCTTCAAACGATAAATAAAATGAATATTAAATTAGATCAAATCAAGATAGATGAAGTGGTGGAACATCAGATTGATAGTATATCAAAGAGCTTAATTGATTTACTTAAGGTAGCATATACCGAATTTCCAGACATTCAGTTTGCTAGCAGCTTCGGTGCCGAAGATATGGTAATTCATCATGCTATTCACCAATCAAAACAACCTATTCAAATATTTACACTAGATACAGAAAGATTACCCAAAGAAACTTACACGCTAATCGCTCAAGTGAAGAAACAATTAAACCAAAAGATTAATATCTTTCATCCTAACAAGCTTGCCGTTGAAGAATACGTTACACAAAATGGTATAAATGCATTTTATAAATCACTAGAAATGAGGAAAAGATGTTGTTATATCCGAAAAGTTGAGCCATTAGAGAGAGCGCTTAGCCAAAAAAGTGCTTGGATGACTGGTATGAGATCTGAACAAGCACAAACAAGAGAAGCGCTTGCAATTCGCGAGTTTGATGAAAGCTTTCAGCTAGAAAAATTCAATCCATTGACTAACTGGTCAGAAAATGACGTATGGGCATATATTAAAATTAATAAGGTGCCTTACAATAAACTGCATGATCAATTTTACCCAAGCATTGGATGCGCCCCTTGCACTAGAGCTATCAGTGCTGGCGAAGATATTCGAGCAGGTAGATGGTGGTGGGAGAATCCAGAAAACAAAGAATGTGGTTTACATATTAAAGGTTAAAAATTGTCAAAATTATTATCACACTTAGATTGGTTAGAATCAGAAGCAATTCATATTATGCGAGAAGTTGCCGGTCAGTGTAGCAATCCTGTCCTTTTATTTTCAGGGGGAAAGGATTCATTATGTTTATTAAGAATTGCGGAAAAAGCCTTTAGACCAGGCCGATTCCCATTTCCCCTTATGCATATCGATACAGGTCACAATTATCCTGAAGTAATTGAATTTAGAGATAATAAAACAAAGGAATTAGGGGAAAGATTAATTGTAGCTTCCTTAGAAGATTCAATGAAAAAAGGTACAGTAGTACTTAAATCAGATGATGAGCCAAGAAATAAATATCAATCTATCACTCTCCTAGAGGCTATAGAAGAACATGGATTTGATTGCTGTATTGGTGGTGCTAGACGTGATGAAGAAAAAGCAAGAGCCAAAGAAAGAATTATGAGCTTTCGAGATGAATTCGGACAATGGGATCCTAAAAATCAGCGCCCTGAATTATGGGATTTATATAATGCCAAAGTTCATAAAGGTGAAAATATTAGAGCATTTCCTATTTCAAATTGGACTGAAATGGATGTATGGCAATATATTGAAAGAGAAAAACTTGATCTTCCTAATATCTACTTTGCTCACCGCAGAGACATAGTCAGAAGAAATGGTGCCATCGTCCCTATCACTAATGTTACCCCTAAAAAGCCTAACGAGTTAATTGAAAACATTATGGTTCGATTTAGAACTGTAGGTGACATTACTTGCACAGCTCCTGTTGAAAGTAATGCAGATAATGTTGAAAAAATTATTTTAGAAACTGCATCCACTGTTATTACAGAACGGGGTGAAACAAGACTAGATGATCAAATGTCAGAATCTTCAATGGAACAACGAAAAAAAGAAGGGTATTTTTAAGATGTCAGAAAACACAAACGATTCCGTATTAAGATTTATGACCTGTGGGAGTGTTGATGATGGGAAAAGCACCTTAATTGGTCGATTACTATTTGATACTAAAACTATTTTAACCGACACACTTAGCCAAATTGAAAAAACCTCTAAAAAAAGAGGAATGACAGCTATTGACCTTTCTTTAATTACCGACGGCCTTCAAGCAGAACGTGAACAAGGCATTACTATTGATGTTGCTTATCGATATTTCACTACAGGAAATCGAAAATACATTATTGCAGACGCCCCAGGTCATGAACAGTACACTAGAAATATGGTTACCGCAGCCTCAACGGCTCAATTAGCAATAATTTTAATTGATGCACGGAAAGGTATCCTAACTCAAACTAGACGACATTCCTTTCTTACTAAATTAGTAGGAATCAAACATATCTTAGTCGCAGTTAATAAAATGGATTTAATTGATTACGACGAAAATAAATATCAATCCATCTGCGATGAATATATTCAGTTTGCTCAAGACATCGCTTTATCTGGTCCTGGAATTTCCATTGAATTTTTGCCAATGTCAGCACTTAATGGGGATATGATAGTTGATCGTGGCGATTCTATGAATTGGTATTCCGGCCCCACTCTGCTAGATCAACTTGAAAATTTAGACACGAGTCAAGACATCAAAGAATCTGCTTTGCGATTTCCTGTTCAATATGTTTGTCGTCCACATGCATCAGATAATAAAGACCTCCATGACTTCAGGGCCTTTATGGGTCGGATTGAATCGGGGATTTTGAAAGTGAATGATAAAATTAAAGTGTTACCTTCAGGTCATGAATCAACTGTAAAGGAAATACGTATTGGAGAGGATATTATACAAAAAGCAATATCTGAACAATCTATTACCGTTTCATTAGCCAACGAGATTGATATCTCTAGAGGAGATATGTTAGTTCATTATGACGAACCTATTGTCGCCACAAAAAAATTTTCTGCGATGGTCTGTTGGTTAGCAGAAACACCGCTCTCGCCGAATAGAACTTATTTAATAATGCATACAACCAGGATGTCAAAAGCTAAAATTACAAAAATAAATTATAAAGTAAATATACAAACACTAGGTACTGAAGAGGCGCGAGAATTAAAAACTAATGACATTGCCCACCTATCTTTTAAATTAGCACAACCTTTGATTGTTGATCAATATGATGAAAATAGAAGCACTGGTGCGTTTATTATTATTGATGAAACAACATTTCATACAGTGGGTGCCGGGATGATCCAAGCTGTAAATTAACAAAAAATAATATACAATATCGAACAATAAATTTATAAGGAAAAAATATGACCTATGTAGTTACTGAAACGTGCATACAATGCAAATATACCGATTGTGTAGATGTATGTCCGGTTGACTGTTTTGTTGAAGGCCCAAACTTTCTAGCCATTGACCCAGACGAATGTATTGATTGCACATTGTGTGTTGCAGAATGTCCTGTTGAGGCAATTTTTGCTGAAGATGATGTTCCTGAAGATCAACAAGATTTCATTGAGATTAATGCAAGATTATCAAAAATATGGCCAATTATTACAGTCAGAAAAGATCCGCTTCCTGATGCTGATAATTTTAATGGACAACCTAATAAGCGAGAATTGTTAATAGAAAAATAATCGTCAGAATAGACAAACTTTAGAAATAAACTAACCCCTCCATAAGTTGGTCTTTATCGTAACGAATAAACCGAAGCTAAGCAATAGAAATAAACCTAACGATAATCCGAATGTTGAAAACCAAAGAATAGGCACAAGCAATCCTGCGACTACTGAAGAAAACAGCATCTGTACAAATGCCTGTCCTGAGGCAGCCGTTCCTCTAATCTTTGGAAAGCAATCAAGGGCAGCCAAAGATAAAATAGGCATCACAGCCGCCATACCCACATTATAAAAAGCAATAAATGCTATATTAATAAAAGCTTCATTAGCCATTGAATAACAAAATAACAGATTCGATAGTGACACTAAAAACATCCAGTAATAGCCGACCTTAAGAACGGTGGTGGGCTTTATAATCCCTGCAGTTTTCTTTGCAATAAAAGATCCAATCATCATTCCAGTTACTGTTGGAATAAATAAGTAACTAAATTGTTGGGGAGTAAAGCCAAGATGATCAATTAAAAACACAGGACTTGCCAAAACATAAATAAAAAATGCAGAAAAATTAGCAGATACTGAAAGCACTAATAAAATAAACTCCCGATGCAGTACTAATGATTTATAACGCTCAATTACTGCCTTAGCTGAAAATATAACTCTTTCAGATTTTGGCATAGTTTCAGGTAAAATATTTGAGCCCATATACATTGCTAGAGCAGCATAAAACGCAAGAAATATAAAAATACTTTGCCAATGAAAACTAAGCAATAAGCCACCAATCATTGGCGCAATAGCTGGAGCTATTCCAAAAATAATTTGAATAGTAGCCATCACTCTTTGTGCTTGCGGGCCTTTATATAAGTCCCTAACCATAGCTCTTGCGACAACATTCCCCGCTCCTGCTCCCATCCCCTGAAGCGCTCTAAAAAACCAGAGAGATTCTATTGTTGTAGAAAATGCACATCCTATAGATGCAATCAAGAAGAGTGACAGCCCCCATTGGATAGTTTTAATACGCCCAATTGAGTCTGAAATGGCTCCATGAAAAAGGGTCATTATGGTATAAGGCACAAGATAAAAAGTTAAACTTTGCTGAATACCTTCCATGGATATTTTAAAATCACTACTGATAATATGAAAAGCGGGAAGGTATGTATCAATAGCAAAAGGTGCTAAAGAGGCTAAAACAGCTAATGCAATCACTTTAGGATTAGAAAAGAGACTCATGCAGTAGATTATATTTTAATTATGGTACTGCATGAAAATTCGCTAATCTATCTTTTTCTTCATCATTGATAATTTTTTTAGAATTCTTATCCGTCCTAAAAATAATAGGTTGTGCTTGTAACTCTGGATTTTGAGCATCAATCACTGCCTGATCAATAATATGCCGGTTTGGAGATAAGGTACAGACTGGATCCGCAGTTTCAGCATCCCCTGTTAACAAAAAAGCTTGGCAACGACATCCACCCAAATCTTTCTCTTTTTCCGGGCAGCTTCGGCAAGGCTCCTTCATCCAATCATCGCCTCGATACTTATTAAAAGCAGGCGAATCATACCAAGCCCCTTTTAAACCAGAATCTCTAACATTTGGAAACTTCATGTTAGGTAATACTCTCGCTGAATGACATGGCAACACATCACCATTAGCCGTTACAATCATAAAAACTTCGCCCCAACCATTCATGCATTTTTTCGGTCTTTCTGCGAAATAATCAGGCACCACGAAAAAAATCTTCATCTTACTGCCTGCACGATCTCTAAATTCATTAGTAACTTTTTCAGCATAATCAATTTGTTCTTTAGACGGCATCAATTGATTTCTGTTAATTAATGACCACCCATAATATTGAGTATTCGCTAGTTCAACATAGTCAGCACCAAGTGCTTCAGCCATCTCCAGTATTTCTCTAATATGATCAATATTGTATCGATGAATAACAACATTAAGCACCATCGGATAACCCCTATCCTTAATCATCGCAGCTACTTTTTTCTTTAATTGAAATGTTTTAGTATTGGTAATAAAATTATTAATCTCTTCGGTAATGTCATGCATTGATAATTGAATATGATCTAATCCCCCTTTTTTAAAAGCATCAATTCGCTTATCAGTTAAACCAACACCTGAAGTAATTAAATTACTGTAATAACCTAACTGACGTGCTTCTTCAACAATCACTTCAATGTCATCTCTAAGAAGAGGTTCTCCTCCAGATATTCCTAATTGAGCCGCCCCCAATTCTCTGGCTTGATTTAAAACTCTTAACCAAGATTTAGTATCTAACTCATTTTGTGTATGTTTATCATAATCGGTAGGGTTATAACAAAATGCACAATGTAATGGGCAGCGATAAGTAATTTCAGCTAATAACCACAAAGGCTGGGTTGAGGTGGTTGAGCTCGAAACACCATTATTTTGACTAATTATATCCATAAAATACTCCTAATTTATCTTTTCGATCCAGGCTTTTTCTAAGGCCAGTTCAAACATCCCCACAATGTCTTTATCAATATTAGGAGCGTCTGAAAACTTATTAGTTAATGTATTTGTTATCGACTCAACCGTAGTTTCACCATTAACTAAATTTAAAACCTCACCTGCTCCACCGTTCAGCTTAACCATTCCTTCGGGAAATAAAATCACATAACAATCTTGAGCCTTCTCCCATTGGAATCGATGGTGGGCTGCAATTTTAAATATATCTGTATTTTCAACTGTCATAATTATTTTGGTTGCCTTAAGTAATCTCGATCTTCTACTTTAATGTTTGAAGATGCAAGCATAATTGAATCAGCAATTACCCATAATACATTAAGTTTAAATTGTAAAATTTCTAGAGCTTGCTCTTGTGTTTCTCTAGTTTGACTAAAGTAATCTAAAGTTACACCTAACCCATGCTCAACATCTCTTCTTGCTTCAGTTAAACGCTTTTTAAAATAACTGAGTCCTGACTCATCTATCCAAGGATACATTTTTGGCCAAGAACTAATTCTTTGTTGATGAATATGTGGTGCAAATAATTCAGTTAATGAGGAGCAAATTGATTCCTGCCATGATCGCTGTTTAGCAAAATTTATATATGCGTCAACTGCAAACCTAACCCCAGGACTAACATGCTCAAGAGAGGTTACATCTTCTCTTGATAACCCAACAGCCTTACCTAAATTTATCCATGCCTCAATACCCCCTGCAGTATCCCCTTCACCATCATGATCAAGAATTCTAACTATCCATTCTTTTCTTATTTCTCTATCTGGGCAGTTTGATAAAATTGCAGCATCTTTTAAAGGAATACTAATTTGATAATAAAAACGATTCATAACCCAACTTTGAAGCTGTTCTTTTGATAATTTACCTTCATACATCATCACATGAAAAGAATGATATATATGATACCCCTTCCCCTTCTCCCTTAACTTATCTTCAAATTCTTTTCTCGTCCAAGGTTTAGTCATTAAAAATCCTTAAATAATAATATCCATACCATCGTATGACACTTCAATATTATGAAAATCCAGCATTTTACGTTCTTTTGAATCTTCTCTTAAAATAGGGTTGGTATTATTAATATGAATTAGAATTTTTCGTGGCTTTTTAAGACTATTTAAAGTTTCCATGATGCCGCCTTTACTTGATTGATCTAAATGACCCATTTCACTCGCTAATTTATCATTAATCCCATGCCTAGACATTTCATCATCAGTCCATACAGTCCCATCAATTAAAATCACATCAGCATTACTCATAAATTCCAAAACATGGTCCTCAATAATTCCCAAGCCTGGCGCATAAAATAAGTTCTTACCAACCTTGGTATCTTCTATCTTATATCCAACATTATCACCAGGAACAGTATTATGTCTATGAGGGGAATAAGGAGGCGCTTCACTTTTAAGAGGAACTGCTGTGAAAATTAAATTATCTGCTTTAGGGATAGTATAGGGAATTTGATCGGTAGAAACTTCGTGCCAATTCACCCCTCTGAAATGACCTAAGATATTAAATATTGGATAACCAGTAGTCATATCTTCATAAACTGATTTGGTGCAGTATATATCCCAAGGTTTATCATGCTCCCTTAATATCAATAAGCCAGTAGCATGATCAATCTGACCATCAGTAATTACAATTGAGGAAATGCCTGTGTCCCTTATTTTTCTAGCCGGCTGCAATGGTGGAAAAGATTCAATTTGTGCACGAATATCTGGTGAAGCATTAAATAAAATCCAATCTTCTCCATTTGAACTTACAGTAATTGAAGATTGAGTTCTTGCTTTTAAATTTGGATTGTTTGCCCTTAAACCTGCACAATTTTCACAATTGCAATTCCATTGAGGAAAACCACCCCCCGCTCCTGAGCCTAAAACTCTTATATGCATCCAAATATCCTTAAATTAAATTTAATAATGTTTAAATATTGACTGACAAAAGATAATTGGAATAGAGGAAAATATCTAAAGCAAACTCATGATATCCATGAGTTATTCTGAGATTGTACGCCCTAGAATTTTTGAGATCGATGTTAGTTCTTGCATTAAATGTTTTAGCTCTTCAGGATTGATAGCTTGATCCGCATCACACCATGCCTCACAAGGATTAGGATGCATCTCGACTAATAGACCATCGGCACCAGCAGCTATACCTGCTCTTGATAATGCCGAAACCATCCATGCTTTTCCACCCGAATGTGAAGGGTCAATAATGACAGGTAAATGAGTTTCTTTTTTAAGTACAGGAATTGCAGTTACATCTAAAACATTCCTATAATAAGTTTCAAATGTTCTAATGCCTCTTTCACAGAAAATAATATTATGATTCCCTCCTGCGGCAATGTATTCTGCAGCCATTAACCATTCCGAGATTGTAGCTGACATTCCTCTCTTTAAAATAATAGGAACATCTAACTTCCCTACTTCGCGTAATAATTCAAAATTTTGCATACTCCTAGTGCCAATTTGAATAACATCTACATTTTGCTCTAAGAAGACATCCAAGTGCCTAACATCTAACAGTTCAGTAACAATAGGTAGCCCTTCTTTATCAGCTGCTTCTTTAAACATTTTAAGGCCATCAACACCAATACCTTGAAATGAATATGGACTAGTTCTTGGCTTGAAGGCACCACCACGCATTAATTTAACGCCAGCGTCCTTCACTGCTTTTGCAGATTTCTGCATTTGATCTGGCGTCTCAACTGAACATGGGCCAGAAATAATTTGAATATGACTTCCGCCAATTAAATGACCATTAATATTAATAACTGTATCTTTGGGATGCCACTCTCTAGCAACTATCTTATAAGGCTTAACAATATGAAGCGCCTGCTCTACACCTGGTAATGACTCTAAGAGCTCTGGATCAAGTAATCTCTCGTCCCCAATAGCTCCTATTACTGTCCTTTCAGTACCTTTAGAAACATTGGCGTCTAATCCTTTTTCCTTAATACGTACCAAAACAGCATCAATTTGCTCTTCTGTCGCCATATTATTCATTACAATTATCATAAAAATCCTATATATTACAATTACTTAAGTGATCAATAAAAATATTATTTTCTTCTTCTAGACCAATACTAACCCTTAAAAATTGAGGTAATTTGTAATTGGCTATCGGTCTAACAATGACACCATTTTTCAATAAATGCTGATAATACATGATTGCACACTTTTCGTCTTGTAATTTAAAGCTAACAAAATTACCAAAAGAAGGAATATAATCAATAAAAAGACTTTTAAAAACATCAGTTATTTGCTTCATTCCCTGATTATTTATTTTACGACTTTCCTCAATAAAATAATCATCCTTCAAAGATTCAGTTGCAGCAATTTGCGCAAGATAATTTACATTAAAAGGCTGCCTTACTCTATTCATTAATTCAATTAACTTAGATGAACCCACACCATAACCTATTCGTAAACCTGCAAGTCCATATGCCTTAGAAAAGCTTCTTGAAATCAAAAGATTTTTATATTTATTTAACCAACAAAATGCATTAGATTTTAAGTCATCACTCAAATATTCATCGTAAGCTTCATCCAAAACAATAAGAATATGGCTTGGGACTTTAAAAAAAAATTTCTCTAAGGCTAATTTATTAATTAACGTACCTGTAGGATTATTAGGGTTAGCAATAAAAATTAATTTAGTTCTCCCTGTAATTAATTTCAAAAAATTCTCTAAATTGTGTGCGTAATGATTTGTAGGAGCCTCTATGCCAATTGCACCAACCGCTTTAGTCACGATTTTATATACCGCAAATGCATACTCTGAAAATATAACCTCATCCCCTACCGATAATACAGTTCGTGCCGCAAGTTCTAAAATATCATTAGATCCATTACCCAAAATAATCTGATTGCTCTTAATTGAAAACTTATTACTTATAGCTTGTTTTAAATAATAACCATTCCCGTCTGGATACCTCGCCACATCATTTAACGCTCCATTAATTGCTATTTTAGCCTTTTCACTAATCCCTAATGGATTTTCATTTGATGCTAACTTGATTATTCTTTCTTCGGCTATACCAATCTCACGGGCAACTTCCTTAATAGGTTTTCCGCCCTGATATGGCTCAATTTGGGAAATATATGTTGGAATAACAATTGACATGGTTATTCCTAATTTTTTGGGTATGAACCAAGCACCTTAAGAAATGATGACTTAGCTTCAATTTCTTCAAGAGCTGTCTTAACTTTAAAATCTGATTGATGTCCTTCAATATCAATAAAAAAAACATACTCCCATATTCCAACTTTAGCAGGTCTTGACTCTAGCTTAGTCATACTAACGTCATATTTTGCGAACGGAGAAACTAAATCAACAATAGCTCCAGGTTTGTTTTTTGCTGTGACCACAATTGATGTCTTGTCATCTCCTGAGACGGCTACATCTTGCTTTGATATAATTAAAAAACGAGTCGAATTATTAGGGTCATCTTCGATATTTTCATTTAAAACATTTAAATCAAATAATTCAGCTGCCCTTGAGCTTGCAATTGCAGCAGATTCTTTTTCATTAGCCGCTATTCTTGCACCCTCCGCATTACTGAGCACAGCAATTTTATTAGCACTAGATAAATTACCCATAATCCAATTATGACATTGTGCAAGTGATTGACCATGCGAATATATATTTTTTATTTCATTTATTTTTTTATTTTTTGACAATAGATAATGATGAACCGGTAAAATAATTTCCCCACAAATCTTTAAATCCCTAATTAATAGTAAGTCTAAAGTTCTATTAACTGCTCCTTCTGTTGAATTTTCCACTGGTACAACACCGTAATGAACTCTTTCAGATTGGACATAATTAAATACTTCATCAATACTGTTTGCAAAAACAGAATTGATATTTTCACCGAATTGCTTAATTGTCGCTTCCTCACTAAATGTACCTGCCGGCCCTAAAAAAGAAATACTTAATAACCTTTCTAAAGCACGACAATTAGAAATAACAGTTTTAAATATATCAATTATACTTTTATCAGAGAGGGGTCCTTTATTAGCATTTACTAAACTCTTGAGAATTTGTGCTTCCCTCTCTGGTTTATATATAACCCCATCCTCTTTCAGGCTTCCAACTTTTTTCGCCAAAGACGCTCTTTTTGAAATCAATTCTAATAATTCAGTATCAATCTCATCAATATTTTCTCTTAAATTATCTAGATCTTTTTTCATAATTTAGTGGCTTTTCTTAAACGCCTCCATAAAAGTAACCAAAGCATCAACTCCTTCAAATGGCATGGCATTGTATATTGAAGCTCGAAGCCCACCCACGAGTCTGTGTCCCTTAAGTTGATACAAACCTTCTTCTTCAGCCTTTATTAAAAATTTTGACGTTAGGCTTTCATCTTGAATTCCAAACGGTACATTCATTCTAGACCTATTTGATTTATCAATATTATTTTTATAAAAATTACTTGAATCTATATACCTATATAAATAATCTGATTTTTTAATATTTAATTTCTCGACACCCTCCAAACCCCCTTGTTCTAACAACCACTGAAATACCAAACCTGCCATATAAATACTAAAGGTTGTAGGTGTATTTATCATAGAATTATTTTCAGATTGTATTTTCCAGTTAAATGTAGTTGGTGTTTGACTATTCGCAAATTCTAATAAATCATCTCTAACTAATAATATAGTTAACCCTGATGTACCAAGATTTTTTTGAGCACCAGCATATATTACGCCATATTGAGTAATATCCATCGGTCGTGAAAGTATAGTAGAAGACATATCACAAACAATCGGTACTTCTTTAATTTGTATTTTTTCGAAGTATTCAACACCATGAATAGTTTCATTTTGACAAAAATGAATATAAGCATCATTCTTATTAAATTTCCATGAATCTATACTCGGCGCTTTAACGTATTCAATTGATTCCGATGATGCAGCTAAGTTAATCTTAGAAAAAGGCTGGGCATCATTAAAAGTTCTTTTGGACCAATACCCGGACACTACATAACTGGCCGATTTTCCATTTAACAAATTCATGGGAACCATGAAATTTTGTGTAACAGCGCCTCCTTGAAGAAATAATACTTTATAGTTTATTGGTATTTTTAGTAACTTACGTAAGCTTTCTTCGGCTCTACTTATGATGGGCATATACTGCTTACCACGATGTGACATTTCCATTACAGACATGCCAGTCCCATTCCAATTAATAAGCTCTGACTGTGCCTTTAGTAAAACTTCTTTTGGTAGTACTGCAGGCCCAGCCGAAAAATTAAATTGGCAGCTCATCTTGATCACTTTTTATTTGTTCTGGCTCTACTATTTTTTCTAACCCAGACAATTTTTCATTATTAGTTAAATTAATTAACTTAACCCCTTGAGTTGCTCTTCCAAGCTCTCTAATTTCACTTACCCTAGTTCGAATTAAAACACCCCCCGTAGTAATTAACATAATCTCATCGTGATCACCTACTAATCTTGCTGCAACTACAATACCATTCCTATCACTCACCTGAATTGCTTTAACTCCCTGTGTTCCTCGACCAGATTTTCTAAACCCTGACAATACAGTTCGCTTACCATAACCATTCTCAGTAGCTACAAGAACTGTTTCAGCATCAGATGAAGCTATCAAGAGTGATAAAACCTTATGACCTTTTGTAAGCCTCATACCTCTAACTCCTCGAGCATTTCTTCCCATACTTCTGACATCATTCTCATCAAACCAAACAGCCTTACCTCCGCTGGACACAAGAACAATATCATTATTACCATTAGTGACCGAAGCACCAATCAGAAAGTCTCCATTATCTAACTTTATTGCAATGATTCCAGATTTCCTGGGTTTTGAAAAATCAGAAAGCGGTGTTTTTTTCACTGTTCCATTTGATGTAGACATAAATATATACTGATCATCAACGAAATCTTGCACAACCAGTATCGCATTAATCTTTTCTCCAGGCATTAAAGGGAAAAGATTTACAATAGGCTTTCCTTTACTAATTCTGCTACCCTGTGGCACTTCATATACTTTCAACCAATACACCTGTCCCCGACTTGAAAAACACAGAATATTATCGTGAGTGTTAGCAACAAACATCTGCTCGATAAAATCATCGTCTTTTGTTGTCATTGCTTGTTTACCTCTTCCCCCTCTTCGTTGAGCACGATAGTCATCTAAAACTTGAGCTTTAATATACCCAGAATTAGAAAGTGTTATCACCATATCCTGTGGTGTAATAAGATCTTCAACTGACAAATCTTGTACATCAACAACTATCTCACTCCGCCTTTTATCCCCATACTCAGTCTTAATTACTTTAAGCTCACTATCAATAATTTCTGTAACACGATTTGAATTAGAGAGAATCTCTAGCAAGTCAACAATAACATCCATTATTTCCTTATATTCATTTACTATTTTCTTTTGTTCTAGACCAGTTAATCTTTGAAGTCTTAATTGAAGTATTTCTTGTGCTTGTGAATCAGAAAGCTTATATCCCTGATTATTTAAACCGTATTCTTTTGATAGTCCTTCTGGTTTAGAAAGATCTTCAGAGGTTTTCTTAAGCATATTCTCAACAACAGAAGATTTCCAAGTTCTTTTCATCAACTCCACTTTTGCTTCTGGTGGGGTCGGTGCAGCCTTAATTATCTTAATCATCTCATCAACATTAGCTAATGCAACAGCTAAACCTTCCAACACATGCCCACGATCACGTGCTTTTTTTAATTCAAAAACAGTTCTTCTAGTAATAATCTCTCTTCGATGTTTTAAAAAAGCAACCAAAATTTGTTTAAGATTTAAAAGTTTTGGCTGACCATCAATCAGCGCAACCATATTCATACCAAAGCTATCTTGAAGTTGCGTTTGCTTATAAAGATTATTTAGAACAACATCGGGAATCTCTCCTCTTTTTAATTCAATAACCACTCTCATTCCAGATTTATCAGACTCATCTCTTAGATCAGAAATTCCTTCTATTTTTTTATTATTTACAAGATCAGCAATCTTTTCAATAAAATTCTTTTTATTTACCTGATAAGGCAGTTCATCAACAATAATTGCTTCCCGTTTTCCTTTTTCTAAAGCCTCAGTATGAGTTCTCCCTCTCATAATTACTCGTCCACGACCTGTTCTATATCCCTCGATAACTCCTGAAATACCGTGAATTATTCCTGCTGTAGGAAAATCTGGAGCGGGTATTTTCTTAATAAGATCATCAATAGTTATTTCTGGATTACTTAATAAAGACTGAAGCCCATCAATAATTTCACTTAAATTATGAGGGGGGATATTGGTGGCCATTCCTACGGCAATTCCAGAACTTCCATTAATTAATAAATTCGGAAGCTTAGTAGGCATTATTAATGGTTCATGCTCTGATCCGTCATAATTAGGACCAAAATCAACTGTTTCTTTTTCAAGATCAGCTAGAATCTCTTGAGATATTTTAGACATACGAATTTCTGTATATCTCATCGCCGCTGCATTATCTCCATCAACTGAACCAAAATTTCCCTGACCATCAATCAGCATGTAACGTAAACTAAAATCTTGAGCCATTCTAACAATCGTATCGTAAACGGCGGTATCACCATGAGGATGATATTTACCAATTACATCACCAACAATTCGAGCAGATTTCTTATATGACCTATTAAAGCTATTGTTAAGCTCATGCATGGCATACAACACTCTCCTATGAACAGGCTTTAAGCCGTCCCTAACGTCAGGTAGTGCGCGCCCAACAATTACACTCATTGCATAGTCCAAATAGGACTTTTTCATTTCATCTTCAAGGTTTACGGTGAGTGTTTCTTTTGCGAATTGATCCATATTTTTAATAATTTGATTGTTAATTGATAGGAAAATTTGTACTTATTTTAGCATGTATATGGGCGAAAAAATCGCCCAAATCACCTATACTAAAAGAGAAGTTAAGTCTGCTTTAATGTCAACTATATCCTCTAGGCCGACAGCTATTCTAATTAAACCATCACTTATTCTTGCTTCATCCCTTTCTTCTTGGGTAAGTCTCGAATGAGTTGTAGAAGCTGGATGAGTAATGGTAGACCTTGTGTCACCTAAATTAGCTGTGATTGAAAGTAGTTGTGTTGAATTAATTAAAGCCCAAGCCGCCTCTTTCCCACCATTTACTTCAAAAGAAACAATACCCCCACCGGAGCTTTGTTGCTTCAATGCTAATTTATGCTGAGGATGAGAAGGCAATCCAGGATAATATACTCTTATCACACTCGATTGCTTTTCTAGCCATTGGGCTAATTCAAGAGCTTTGGAAGAGTGAGCATCCATTCTTAACTTTAATGTTTCAAGGCCTTTGAAAAAAATCCATGCATTAAAAGCACTCATTGAAGGACCTGCTGACCTCAAAAAACTTGCTACATCTTCCATTTGTTTTTTTCTACCTAAAACAGCCCCACCTAAACACCTGCCTTGTCCATCAATATATTTCGTTGCAGAATGAATAATAATATCAGCACCCATTTTAATTGGAAGCTGGATAGCTGGGGTGCAAAAACAATTATCAACAACAAATAAAATATTTGATTTATGAGCCAAGCCTGACAAAGAATTAATATCACAAACTTCAGTTAATGGATTAGAAGGAGTTTCAACAAAAAATAACTTAGTATTTTTTTGTATGGCCTTTTTCCATTGATCTAAATCAGTTAAGGAAACATATGTAACTTCAAGCCCCCATTTACATAAAATATCATTAAATAACATAACGATAGTACCAAACACACTTTTTGATACTACTATATGATCCCCAGATCTACATAAGCTCATCACGCAAGCAAGAATTGCAGCCATACCAGTTGCTGTAGCCACACATTGCTCAGCTCCCTCAAGCTCAGCTAAACGATTTTCAAACATTGTGACAGACGGGTTTGTAAAGCGAGAATATACATTCCCTGCTTCTGACTTAGAAAATCTAGCAGCAGCTTGTTCTGCATCATCAAACACAAAGCTTGAAGTTAAAAATAGAGCCTCAGAATGCTCACCTTCTGAAGTTCTTATTGAACCAGCCCTTATAGAATTTGTCTCAAATTTTTTTTTATCAGTCATTTTTTCTCCTATCTGGCAATTTCTATATGTTACTTAAGTGTTTAAATTATAAATAAAACTACCAAAAAAAACCCGTCCAGCATTGGTTAGCTAAAACGGGAAAATCGCTTTAGCAGTTATTTTGTTTACGCCCTGCAAGCTGAATCAAATCGGCGTGATAGCTTATTATCCATCTTTAAATCAAAACGTCAAGAATAAAAATCTCAAACATGCTCCTTCTCACCTTCCTCAGCTTCTGGGGTATATAGATTTAAATCTAATTGTGAGGTTGATTTAGAAAATTCAGTCGATATAGCTCCTTCTGTTCGAAGCATCTCAAGTTTATTTAAATATGCTTCATCAATGTCATCAGTAATGTAATGCCCATCAAAACAGGAACAATCAAACTGTGTAAGTAATTTATTTTCTTGAGAAATATTTTTTTTAAGGTCCTCAAGATCTTGATAAATCAGAGCGTCTGCTCCAATTTCTTCACAAATTTCTTTATCTGTTTTATTGGATGCTAATAATTCTGCTCTAGAAGGCATATCAATACCATAAACATTAGGAAACTTAACTGGAGGAGCTGCAGATGCTAAATAAACCTTTTTTGCACCCGCATCTCTAGCCATCTGAACTATTTCTTTTGATGTTGTACCGCGAACTATTGAGTCATCGATTAATAAAACATTCTTTCCTTTAAACTCAACATGAATTGGATTTAATTTTTGGCGCACTGATTTTTTTCTTAGTGCCTGCCCTGGCATAATGAATGTCCTACCTATATATCTATTTTTTATAAATCCTTCACGAAATTCAGCATTGAGCATTAGCGCAACTTGAAGGGCGCTTGGTCTACTTGTATCAGGAATTGGAATAACAACATCAATCTTAAGATTAGACCAGTTTTTTTTTATTTTGTTAGCAAGAGATTGCCCCATATTTAGCCTCGTTTGATAAACAGATACTTTATCAATCATAGAGTCAGGGCGGGCAAGATAAACATACTCAAAAATACATGGAGCCCTTTGAGCTCCTTTTATACATATTTTAGAATAAAAATTTCCATCCAAATCAATAAATACAGCCTCACCAGGCTCCACATCTCTTAAAAGTTTAAAACCCAATGCGTCCAAAGCGACACTTTCAGAAGCAACTGCATATTCTGGTCCTTCTGAAGATTGTTTCACTCCAATAACTAAAGGTCTAATACCATGGGAATCTCTAAATGCAAGTAATCCAAAATTATTTATCATGGATACAACGGCAAATGCACCACGACACCTTTTATAAACAGCGCTAATAGCATCAAAAATGATATCAGAAGTCAGTACATTAGTTTGTGTTGACTTCTCAATAGAGTGCGCTAGAACATTTAACAAAATTTCTGAATCAGAGTCAGTATTAATATGTCGTAAATCTTGCTTAAACATATCATCTTTTAGTTTATCTGAATTTGTTAGATTACCGTTATGCGCGAGAACAATACCATATGGAGAATTAACATAGAAAGGTTGCGCTTCAGCAGAAGAACTAGATCCGGCAGTTGGATACCGTACATGACCAATTCCAATATTACCAGTTAAATTTCTCATATGTCTTGTATGAAATACATCTTTCACCAAGCCATTGTTTTTATACATGTTAAAACGACCATTAATACAGGTAGCAATGCCTGCGGCATCTTGACCTCTATGCTGTAAAACGAGCAAACCATCATAGAGCATTTGATTCACAGGGTCATTAGCAACTATACCAATTATTCCACACATAACACTCTCTTGTTTAAAACATTATTTTGTCGTATTTTACCTTGTTACTCCAGTCATATGGCAAATAAAACAATGTTTTTTGAATTAGCAATTTAACTATTGGCACCGTTGAGGAATTTAGCCAAACTGGATTCACAACAAAAGACGTTCTTTCAACTAGGAAAATTACAAGGTATACCGCTAAAATTCCTCTAAAAAAACCAAATAAAGCCCCTATGACTACATTTGAAAATCCCAAACCAATAGTCAGAATAAATTCACTTAAAACTTTTATAAGAAATGAAGTAAAGATTAAAACAAAAATAAAGATTAATAAGTATCCAATAATAAAATTAATAGACTCATCAAATTCAAAAGGAATAAAACTAACTACAATTTGACTAAAACTATATGCTAAATAAAAAGCAAGAATCCATGCGCCCAGACTCAAAAACTCCTTTACAAACCCTCTATAACACCCAAATATTAAAGAAATTACTACAACGAAAATAAAGCAATAATCAATTATCGACATAACTTTATTTGACCTGCTTTATTATTCCTGAAAAATTGGCATTTTTTAATCGCATCAATGCTAATTTAGCCTCTTTTTCAGTATTAAAAGATTGGGTTGTTAATTTTACTTTCTCTTTACCAGCTAACTGTATAACATCAATATTAGCTTCAAAACCAATCAGCTTTATTTTATTACTTAAAGATTGAATATTTTTTTTATTTGAAAAAATACCTATTTGTATAAAATATTTATTAATGTTTTTATGATTTTTTATTAATTTCTTACTATCACTAGTCCCATACTGCTGAATTGAGCGACTTGTTAAATAGCGGTCATTATTCAGCTCTGTTTCGTTTTCTACAAACAAATTTTTATCAAAATAAATAGGGGTCGTTTCAAGAAATGATACCTTCACATCATTTACCAATTCCTCCTTTTCATTCTTAACAAAGAAAAATGATAAAACAAGCAATGCTAACAAAATAACTAATGCTCCAAGCAGCCGTCGTTTTGCACGCCGAATAAGAATACTTTGATTTACAGAAGGAATGCGTGAATTAGTCATTATAATTTTCTTTAATAATTTCTCTTACAGTAAAAAAAGAACCGAACACGATTATATTATCATCAAGTGAGGTCTTTTTATAAGCATTCTTATATGCCTGAAGTAAATTATCTGCAATATGAATTGGAGTAGTTTTATTCATTTTTTTTAACGCTAATTTAATAACATCTACCTTTTGAGCTCTTGTATGATCAATTGAGCTAATGAACCATTCATCTACCAATTTTATAAACGGCATTATTACAGAATCAATATCTTTATCCAAAAGAATAGAAAACACCCCAAATACTCTTCCATTATTTTTTGATTTCACTATAAATTCACTTAAATTATTTGCCGCCTCATGATTATGTGCCACATCAAAAACAATCAAAGGTTTTTTACTAACAACATCAAGTCGCCCAATTAAATTTGTATTTAATATTCCTAACTCAATAGATTCTTTAGTAACAGGCAATTTTTGTTCTAATAATTCAACTACACGGAGTGCTCCTGCAAGATTTTGAATTTGCATACTCCCTTCTAACTTTGGATAAGGTAAATTAATAAAGCTATATTCTCCTCCCAAATAAGAAAAACTATTCTTATTATCCTTAATGGAATAATCTTTATCTAGCTGAGATACTTGTGAGTTAATTTTTTCCCCATACCTCACTAATATATTTTTTTCATTTTTGGTATTAATTATTGCATGCTTATTGGGCCTAAAAATACCACCCTTTTCTAAAGCAATTTCCTCAACTGTATTTCCTAAAAAATCCTGATGATCCAAAGCAATTGAAGTGATAATTGATACCTCTGGATCAAATAAATTTACAGCATCCAATCTTCCGCCAAGCCCAATCTCAAGAATAGCCACATCGACTTTCTTTTGAAAAAATATATGCATTGCCGCCAAGGTAGTTATTTCAAAATAAGTAAGGAGTACTCCCTGCCTTTTACTGTTAATTAAATTTAGTGAATTAACTATATCTTGATCACAACAAGGAACTTTATTAACCTTTATTCTCTCATTAAATTTAAATAGATGAGGTGACGTATAACATGCAACATTATATTTAGCGCTAAAATAAATTGACTCAAGAAATGCGCAAGTGGATCCTTTTCCATTAGTGCCAGCAACCGTAATAATCGGAAAATCATGCTTAATATTAAGCATTTGATATACCCTATCAATGCGATTAAGGCCTAGCTCTATTTCTTTAGGATTAACTTTCTCAATATATCTTAACCAATCGTGTAATGAACTAAATTCGTTTAGTTCTTGAGGCACTAGTTAACTTTAAGGTGTGTAATTAAGCCTGCTAGTGATTTTCTTAATTGCCTTCTGTCAACAATCATATCTATGGCCCCATGTTCTAGTAAAAACTCTGATCTTTGAAAGCCTTCTGGTAGTTTTTCCCTTACGGTCTGCTCAATAACTCGTGGACCTGCAAAGCCAATTAATGCCTTAGGTTCAGCAATAATTACATCACCAAGCATCGCAAAGCTTGCAGACACCCCCCCCATAGTGGGATCTGTCAAAATAGATATAAAGGGTAATTTTGCGGCACTTAGTTTAGTTAATGAAGCGCTGGTTTTAGCCATTTGCATTAAAGACAAAAGCCCCTCTTGCATCCGAGCACCACCACTTGCTGCAATACAAATAAAGGGACATTTATTTTTTAATGCGGCATTTAGACCAAGAGTAAATTTTTCCCCAACAACAGATCCCATAGAACCACCCATAAATTTAAATTCAAAAGCGGCTACAATCACCGGGGTTAACTCAATCTGACCCTGAAAAACAATTAAAGCATCATTTTCTTTAACAGACTTTTGCGATGATAAAATTCTCTCATGGTAAGGCTTGGTGTCCTTAAATTTCAATGGATCTGTAGGTTTAATTTTTAATCCATATTCAATGCGACCTGGAGCATCTAAAAGTAAATCAATTCTATTTCTTGCAGAAATTCGGTTATGAAAACTGCAATTGGGACAAACTTCATTATTTTTTTCAAGCTCTGTTCTATATAACACAGACTGACAAGCTGGGCATTTATTCCAAAGTCCCTCAGGTATGTTTTTTTTAACACGTCCTAATATTTTTTTTATTTTAGGTCGAATAGCATCTCTTAACCAACTCATAATTATGTAATCTCTTATTTAAGCGTCATAGACTTTTTTATATCAGTCATTAACAAATTTATATTCGAAATCAAGCTTTCCTTATCGGAATCTTCAATTTCTTGAACGATTCTACTGCCAATTACAACTGCATCAGCAATCAAAGCAACCTCTTTAGCTGTCTTTGAATCCCTAACTCCAAAGCCAACCGCTATAGGTAAATCAGTGTATTGTTGAATATTTTTAACCCTTTCAGTCACCTCCTTAATATCAATATTGGCTGAACCGGTAACTCCTTTTAGTGATACGTAATATAAAAATCCAGAAGCTTGGTCAACAATTAACTTAAGCCTCTTATCATCGGTCGTTGGCGCAAGTAAAAAGATACTATCAATATTAAATTGTCTAAGTTTTTTAACAAAATTAACGGATTCTTCAGGCGGGTAATCAACGACAATTACTCCGTCAATATCAGCATCTTTAATTAATTTTACAAATCTATCTACCCCAATAGCTTCGATTGGGTTGGCATAACCCATCAATATTACTGGAGTTTCTTTGTTGGTTTTTCTAAAGTCAGCAGCAAATTTAATCGTTGAAGTAATACCAACTCCATTTTTCAAAGCTCTTTCACTTGCCTTTTGAATAATTGGCCCATCCGCCATGGGGTCAGAAAATGGAATACCCAATTCAATCATATCAGCACCAGACTCAACAAGTGCATGCATCAATCTCACAGTTTCTGAGGGATGTGGGTCTCCAGCTGTAATAAAAGGTATTAAAGCTTTTTTATTTGCCTCTTTCAAGCTCTTAAAATTATTTTTAATTCTTGACATAAGTTATCTACAATGAAATATCTAAAATATTAGCAACCGTATTAATATCCTTATCCCCTCTACCGGATAGATTAACCAATATAATTTGATTAGGAGACATTTTAGCCGCCATTTTTTCGGCATGCGCAAGCGCATGACTTGACTCAAGAGCTGGAATTATACCTTCAATTTTACATAAATTATGAAAAGCATTTAATGCTTCCTGGTCTGTAATGGCAACATATTTTGCCCGTCCTGAGTCTTTAAGCCATGAATGCTCTGGCCCAACTCCAGGATAGTCTAAACCGGCCGAAATTGAATGAGTCTCTATTATTTGACCTTCATCATTTTGCATTAAATATGTTCTATTGCCATGCAAAATACCTATTGCACTATTAGAAGTTAAAGGTGCTGCATGTTTACCCGTCTCGATACCATCACCTGCAGCTTCTACGCCTACTAATTCCACACTTTTATCGTCAATATAAGGATAAAAAATACCCATTGCATTAGACCCACCACCAACACAAGCAACAATTACATCAGGTTGTGTATTAGTCATTTCTGGCATTTGAATCAAACATTCCTTACCAATCACCGAATTAAAGTCTCTAACCATCATTGGATAAGGATGGGGACCGGCAACTGTACCAATAATATAAAAGGTATTAGATACGTTTGTAACCCAATCTCTTAACGCTTCATTTAAGGCATCTTTTAAAGTTTTAGATCCGCTCTCCACAGGTACAACTTTAGCCCCCAATAGCTTCATACGAAAAACATTAGGGGCTTGCCTTTTAATATCTTCCGCTCCCATATAAACAACACATTCCAAACCTAATCTTGCGGCAATAGTAGCAGTCGCAACACCATGTTGCCCTGCACCAGTTTCAGCAATCACTCTAGGTTTACCCATCCTCTTTGCTAGAAGAGCCTGCCCTACAGTATTATTAACTTTATGAGCGCCAGTGTGATTAAGGTCTTCTCTTTTAAGATAAATCTTGGCTCCGCCAATTTTTTTTGTAAGTCTTTCAGCAAAGTAAATAGGGCTTGGCCTGCCAACAAAATGCTTTAAATCACTATGAAATTCAGCCAAGAATTCAGGATCATTTTTATATTTTTTATACATATCACGTAATTCATCTAAGGCCTCAATTAAAGTCTCTGCAACAAAAGTGCCTCCAAATTGACCGAAATGCCCAAAATCATCTGGTAAATCATACGGTTGCATTATTAACTCCCAAAATAAAATTTCTCATCATAGCGTAATCTTTTTTTCCTTTTTTAATTTCAACACCCCCACTAATATCGACCCCATAAGGATTAACTGTATTTATCAAGTCACTGACATTATTATTATTCAAACCCCCTGCAACAATTATTGGCAAAGGTAGTTTTTTTGGAATTTTTCTCCAATCAAATTTTTGCCCCGTCCCACCTTTTAACTTACCTGAATAAGTATCAAGCAATAATGCAGAGGCTGTGGAATAAATATCACAATTTTCGATCAAAACAACATCATCTCGCATTGCGATAGATTTTATATAAGGTAATCCAAATTGATTACAAAACCCTTCAGCTTCATTTCCATGAAATTGCAAACAATTAACTTTAGATTTTCTAATTGCTAGATTAATCTCTTCTGCTGAGGCATCCACAAATAACCCGACTCGAGTCAAAAATGGATCCAAAGCATCAATTATCTTACCTGCATTTTCAGGATCAATATAGCGTGAACTAGGTTTATAAAAAACAAATCCTAGAGCATCAACACCCAATTCTGAGGCATCTATTGCATCAGTTTTTTCAGTGATACCACAAATTTTAATTTTTGTTCTTAATTGCATAGCGTTATTGTTCAAAAATATTTAGATTATTTTTTTCAATAGGTAATTGCCAAGACTCATCATACTTGATATTCGCTAGATATAAACCATTTGGAGAAAAAGTTGCCGGTACTAAATGACGATCATTTTTATAAATAAGATCATCGATATATTCCACACTCATACCTCCTTGAGCTACCTTAATTATTGTTCCAATCATATTTCGTATTTGGTGATGGAGAAAACCATTAGCAACAAATGTGAATACAAAGAAATTATTATATTTTTTAACGCTTGCCGCAGATATGGTTCTAATTGAAGATTTAGCTTGGCATTCAGAAGAACGAAAAGCATTAAAATCATGCTTGCCTTGAAATTTTAATGTGGCTGATTTTAGAAGCGCATAATCTAATTTATAAAAGGTCCAGCCACATCGATTAACCCAAAGGGCAGAAACAATAGGCTGGCTTAATAATAAATATTGATACTCACGTGAGTTTGCAGAATATCTAGCATGAAAATCATCAGAAACTTTTTTTGCCCATTTTATTCTTATTGACTCCGGAAGATGAGCATTCAAACCTTTCACCCATGAGTTCATAGGCCTATTAATGTTAGTATCAAAATGTATAATTTGACCAAGAGCATGAACTCTAGCATCTGTTCTTCCAGCAGCATAAAGACAAATTTTTTGTTGTGATATTTTATAAATTGCCGCTTCTATTTCACCTTGAACAGTATTGGCCTCTGTCTGTTTTTGCCAGCCAGAATAATTCTTTCCAAAATACTCAACAGAGGCCACAATTCTCATTACAAAATAAAAAACTTAACTAAAAATAATATAGATATGAATCCAACTAACCACAACAGATCAAAGTATGTTGATGTAATTTTAATTATATTAGGGTTGAAATATTTTTTATTATTCTGAAGTAACTGCTGATTTAGCAAATCTGATAATTCAGAATATTTAAAAGAATAATTTCTGTAATGATCCAAATAAGATAAAGTCAAATAAAGTCTTACGGTTAATCTATCAATGTCTAATCCAACATAACTCAGAGGATAAAAAAACTTCACAATAAACCTTACTATGTAATTTTGGGGAATAATTTTCATTAAAAATAATATCGTCATAAACGTATTTAATATTCTCAAAAGATTATTAATACCTAATAAAACTCCTTCTTCTGTGATTGATAAGACAGAATAGAAATACAGAACCTTACCTGGCGTATCTATAGCGTAAATAAAAAGTAATGCTATTAAAAAATATTTAATTTTGTTAATAAAATTTAGAATGGAAAGCTTTTGATATGTAAATAAAACAAAGAACATACTCGTTACTACAAAATTAATTTGTAATGAAAAGTAACCTAAAAATACTAA
>JBBWVM010000018.1:0-1821 GCA_050256215.1 Methylophilaceae bacterium
CAATTAAACCAAGTTTAACACCTTGATCAATAATCTCTCCCTCAAGAGATATTCCTTCACCATAAAGCATATCGAATTCAGCTTTTCTAAAAGGAGGAGCTACTTTATTTTTAACAACTTTCACTCTTGTTTCAGCACCAATTATCTCATCATTTTTTTTAATGGCACCTATTCTTCTAATATCTAAACGTACTGATGCGTAAAATTTAAGAGCATTACCGCCAGTTGTCGTTTCAGGGTTACCAAACAGTACCCCGATTTTCATTCTTAGTTGGTTGATAAAAATAACCATGGTATTGGTTTTTTTAATATTGCTGGCTAATTTTCTAAGTGCTTGCGACATTAGTCTGGCTTGTAATCCCATATGTGAGTCACCCATATCACCTTCAATTTCTGCTCTAGGCGTCAGGGCTGCTACTGAGTCAATTACCACAAGGTCGACCGATCCACTCCTAACCAACATATCAGTTATTTCTAATGCCTGTTCGCCTGTGTCAGGCTGTGAAACTAAAAGTTCTTCAAGATTAACTCCTAATTTGACTGCATACTGAATGTCGAGTGCATGTTCTGCGTCTATAAATGCGGCAGTCCCCCCAATTTTTTGCACTTGAGCAATTACAGATAGCGTAAGAGATGTTTTGCCTGAAGATTCAGGCCCATACACTTCAACAACTCTGCCTCGTGGGAGTCCTCCAATACCTAATGCAATATCAAGCCCTAAAGAACCAGTTGAAACTGATTGAATTCCTTCCATTACGGCGGTATCATCCATTCGCATGATTGAACCTTTACCGTACTGCTTATCGATTTGTGCTAGAGCGGCATCTAGTGCCTTTTTCTTATTTTCATCCATTTAATGACTGCCTTTAATTAATTAAATTTTAACTTCTAATTATTCCATATTTGATGCTATATGGTAAGCATCAGCAGTTGATTTAACGCAAATAGCAGTGCTTTTTTTCTTATAGTTAACCTATTTCCTTTAAATTCAGCTTGATGTTCTAATATAATATTTTTATTTTGTGCAATTGAAAAAAAAATGGTACCTATAGGTTTTATTTTTGTTCCGCCTGTTGGTCCGGCAAGGCCCGTAATACTGATGCTCATGTTTCCTTTGCTATTATGTATAGCTCCTAATGCCATCTGATTGGCCGTTTCTTGGCTAACAGCGCCAGCTTGACTGATTGTATCTGACAGTACATCTAGACAATCAATTTTTGATTGGTTGCTATAGGTAATATAGCCACGATCAAACCACTGAGAACTTCCTGATACAGAAGTAATTGATTCTGCGAGAAGTCCGCCTGTACAAGATTCTGCGGTAACCAAAATAATTTTTTTATTTAAGCATTGGCGACCTAATGCTTGGACAAGTTTTTGTATTTCTTCAGTATGCATAATTAATCATGGTAATGATTACAAAAGCAAATAGGGCGGCTGCAATATCATCAATCATTATGCCAAGGCCTCCTTTGAATTTAATCTCTAATATATTAATGGGGAAGGGTTTCCATATATCAAAAATTCTAAATAAAATAAAAGCAAGAATATAGTTTAATAATGTTGGATTAATTATCATTAAGAGCAACACAAAAGCCACTATTTCATCAATTACAATACAAGAAGGATCCTTTGTCTTTAACAGTTTACTGGTTTGGTCCGACACATAAATTCCAATAAAAAAAAGAGTGATCACAAAAAGATAATTAATATTTCCTGGTAATAATTCTGATATTAAAAAAATAGGAATTGCCATCAGAGTGCCAAAGGTTCCCGGAGCTTTTTTTGAAAGCCCTGTACCAAATCCTAGTGCTAAAAAGG
>JBBWVM010000019.1:0-2377 GCA_050256215.1 Methylophilaceae bacterium
GCTCTTTTAAATTGATCTAAGTATGCTTGTGAAGAGTTCAGTTTGGTTACCACATTTGCTAAAGTTTCTTTCATTTCTAATGAATCTTGTATTGGAAGAATGGCTTGATCTCTTAGTAAATGTGCTCTTCCATCCCAGAAAAATTCATTATTATTCCAAAGCATATTAAAAGCGGCCATTGCTTGTCTTCCTCCTTCTAAACCAAGAATTCCAATAGAAAATCGTGCTGTATCTGAAAAACCATTTTCTTGAACATGACAACCAGCACAAGCCAAAGTTCCATCTCCAGAAAGTTGTTTGTCATAAAATAACATTCTCCCTAATTCAACTCCCTGATTGGTTAATAGATTATCCTCAGGAATCGTAGGTGTTGGCAATGTCCCATGCTGTAAGTCATAAGGAGTGCTATCATAAAGTACTGTTACTGGTGGAACAAATTCAGTCAATTCCTCATCTTTTTTACAAGCTTGAAATACTAAAGAAATTGCAATTAGTAAAAATACAAATTGGGAAATACGATTAAAATTAAATGATGAAAATAACATACATTAGTCTGTTACAATTAATTTTTCAGTGTTTGTTACTTCTCCATTAACTGATTTTAAGTTAACAAAGTATACCCCTTTTTCCAATCCATTAAAAATAAATTGATTTGAGTTGTCTAGTTTTTGAATAGCAATTACTCTTCCACTTAAATCCACAATCTCAATAGTTGGATTAATTAAGTTCCCGTTATATTTAAAAGTGAGGGCTTCTCCATTTCGCTTAGGGTTTGGATACATTTTAATATGATTATCATCCTTAGTGATTTCATCAACTGCAACAGTAGATGCTGTTGCAGTAAAAACATTATCTCTAAAGTTTTCTAACATGTCTTTTGCCTCATTTATCTCGCCATGTGAAACAACACCTGAAGCTACATTAATACTTTTAATTGCTTGTTCATAATCTGCATTCAGTTCTACCACTAATCCATTTGCATCACTTGTACCTGTAGTTAAGATAGTTTGACTAAAATAGTTTACATCTCCTAATCCGTGTAATTCAAAAACTTGATTTGGAGTAGTGGTTCCAGCCATACCTTCCATGGCAACAAAACGATAACCAGCAGCCCAACCCCAATGCATTGAAGGTGATTTAGGAGCCAAAGGGTTTGATGCGGTAAGTAAAGAAGGGTCATTATGATTTTCAGGCGTTTCTACTCCAATACTAAAAGAAATACTTTCTATTGCTGTAATGTTATAATTTCCTAGCAATTCATTTACTGGGGTAGATGCATTTGCTAATATCCAAGTATTGGAAATATTCGTTACTGTACCTCCATCATGGCTAATAGATATAGAGGAAATATAATATTCCATTCTATTGATATTAAAATTATGAGAAAGATTATTCGAAACTGTTGTGTTAAATGCAAATGGGGAAGTTCCAAGTAAATGATTAATTTTTAGATATACATCTGATTGACTATATGCAGAAAAAGAGAATGTTAGAGCAAATACAACTGATAAGATATTTTTCATAATATAAATTTATTTAATAATTACTGCAAATATATAATATTATTCTATAACTATTCTTTTCTCTACTGTTCCATCAATATAGATGTAAAATAGAGGAGTATTGGTTGCATCTTCTGTTGTTCTTCCTAAAATATCTGTGATTTTTAAAAGTGTTTTATTTGAGTTTCGGCTTTCTTCAATTGTTGTTGTGTTAGAAAATTCCAATGCATCAATATAAAAAAGATTACATATCTCTATAGGGCTATTACAATTCTGATCTGAATTTAATAACCTAATATGTATGCTATCAGCAGTTAAATTATTTAAATAAGTTAACTGGATTTCAAACTTAGTGTATTCAGAAATGGTGTCTAATCTGACAGTAGAAAAAGCAACTGTATCTTGATTATTTGTATATAAACAAATAGAAACAATTGCTTGTGGAGATGTACTTGTAAGAAGATAAATGTCTCCATAATATTTATAATAACCAGAAAAATAAATTGGGTTTGAATTCAAATTACCGAAATAATGTATTTCTTCATTTATATGTTGATACCAATTGTGCAATATTAATGCGTAATCCCCATCATAAGAATCAGTTGTTTGTGCTAGCCCAATAGGGCTCCAACTCAAATTTCCTTGCCATGAACTTAATGTACCCCATAAAGGATTTTCAACATTAAAAGTAGAGTCTAGTGTAGAAGAGGCACCATTGTAGTAAGTGGTGTCCCAATTCTCAAAACTTCCATTAGTAATGGTTTGTCCAAACCCAATCATTGGCAAGCAAAGTAATATAAGTAGTAGTTTTTTCATAAAGCAAACTTACATAATAACTTTCTAAAAAAGTTCGAACTTAGGACCGAGAGGTCCAC
>JBBWVM010000020.1:0-16783 GCA_050256215.1 Methylophilaceae bacterium
AATCCCATTAATCTAAAATTATCATTTTTATCTTTAGCACGTTTTATGTATTCACCAATACGATTTTCGTTCTTGATTTCATATAACATCTTAAGTGTGGCTTCGTTTGCTCCTCCATGAGCTGGTCCCCATAAGGAAGCAATTCCTGCTGCTATACACGCATATGGATTTGCGCCAGTTGACCCTACAAGTCTAACAGTGGAGGTAGAGGCATTTTGTTCGTGATCAGCATGAAGTATAAGTATTTTTTCAAAAGCTCTAGTAATAATTGGATTTAAATGATAGTTTTTATTAGGGCTTGAGAACATCATATTTAAGAAATTAGCAGCATATCCAAGATCATTTTTAGGATAAACAAATGGTAGTCCAAGATTGTAGGTATAACTCCATGCTGCAATTGTAGGTACTTTGGCAAGCAATCTATGGGCTGATAATTTTCGATGATTTTTATTGTTGATGTTCATATTATCAAAATAAAAGGCTGACATAGATCCAACTACTCCAACCATAACAGCCATTGGATGGGCATCTCTTCTATATCCTCTAAAAACATAATTTAATTGATCATGAAGTAGGCTGTGCTGATTAATGCTAGTAACATACTTTTCTTTTTCTCTAGCATTAGGAAGGTCGCCATTCATTAGTAGATAGGAAACATCTAAAAAATCACATTTTTCTGCTAATTGCTCGATGGGATGACCTCTATATAAGAGCTCGCCTTTGTTTCCATCAACATAAGTAATGGATGAGCTACAAGCAGCCGTGGAAGTAAAGCCCGGGTCATAAGAATAAATATTCTGTTTGTTTAAAGCTCGTATATCTATTGAGGAAGTCCCCATAGTGCCATTAATTATGGGCAGCTCAAATTCATTTTGACCTAGAATTATTTTTGCTGTTTTTTCATTCATAAAGGTTCTTTTTAAAGAAGAAAACGTATTATATATTGAATTAAGTTTTTTTTTATGAAAAATGAACTGTGCCTAAAATTCTGGGTCCATGAGCGCCGGTTACAGAAGGTGTATTGTTAAATTGTTTTTGCATTGTTTTATCGGCAAGCCAGGCAAAAGCTATAGACTCAACTTGCTGGGGAGGAATGTTTAGATTGTTAGTAGTTTTAATATCTAATGTTGATAGACTTTTTATTCTTTCAAGTAAATAAAGATTTTGACTCCCTCCTCCACAAATGAAGATTTCATCTGTTTTAGGGCAAAATTTATTTATAGAATTGATAATTGAAATTGCAGTTAATTCTACGAGAGTGTTTTGTATATCCTCGAGGGAGTATTCTTTTTTAATGTGGTGGTTGATCCATTCGAGATTAAATAAATCTCGCCCAGTGCTCTTGGGAGGTATTTTTTTAAAAAAGTCTTCTTTCAGGAAAGATGTAAGTAATTCCTTGATAAGGGTACCAGATCTTGCCCATTTCCCTGCGGTATCATAATTTAGATTTTTATGTTCTTTAATCCAATGATCTAATAAAATATTTCCCGGCCCACAGTCAAAACCTAAAATAGAATCTTGGGTTGATAAAAATGTGATATTACTGATACCGCCAATATTTAGAATAACCCTATTTTTATTTTTTGATGAAAAAATATCTTGATGGAAAGTAGGGACAAGAGGAGCTCCCTGTCCACCAGCCACTAGGTCTCTATTTCTAAAATCTGAAACAACTGATATTTTGGTTAATTCTGCTAACAAATGTGCATCGCCAATTTGAATAGAATATTGCATATCTGGTTTGTGCCTTATTGTTTGGCCATGATAGCCAATTGCTTTTACCAAATTAGTTTTTATATTAAGTTTTTTCAAGATTTGATTAATGCCGGAAGCAGTTATTTTGGCATGGATTTTAGATGTCTGGATACTTGCCTCAAGTTCATTATGCGAAGGAATATGTAGGGCTAATATTTTGTTTTTTATTTGAGATTCATAAGGTAAATGAAGAAAATCAAGCACTTTGATTTTCTTGTTTATTTTATCAATGAGGACGATATCAATACCATCTATACTGGTGCCCGACATTACACCAAATAATAGCGAAGAAGAACTCATAGTTGAATTGTGAGCGTTTTATTTTTTAATTCAAGAGATTCAATTAAATAATGCACTAATTTTTTATTAAGTAGATAATTGCGCTAGAATTAAAACAATAAAAAAATTGAGTATTAAATATTGTGGACATTAAAGAGTCATTAGATCTTATTTTAAGAGGCACGGATGAAATTTTAGTCAAGTCTGAATTAATTGAAAAATTAAAAAAAAGGAAACCACTTAGAATTAAGGCAGGTTTTGATCCAACCGCTCCTGATCTTCATTTAGGCCATACAGTTTTACTCAATAAACTTAGGCAGTTTCAAGATCTAGGACATCATGTTCTTTTTCTAATTGGTGATTTTACCGGTCTCATTGGTGATCCAACGGGTAAAAATGCAACGCGTCTACCACTTTCAGAGGCCGATGTTAAAAAGAATGCTGAGACTTATTCAAACCAGGTATTCAAAATACTTGATAAATCAAAAACAGAAATAGTTTTTAACTCAACATGGTTAAATGAATTAGGTGCTTCCGGTATGTTAAAGCTTGCGGCTACTCATACTGTTGCAAGAATGTTAGAAAGAGATGATTTTTCGAAAAGATACCAAGCAAACCAACCAATAGCAATTCATGAGTTTATTTATCCTTTATTGCAAGGGTATGACTCAGTAGCATTGAAATCTGATGTTGAGATTGGAGGGACTGATCAAAAGTTTAATTTATTAATGGGACGGGAACTTCAAAAGCATTTTAACCAAACACCACAATGCGTGTTAATGATGCCTTTGCTAGAGGGGATAGACGGCATTCAGAAAATGTCGAAGTCTTTAGATAATTATATTGGTATTGATGAAGCTCCAGAAATAATTTTTGCAAAAATACTATCCATATCTGATAAATTAATGTGGCGTTATATAGATCTATTATCTTTAAAATCATTAAAAGATATTAATAAATGGAAAGATCGTGTTGAAAATGGTGAAAATCCTAAAAATATCAAGGTGGAATTTGCTAAAGAGTTGGTATCGCGTTTTTATAGTGCAAAAGAGGCCGATAACGCAGAAAAAGATTTTAATCTTAGGTCGGCAGGAGGTATTCCAGAAGATATTCAGAAAATTGAATTAAAAATTGATTCAGTTGGTATAGGCGTCCTTCAGCTATTAAAAAACATTAATTTTGTTCCAAGCACTTCAGAGGCAATTCGATTAATTAATGGTGGAGGAGTTAAAATTGATGGAAAAAAAATTAATGATCCTAAATTGATTATTCATTCCAAAATTGAAATAATCATTCAGGTTGGAAAAAGAAAATTTGCAAAAATTATTACTTAAGCCCGTTCTTTCAATTAATTGTATTTATTGATATAATGCGAACCTAGATTTATGGGCCTTGGGCCCATTTTTTTTTCTTTATTAAATTAACTTTGTTAAGGATTTTAAGTTGACCGATGATCTTGAATCATTAATTGATAAAATAGTATCCCAATTGGGTTATGAGTTAGTTGATTTGGAAATTATTAACCACGGTCAATTGTTAAGGGTATTTATAGATAAACCTAACTCAGTAAATATTGATGATTGTGTTGAGGTAAGTAATCAGCTTAATCATGTTTTGACTGTTGAAGAAGAAGTTAACTATGACAGGCTTGAAGTTTCATCGCCAGGAGTGTATAGAGTAATAAAGAAACTTGAGGATTTTGATCGGTTTAAAGGCGAGTGGGCAAAAATAAAAACTCGCCTTTTGATACATGAGAAAAAAAATTTTAGAGGAGTTTTGATTGGTACTAAGGGGAACTTAATAATTATTGATGTTGATAATTTTTTATTAGAAATCAACTTTGATAATATTGAAAAAGCACGTTTAGATCCTAATTTATAGATAAATATTTGACCGGAGAAAATGAATGAGTCGTGAAATTTTATTGCTTGTGGATGCTCTTGCGCATGAAAAAAATGTTTCAAGAGAAATAATTTTTGGCGCAGTGGAAGAGGCTTTGGCTTCAGCTACAAAAAAGAAATATGCTGAAGGAGTAGAAATTAAAGTGGAAATTGATCATGACACTGGTGAGTATAAGTCATTTAGAAAATGGACAATTCTCGCAGATGACATGATTGAAAATGCGGAAGCAGAAATCTCATTAAGTGATGATAGGGCTCAAGGAAAGGTAGAGAATGAAATTATTACGGAGCCTATTGAGTCGGTTGTGTTTGGAAGAATTGGTGCGCAGGCTGCAAAGCAAGTTATTCTTCAAAAAGTACGAGAGGCTGAGCGAGAACAAATATTAAATGATTTTCTGGCTAGAGATGAAAAGTTAGTTTCAGGCCAAATTAGAAGAATGGAAAGAGGAAATGCCATTATTGAAATTGGCCGTTTAGACGCTATCTTACCAAAAGAACAAATGATACCGAAAGAAAATTTGAGGGTTGGTGATCGCGTAAGAGCTTTTTTGGTAAAAATTGATTATGAAACTAAAAAAGGCCCTCAATTGGTACTTTCAAGGATTACGCCAGAATTTTTAATAAGATTATTTGAATTAGAAGTTCCTGAAATGGAAGAAGGATTACTTGAAATTATGTCAGCATCAAGAGATCCTGGCATGAGATCAAAGATTGCGGTAAAAGCAAATGACCAAAGGCTTGATCCGGTTGGAACTTGCGTAGGCATGAGAGGCTCAAGAGTACAGGCGGTAACAGGTGAACTCGCAGGTGAAAGAGTAGACATTATTTTATGGTCAATGGATCCAGCCCAATTTGTTATTAACGCAATGGCTCCTGCTGAGATAGCAAGCGTCGTTGTCGATGAAGATAAGAGGAGTATGGATTTAGTTGTTGTTGAAGATCAATTAGCGCAAGCGATTGGAAGAAATGGTCAAAATATTCGCCTTGCATCTGAGTTAAGCGGTTGGGAATTAAATATTTTGACAGAAGAAGAGTCAACAAAAAAAGTTGAAGGTGAGGATGATTTAGCCAGTCAGTTATTCATTGATAAATTAGATGTTGATGAAGATGTTGCCAATATTCTTGTGCAAGAAGGATTTTCCTCTATTGAGGAAGTAGCATATGTCCCAGTTGAAGAAATGATTGAAATTGAAGCATTTGATGAGGAAACCGTTAATGAACTTCGAGTTAGAGCAAAAGCTTCCTTGTTGAAGGATGCTATTTCTAATGAAGAAAAAATACAGGAGCCCGCTGAGGATCTTTTAAAAATGGAAGGCATGGATCAAGATACAGCTAAGCTTTTAGCGGTAAAATCAGTCACTACTATGAATGATCTTGCAGAATTAGCTGTGGATGAATTAATAGAGCTAGTTAAAATGGATGAAGAAAGAGCTAAGTCTTTGATTATGACTGCACGAGCACCATGGTTTGTTTAAATAAATTTTTGGAGTTTTAATGGGAAAATCTACCGTAGAAAAATTTGCTAATGAATTAAATTTACCAATAGATTTATTACTTGAGCAACTAAAAGGAGCTGGAGTTAATAAAGTTGAGGCAGGAGATGAGCTATTACAAGAAGACAAAGCTGCATTGCTTGATTATTTAAGAAAAGAACATGGAGAATCTACTTTACGTTCAAAGAGTAAAATTACTCTAACAAGAACACAAAATTCTGAAATTAGAAAAACTGATAGTGATGGTCGAGCTAGAACAATTCAAGTTTCAGTAAGAAAAAAAAGAACAATAACAAAACCAGATCAACTAAAGGCAATTCAGCCTAAATTGCCAGAAGAAAATATTTCTATAACGCCTTTAAAGGAAAAATTAGTAGTTGATAATACTCAAAAAATGATTAGAGAGGATGAGGCTAAAAGGCATGCCACACTTGCAGCTGTTCAGGCAGAAGAAGTTAGAGTAAAAAAAGCGATTGATAAGAAGAGTAAGCAGCAGGAGCCTCATGATGGAACGCTTCATCGTCCAGCATCAAAGGCTGGAGTGAAGGTTGATAAAGAAAGTAAAAAACCAGAAAAAAAAGATAAGTGGGTAGATAGAACTATAAAAAAACGCCCAATGAAAAATCGTAATGATCAGAATAACAATTTTGGTTGGCGTGCACATAAATCAAAAAATAAAAACAAAGTAGAAAATGAAGAGCCAGTTTTTCTGGCCCCTATTGAGCCTATAGTTAGAGATATTCTCGTTCCCGAAACTATATCGGTGGCAGATCTTTCTCACAAAATGTCTGTTAAAGCTACAGAAGTGATTAAAACTTTAATGGGCATGGGCATGATGGTTACCATTAATCAAGTATTAGATCAGGATACGGCTATGATTATTGTGCAGGAGATGGGCCATAATCCTGAGGCAGCAAAAGAAAATGATCTTGAATCTTTTTCTGAAAATAACACTCTTATTGATGCAGTAATTAAAACTCGCCCTCCTGTTGTGACCGTGATGGGGCATGTGGATCATGGTAAAACATCTCTTTTAGATTTTATTAGAACTTCTAGAGTGGCCTCAGGTGAGGCTGGCGGAATTACTCAGCATATAGGGGCTTATCATGTTGAAACCGCAAAAGGTATGATTACTTTCCTTGATACTCCTGGTCATGAAGCATTTTCAGCCATGAGGGCCAGAGGTGCTAAAGCAACAGATATTGTAATTTTAGTCGTAGCAGCAGATGATGGTGTTATGCCACAAACCATCGAAGCAATTAATCATGCTAAGGCTGCTAATGTTCCATTAATTGTTGCAATTAATAAAATTGATAAACCTGAATCTGATCCTGAAAAAGTAAAAAATGAATTATTAGGACATGAAGTTATTCCTGAGGATTTAGGAGGGGATGCGATGTTTGTAGAGGTATCAGCGAAGAGTGGTCAGGGCATAGATAATCTTTTGGATGCAATTCTTTTACAAGCTGAAGTATTGGAATTAACAGCGCCAATTAATACACCAGCAAAGGGAATTGTACTTGAGGGGAGGCTGGATAAGGGAAGGGGTCCTGTTATAACCCTTTTGGTGCAATCAGGCACTATTAAACCAGGAGATACAATATTAGCAGGTAATGCTTTTGGCAGAATCAGGGGTATGTTAAATGAGTTAAACAAAAATGTTAAAGAAGCTGGTCCATCTATCCCTGTTGAAGTTATTGGTTTATCAGCAGTGCCAAATGCGGGTGACGAATTTATCGTTTTAAATGATGAGAAGAAAGCTAGAGAGATAGCTTTATTTAGGCAAGGCAAGTTTAGAGCCGTTAAATTGGCTAAGCAACAAGCATCTAAACTTGAAAATGTTTTTGATCAAATGACTGAGGGTGAGGTAAAAATTCTACCCTTAATTATTAAGGCAGACGTTCAGGGGTCATATGAAGCTTTGGCTGGCTCTTTAGAAAAGTTATCAACTGATGAAGTAAAAGTAAATGTGATTCATTCAGCAGTTGGGGCGATTAATGAATCTGACATCAATCTAGCTTCGGCGGCTAATGCAGTTTTAATTGCATTCAATGTTAGGGCTGCTGGGGGCGCTAGAAAATTAGCTTCTAGTTTGGAAGTTGATGTACGTTATTATAGTATTATTTATGAGGCGGTTGATGAAGTGAAAGCTGCTTTAGGAGGGCTTTTGTCTCCAGAGCAAAAAGAAAATATTTTAGGTCTTGTTGAAATTAGGGAGACATTTAAAGCATCTAAAGTTGGTACTATCGCTGGATGTTACGTTGTAGAAGGATTAATAAGAAGAAACTCAAGTATTCGTGTATTGCGTGATGATGTTGTAATTTATGATGGCGCTCTAGATTCTTTGAAAAGATTTAAGGATGATATAAAAGAGGTTAAAGCAAAATTTGAGTGTGGATTATCTATCAAGAACTTTAATGATTTGAAGGTTGGAGATATGGTGGAAGTTTACGAATATGTTCAAGTCGCTAGAAAGCTTTAAGATGGCAAAGGACTATCCCAGAAGTGATCGTATTAGCCAGCAGATTAAGAAAGAACTGGCTGACATACTTCAATTTGAAGTAAAAGATCCTGCATTGAAAATGCTAACTATTCTTGATGTGGAAGTTTCCCAAGATTTAAGACATGCCAAAATATATGTTGTTTCCAGTGGTTATGATGAAGAGATATTTAAAGGCTTAGAGCGCTCTATGAGCTTTTTAAGAACCCAGCTTTCAAAACGTATGTCAACCCGAGGCATACCAAAGCTTCATTTTGCATATGATAAGACTATTGATGAAAGCATGAGAATTTCGCAACTATTAGATTCGGTCCTCCCTGAATCAAAATAATAATTATGCAACATAGGAGACTCAAACTTAATGTTAATGGTCTTTTACTCCTTGATAAGCCATTAGGTTTTTCTTCAAATCAAGCGCTATCTAAAATAAAGTGGTTATTTTCGCCGATTAAGGCAGGTCATACAGGAACGCTTGATCCTATGGCTACTGGCTTACTTCCAATTTGTTTGGGAGAAGCAACTAAGTTTTCTAGTTTCTTACTTGATGCTGACAAAACATATGAGGCGGTAATTAAATTAGGTTTTTCCAGCTCTACTGGTGATTCTGAGGGGAAACTTACCCAATACAATAATATTGAGTTACCGACATTATTTTCAATAAAAAAAATTCTGAACATGTTTATTGGTGAAACAAAACAATTGCCGCCAATGTATTCGGCTTTGAAGCATAAAGGACAAGCTTTGTATACCTTTGCAAGGAAAGGGATTGAGGTAAAAAGAGAGAAAAGGATTATACAAATTTCATCAATAAATTTATTAGGATATGATAAAGATTTGGTTCGAATTGAAGTCAGATGCTCTAAGGGGACATATATTCGAACACTCGCAGGCGATATAGGGAATAAGTTGAAAGTGGGTGGTTATCTATTGAAGTTGAGAAGAACAGAAATTGGAAGATTAACAATAAATAATGCGATTAGTCTTGTGGCGCTTGAAAAAATTAAACCTGAAAATAGAGTATCTTTATTACAACCTCCTCAGACCCTTCTTGAGGGCTGTAAAGCAATTCAATTAACTTTGGAGGAAGAAGTGTCAATTAAGGATGGACAAAGCGTACCAGTCAATAGCGCGGTAACTGGCTATTTTTCTTTATATAATGAACAAAATATTTTTATAGGAGTGGGTGAGGTATGCAGTAACAAACTTCTTAAAGCAAAGAGGCTGATGTCATTAAAAGTGTAATGGTATTAAAAAGATATTGTTAATTTGTAAGAATACCGTTAAAATGTTCGGTTCTGAAATAGGAGAATAGAATGACAAGTACTGCTGTAGAAAAAGCAAAGATAGTAACTGATTTTCAGATAGCTAAGAATGATACAGGGTCACCAGAAGTTCAAGTAGCCCTGATTACAGATCGGGTAAGCTATTTAACTGAGCATTTTAAAGAAAATGCTAAAGACCATCATTCAAGAAGAGGTTTGTTGGCTCTAGTGAGTCAGAGACGTAAGCTTCTTGATTACTTAAAACGTGAGAGTTTAGGGCGTTATCAAGAACTAATTAAACGCCTTGGTTTACGAAAATAGATAGCTAATTTAAATTTGAAGGCCGATTACTAGCATTTGATGTCTGTAATCGGCTTTTTTTGATTAATGGATTCATTATTAAGAAGTGAATAATGAAATTGAAAAAGGAAAATATTATGTTTGATAAAGTTACAAAAAGTGTTAAATATGGCGCTCATACCTTAACAATTGAGACGGGCGAAATTGGTCGTCAAGCCGATGGAGCCGTGTTGGTTAGTTATGGCGACACAGTTGTACTGGTAACAGCAGTAGGGAATAAGAATGCAAAGGAAGGGCAAGATTTTTTTCCTTTAACGGTAGATTACCAAGAAAAAAATTACGCGGCAGGGAAAATACCAGGTGGTTTTTTTAAAAGAGAAGGAAGGCCAAGTGAAAAAGAAACATTGACTTGTAGATTGATAGATCGACCTTTACGTCCATTATTTCCAGATAATTTTTATAATGAGATTCAAATTGTTGCAACAGTAATATCATCTGATAGCGAGATTGATTCAGATATTCCGGCAATTATTGGTGCATCTGCTGCACTTGCGATCTCTGGAATACCTTTTCACGGTCCTGTTGGTGCTGCAAGGGTGGGTTATGTAGATGAAAAATTTGTTATTAATCCCACTAAGACTGAGTTGGAACAAAGTGAGCTTGACTTGGTAGTTGCTGGCAGTAATTCAGCCGTATTGATGGTTGAATCAGAAGCAAAAGAATTACCTGAGAAAGTAATGCTTGATGCAGTATTGTCTGGACATAAAGCAATGCAAGACGTGATTAAAATGATTAATGATTTTGCAAAAGAAGCCGCGAAAGATCCATGGGATTGGAACTCTCCTAAAGAAGATAAAGAATTAATCGACAAAATTAAGAAAATTGCCTCAAAAGATCTTGATAAGGCATTTGCTATTAAATCGAAGAGTGAGCGTTCTGAGAAATTGTCTGCGATAAAAGATAAAGTGGTTGAATCTCTCGTAACTGAAGATACAAATGCGGCTACTTTAAATCAAATTAAGGATGAACTACATAATTTAGAGGCAAAAATTGTAAGAACTAAAATCTTAGATGGAGAATCAAGGATTGATGGAAGAGATACACGTACTGTGAGGCCTATTGAGATTAGAACAGGCGTTCTTCCTAGAACTCATGGTTCAGCGCTATTCACTAGAGGAGAAACACAGGCCTTGGTTGTGGCAACTTTGGGTACAAATCGTGATGAACAAATTATTGATGCACTCCAAGGTGAATATAAAGACCGTTTTATGTTGCATTATAATTTCCCTCCTTATGCTACTGGAGAAACAGGTCGTGTGGGAACACCTAAGCGTCGTGAAATTGGGCATGGTAAATTAGCTAAAAGAGCTTTGAGCGCGGTACTTCCATCTCAAGAAGATTTCGATTATACAATTCGACTTGTATCAGAAATCACTGAATCGAATGGTTCGAGCTCAATGGCCTCAGTTTGTGGTGGAACTATGGCGATGATGGATGCAGGTATTCCGATTAAAGATCATGTTGCTGGTATTGCTATGGGTTTGATTAAAGAAGGTAATCGGGTGGCTATTTTGACTGACATTTTAGGAGATGAAGATCATTTGGGTGATATGGATTTTAAAGTTGCTGGGACTGATAATGGTATTACGGCGCTTCAAATGGATATTAAAATTAACGGTATTACAACTGAGATTATGCAAGCAGCTCTTGGTCAGGCAAGAGAGGGGATTGATCATATTCTTAAGATCATGAAGAAAACCCTTAAGGGTAGCCGTGAAAAGTTATCAAAATTTGCTCCACAAATTATTACTCATAAAATACATCCTGATAAAATAAGGGATGTAATTGGAAAGGGCGGGTCAGTTATCAAAGGTTTAGCAGCAGAGACAGGTGCAACAATTGATATTGATGATAATGGTTTAATTAAAATTGCATGTACAAGTGCTGAAGCAGGTGAAGCAGCTTTAAGTAGAATTAAAGAAATTACTGCTGATGTGGAAGTAAATCAGATTTATGATGGCACTGTGATTAAAATCCTTGATTTTGGCGCTATTGTTTCATTATTACCTGGTAAAGATGGGTTACTTCATATTTCTCAGATTGCTCATGAGAGAATTAGAGCAGTAAAAGATCATTTATCGAATGGGGATAAAGTTAAGGTGAAAGTAATAGAGGTTGATGATAAAGGAAGAGTTCGTGTTAGTGCAAAAGCCTTAATTGAGATGCCTACCAAAGAAGAAGATAAATAAAACGAAAATAAAAAAGAAAGTTTACTTAAATAAAAATCCCAGCTTAGCTGGGATTTTTATTATTTAGCCAGCTGCCTTTCTTTTATTTCCTCAAGCGTTTTACAGTCTATACATAAAGTAGCTGTTGGGCGTGCTAAAAGCCTATTTAACCCAATCTCTTCTCCACAAGCATTGCAATAACCATATTCTTTTTGCTCAATACTACTTAATGTAGAGTTAATTTTTTTAACAAGCTTTCTTTCTCTATCACGATTACGAAGTTCAAGTGCCATATCAGATTCTTGACTAGCTCTGTCATTTGGATCTGCATATGCAGTGATATCTGTTTGCATATGATTGACGGTTCTTTCAATATCATTGCTAAGTTCAAGTTTCCATTCGTTTAAAATTTTTCTGAAATGAGACATTTGAGATTTACTCATGTATTTCTCATTCGCTTTTAATTGATATTGTTTGAATTGTTTGAGTTGTTTTGTTACTGGCTTTTTAGCAACTGGCTTTTTAGCAACTGGCTTTTTAGCAACTGGCTTGGTTATTACTTTTTTAGCTACTGCCATTGCCTTTTCCATCAATGATTGTTTTTTTGCCATAAGTGCTCTTATTTCCATGTAATTGAACGGGCGAGTTTACACTCTTTAAATGTTAATGAAAACCCCTTTTTGACAGCTTTTGAGCAGTAAGGGTATTTTCCATTAAGGTTGCCACTGTCATTGGACCTACACCTCCAGGAACAGGTGTAATGTAAGCTGCTCTATATTTTGCAATATCATATTCAACATCTCCTATAAGCTTGTTACCCACCCTAGTAATGCCAATGTCAATAACAATGGCCCCTTTTTTGATCCACGTACCTTTGATTATATTTGGTTTTCCAATAGCAGTTATAATCAAATCTCCTTGAGCAACTTTTCTTTCGATATTTTGAGTACGGCTGTGGCAAGAGGTTACTGTGCATCCAGCAAGCAATAATTCTAATGTCATTGGCCTTCCTACATTACTGGATGCTCCAATTACCACAGCATCAAGTCCAGCTAATTTTATTCCTTGTGCATCCAGCAACTTTATTACGCCAAATGGCGTGCAGGGACGCAGTTTAGGGGTTTTAATGGCTAAGAGTCCAATATTAATTGGGTGAAAGCCGTCAACATCTTTACTTGGATCAATTGTTTTAATTACAATACTTTCATCAATGTGTTTTGGTAGGGGGGATTGAACTAAGATACCGTCAATTTCTTTATCTTGGTTGAGAGAATTTATTAATTCAATCACAACTTCTTGTGGGGTTTCTTCTTTTAAATTATGAGTAATTGATTTAATTCCTATGTTTTTACAAGCTTGTTTTTTTTTCTGAACATAAATAGATGAAGCCGGATCATTACCAATGAGAATCACAGCTAAGCTAGGGGGTCTTATCTTGTCTTTTTGCCTTTTAATAATCTCCTCTTTTATTATTTCAAGAAGTTTATTGGCGATTTCTTTACCATTTATAATGTTTGCCGTCATTGTTGTTGTCAAGTGAAAAATAAAAGCACAGTTTATCAGAATGTTTCATATAATGATTACTTAACTCTGTATGTATAAGTGAGATTTTGATTTGACCAAATCGGCTATTTGCGCTATATTTGCGCGTTCGGGGTGTAGCGTAGCCTGGTAGCGCGCCTGCTTTGGGAGCAGGATGTCGGGAGTTCGAATCTCTCCACCCCGACCAGTTTATATTGACAAATAAAGAATAGCATTTGGCATCATCCTTTATTTGATTAGTTAGCTGCCCGTAGCTCAACTGGATAGAGCACCAGCCTTCTAAGCTGGGGGTTACAGGTTCGATTCCTGTCGGGCAGGCCATTTTTATGGTGGCTGTAGCTCAGTTGGTAGAGCCCTGGATTGTGATTCCAGTTGTCGTGGGTTCGAACCCCATCAGCCACCCCATTTTTTTAAGTTTCTTATATGATTATGCGTAGATATTTACTTTTGTTTCTGTTTTTATTTTTTTCATTCAATGTAATGGCTGTTACAGAAGTGTTTTATGAAAATAAAATTTTTGTTGCTAAATTATTGTTGCAATCTGTTGAAAATACAGGAGATGGAATTAGAGCTTTTTTAATTTTTGATTTAAAACAGAATAATTTTCAACAATCGGTTAAATTTTATACTCAATATGTTGAATATCAGTGCAATGAAAATTTACCTATTATTTTAGAAGAAAATTTAATGTCAGAAAGTAATGCTAGGAAGGAAAAAATAAATAATCAAAGAAGCCTGAATGTAATAAGAGAAGTAGTAAAAATATCCTACAATAATTTATACGGGCAAATTTGCATTTAAGATTTTTTTATTCGAAATTACCTTCATAAACTATCTTCCAGTCTTTATTTTTTTTAATCCAAATTTGAGTTTTATGTGTTTTACTGGTTATTAGACTGCTTTTATAATGTTGATAAAAATCTACTAACAATAAGTTGTCATTTTGATTTGGGTATTCAAATACAGAAATATTATTGAGTGTGATTTGAATATTATTTGATCGAGCAAACACCTTTTTCTTTTTTATAGTCCATTCGAGATATGATTGATGATTATAAGTAGCTGCTGAGGCATAATGGCTTATATAATTATCAAAGTTTCCTTTAACCCAATCATTCTTCCAATTTTGTATAGTATTTAGTATCTTTTCTTTATTTTCTGCAACAGTCATCGCATCACGATCATTAAATTTAATAATTCCATGATTTGAAATAATAACTGGAGTATTTTTCGTATTTAGGATGTGGGATATTTTTTTGAGATCTTGGTTAGAAAGAACTATGCATCCATCACTTGCTTGAGGAGCTCTAACGTAGGTTTCTTTAGGGACGCCATGAATCCAAATTCCAGAGCCTGTATATTTTCTTATTTTGTCGTAATCATTAGGATAATTTAGATTATAAGCTTCAGCGCCATATAAGTCAGGCAATTTACGCTTAATTTTATTTTTTAAGAAATACACTCCTACCGGAGTCTTCTTGTCTCCTTCAGTTTTTTTATTAAAACCTTTTTTTCCAATGCTTATATAATGATCTGTGTTGTATGATAATTTACCCTTGTTATTTGTAAAGGTAAATAATCTTGAATTTTTTACGTCAATAAAAATTAAGTATTTATATTTTATGTCTAATTGAATATTAAGATTTAAATTGAGTAATTTATCATTTTTATAAAGAGAAGATTTAATCCTTTTTGAGGCTTCAGTTTTTAGGTCATTAACTGCATCTGGATTAGTTTTGTACGCATTACCTCCAAAAGTATTAATGTTTTGAGTGCGTGCACTTAAAAGATCTCCATGAATTAAATGTGCCAATCTAAAATTTGGAACTTTTTTAATAAGGACATTTATATCTTGAATAGCTGTGTTTAATTCTCCTGTTGAAATTTTATTTAATGTTTGAATTAAAAGTTCTTCCGGAGTAGCTTTGTTAGATTCATTGTTCTCCGTGGCGCCAATATTTGAAAATAATAGTAAACTGAGCAGTAAAATATATCGCATAAATTTTTATTTAGATTTTTTCCCTGTATATTCTTCTAAGATTACCCAGTGATTTGACTCGTATTGGAAAACTAAAGTTTTCTGTGAGCTATTATTATAATTGTTGGATTTATAGTTTTGAATAAATGAGGCAGTAACAACATCTTTATTTATTTTATAATTTATTTTAGAAATGGTGATTATTATTTCTTTTTTATTTAAGATTCTATCAGCCCTATATTGTTCCCATTGTTTCTTAAGCATATTATTTGGATATTTAAAATTAATTGAATAAGTATTTAAATAAACCTCTAAATCTCTATTTTCCCATGCAGATTCCCATATTTTCATTGTTTCCTTAATTTCTTTTAATACTTCTGTCTTGTTATTAGGAATTTTATTTGTTTGTTGATGGTTTTCTAATTTTGAGATAGTTATTTTTTTTTCTTCTGTGCTAGGTTGGTAGTTAAAAAGCTCTGTTATTAATTTTAATTTATTGTGAGCAATTTTATTTTTATTATCAATCTCAAGTGCTTTGTTGTACGCATTTGTTGCCATTTGGGTATATATGTCACCAAGATTAATGTGAGCAGTTGAATAGCTTTTATTAGTCAGAATGGCTTTTTCTAGTGTTTCTTTGGCAAGTTCTAATTTACCAAATCCAGCATATAGTACTGCTAAATTATTGTAGGGCTCTGGTAGGCTGGGATGTTGATTGATTAAGTTGGTAAAGGTTAATATTGCCTCCTTTTTTTTATTTATCTTTGTTAGTATTAATCCTTTGTAGAAAAGTAAACGTGCGTCATTAGGGGTTATTCTTAATTCTGATTTAATTTTTTGGAGCGCAATAAAGGGTTTTTTGTCCATTAAAAAACTAATTCTTGCATTATCTTGTACGGCAATGGCTGAAAGAGAAATGAATGTTATTGTTAAAGCAAAAACTCCAGAGATTAAATTAATAGGCATATATATGTAATGTAGAAAATATTTTTTGAGTTATTATTATTGAATTATAGTTCATTGATTGCCACTAAGAAAGGAATGTTTCCTCGTAAGTATGAAAGATCATCAATTACTGAGATATAGTCGTCATATTTTATTGCCTGAAATAGAGTGTGAAGGGCAACAAAAATTATTAAAAAGTCATTGTCTTATTGTTGGGGCAGGAGGGCTAGGTTCGCCTGCGGCTATGTACCTTGCGGCATCTGGTATTGGCAAGATCACGATATGTGATTTTGATAAAGTAGATTTATCAAATTTACAAAGACAAATATTACATACTCAGGATTTAGTTGGCGTAAATAAGGCTCAGTCAGCTAAACATGCACTTAATAAAATAAATTCAGAGATTCAAATTATTCCTATTGAACAAAAGCTTAGTATTGAAGAAATGTCTGGGCTTGCTAAAAATGCCGATGTTATTGTCGATTGTTCTGATAATTTTGATACTCGCTATGGACTTAATCAAATTGCGTTTGAGCACAAAAAACCATTAATTTCAGGTGCTGCAATAAAATTTGATGGACAAGTAAGTGTTTTTGATTT
>JBBWVM010000021.1:0-3938 GCA_050256215.1 Methylophilaceae bacterium
TAGAATTATTTGCTTCTCTCCAAAACGAAGTTCTTGTTTATCCTCGAGCTGAATTTCTGCGGGTGTGATATTGCAATGCACAGGGGTGGCAGCAATAGCTCCGGTAGATTGACATAAGTTACCAGCGGAAGTGACATGGTCAGCATGTGCATGGGTTTCCATCACGTACTTTAATTTCAGCTGGTTATTTCGAATAATATTTAGGTACTCGTTGAGATGGGTGTCTACCGGATCAATGATGACCGCTTCATTTGAGAGTAAATCTGTCAGTATGTAGGTATATGTAAAAGAGGCATCATCAAATAATTGTGTTAATTCTTTCATAATTTATTTCCCTGCGTAAGATGGTCAGTGAGTTTAAGACTGACAATTAAACTGATTACAAAAATGACGGCCTCAATATTAAAATTAGCTAAAGCGGCAATTGATGTTCCAGGACAAAGACCAGATAAACCCCAGCCGATACCGAATAATATGGAGCCTATAAATAGCTTTTTATCTTTGATAGGTCGTGCTTTAATTGGAGTTGTATCCATGGGGCTTTTGAATAAGATATTTAAAATTATTACTGTAGCGATGGCTGTCATTAATACAATAATGAGATCAATTTGTAATCCATCATTGGCATTGAGAAACTGAAGCACTACTTGAGGTTTGGTCATGCCGCTAAGCTGTAAACCAAATCCAAATAATAATCCTACTGCAATAATAATTAAGCTTTTGTTGAGGGTATTCATATAGGTAATATCCAAGACTGGGTGATAACTCCGAAGGTAATAAATAATATTGTGGCAATGATTGATCGGTAGCTGATGATGGAAAGTCCATGGATGCTATGTCCACTAGTGCAGCCATTGGCTAAAACTGAACCCATACCAATCAGAGCTCCTGACAAGCCATATTGCATCAACGGTGCTGAGTAGATGGGGTAATTTTCACTATATCCTTTGTTGAATAAATAAGCTCCTATAAAGATACTTAAGATCACCCATAGCGATTGTATTTTAGTTGGGCTATTCCATGAAGAGCGTAAAAGACCACTAATGCCTAGTACTCGACCGAGTTTAATTTTATAAATCGATATAGCCAACCCGATTAAGAGACCGCCACCGATTAGGTTGATGAGTTCAGATTCAATATGCATAAAATGAAGCCTTAAAGATTAATAGTAGAGCGATGATAACTAGGAAGATCGCGAATATTTTGGTAATTTTGTGGTTATTAATTTTACTTCTAAAGTGGTTTGCTATTAGCATCCCTACAACACTACCCAAGGTAAATGGAATAGCAATATTCCACATTAGCCGACCAGTTAAAATGAATAAGATTAGACTAAATGTTGAAATAATAGCGATTACCCCTAAGGAGGTAGGCATGATTTGTTTCATAGGAATATTTGAAAACTTTCTTAAGGCTGGAATAATCACAAAACCACCTCCTACACCCAGTAATCCAGATAGGAATCCGGTAATGCTCCCTGTAAAGGCTAATGACTGGGCACAGCGTTTAGTCCAATGTAATTTGCCTTGTTTAGGATTAATCTCACAAGGTAAAGCATCGATATTTTCATCTAATATGGATGTTTTATTTCTTTCTTTTTTGAGGAGTGTTTTGTATCCAATATAAATAAGTGCCAAGGCAAAAATAATCATAAGTGGCTGATTGGGGAGTAAGCCTCCGAGCCAGACACCCAATGGAGCGATAATCATGCCTGAAATGGCGATCAAGGAAGCTGCCTTGTACCGTAAATGACCTGATTTTAACGCTGACAGGGCACCAATAGAGGCGCTGAGGGCTACAGCCATTAGTGAAATAGGGATGGCAACTTTGGGGGATAAATCTAAACCAAAAAGCAGTATCGGAACAGCCAATATGGCGCCACCCGAGCCTGTAACACCTAAGATCAATCCGACGCAACCGCCTAAAAATAATGCCACTATCATACCTTAACCTTTATCTGAGGTAGACTTAGCGAGCCACTCTATTCCTTTAAGCATTAGATTCCAGTAAAGCCATGGCATCACAGTGACCTTTAAAAACCATGAGAATCGACTGGCTACAGGCGGGTTAAGGAAAGGGAAGGTGGGGAGTAATTTACCACCAAACCCAAACTCTGCTAATACCACCTTTCCATGTTCAACAGTGAGCGGGCATGCACCATAACCATCATAACGAGAGATCATCTCCCTAGTTTCTTTACTGGCAATAAGATTGTTTGCGACAACTACAATTTGTTTTCTGGCAGCGGCAACTGTTTTTGCGTTAGGGGAATTAGTCACATCACCTAGACCAAAGATATTTTTATAATGGCTGTGTTGTAGTGTTACTTGATTCACATCTAACCATCCACTTGAGTCGGCCAATTTTGAAGTTTGAATAAATTTAGGGGCTGTTTGTGGGGGTACAACGTGTAACATTGAAAATTTCTTAGCAATTGTTTTTGTTTTACCACCAGCTTGCTTAATCTCAAACCAAGCTATTTTATTTTGACCATCAACTTTAACTAGATTTGAGCTAAAAATTAAATCTATACCATATCTTTTTATATATTCCATTAGAGGTGGTATAAAATCAGCTACACCAAATAATGAAGGTGTGGCAGTATCAAATTCCACTTCAATACGCCTAAGCGTATCATTTTTCTCCCAGTGGCTACATGATAAATACATGGCTTTCTGAGGGGCTCCTGCGCACTTAATAGGCATAGGAGGTTGGGTAAAAATTGCTTTCCCGCTGCTTAAATTTTTGACTAATTCCCATGTATATTGAGCATGATTAATATCGTAATTGGATGTCACACCATTTTTGCCGATAGTGTCTTGTAATCCCTCAATTTTTTCCCAAGCTAATCTAAGCCCAGGGCAGACAATTAATTGATGATATTTTACTGTATTGCCATTATTGAGAGTGAGTTGATTATTATCTGGATCAAACTTTTCAACGTAACTTTGTATCCATTGGGCTTGTTTAGGCATGACTGATTTTGTTGTTCGAACGGAATCTTTTGCGTTAAAGGCACCACCTCCTACAAGGGTCCATGAGGGTTGGTAGTAATGATTCTCACTTGGCTCTATAACAGCGATACTAAGTGATTTTCTACGTTTCAGTAAACTGGCGGTAACCCCAATACCTGCACTACCCCCACCTACAACTACTACATCAAACACCTCTTTCCAATTATAGGCTCCAGTTGCGTTTTGATTGCTCTCCATTTGCTTTACTTTAACTGCTTCAAATATAGCCTTGGCTCTATTGCCTGTTCGACAGTAGCCTAAAACAGGATCACTGGTATTATTTAAAACCTCATAGAACTGATTAATATTGTCAGAGGTAATTTTTCCTGGAATGATAGGGATATTAATAAAATTAAGATTTAATTTTTGGGCTGCAATTTTTAGGCTAGCATGATCGGGTTGGCTGGAGATGTCTTCACTATTTGGTCTAAAGCACACGACAGTCTTAAATCCTAGATTCTTAATAAGGGACATATCTCCTTCCTGGACTTGACCAGTAGTAGAGTAATTTTCGGTAACTTGATTAATTAATTTGTTGGTTAGCATGACAAGGTCCCTTTAGATTGATTTAGTGTTGCATCCATAGATGCCTGAGAGTGTTTTCATGATCTGTAAAACTTCGGCGCTGGCTAATTGATAAAAAACATATTTACCTTCTTTTCGAGTAGTGACTAAATTTTCATCCCTAAGTACAGTGAGTTGTTGTGATAGGGTAGGTTGTTGAACTTTAGTGGTGAGCTCTAATTCTTTAACGTTTTTTTCCCCCTGTGTGAGCTGACACAACAACATTAATCGATCTTCATTGGCTAATGTTTTTAAGAGTGCACACGCCTGAGACGCTGAATTTTTTAAGCTTTCAAATATTGTTTCTTTTTCTGTTATATCCATAATTTATTTAATGTGCTATTTATAATTTATAATTTA
>JBBWVM010000022.1:0-2965 GCA_050256215.1 Methylophilaceae bacterium
AGTTCAAATTCAGGAACTGCTGCAATAAGATGATCGAACATATCGGACATGATGCCTTCATATGTCACCCATTCCTGACGATTACTGAATGTGTATATTTCGATTGGAAGACCTTTTTCTGTTGGAAGCAATTGCCTTACCATACAGGTCATATTAAGGTTAATATCTGGGTTAATTTTCACATAAGCTTCTGCATATACTCTGAAGATACCAATATTAGTTAAATGTCTTCCGTTGATTAAATAGGATTTATCTATCTTGTTTTCTTTATTATACTCCTCAATTTTATTGCTTTTTTCTTCAATATAATCTTGTATCAGCTGAAACTTTTTAAATCGTTCTAGCATTTCCTGTGTGCAGAATTTTATGCTGCTGATCTTAATATTTAAAGACCGTTTTATCCTTCTGCCTCCTGATTCCGACATTCCCCTCCAGTTCTTGAAAGATTCTGAAATAAATGCATAAGTAGGGATAGTAGTAATGGTTTTATCCCAGTTTTGAATCTTTATGGTCGTTAGGTTCATCTCAATAACATCACCATCTGCACCATATTTTGGCATGGAGACCCAATCACCTATCTGTATCATATCATTTGCTGAAAGTTGTATGCTAGCCACAAATCCCATAAGGGTGTCTTTAAATATCAATAACAAAACAACTGTCATTGCCCCCAAAGCACTGAAAAAGTATAACGGGGATTTATTCAGGAGGAATGATAGAATAATTATACCGCCTACAATGTAAATGGCAATTTTAACTAACTGGAAATAACTATCTAAAGGAGTGTCTTTAAATAATTTTGTGTTTTCGAAATAGTACTTGAGCGTATTCAGGAAATTGATGATAACAATAATTAGAACAGTGCTGATATAAGCATTCACTAATCTCAAAATATAAGGAATTGCGCCAGAGAAATCTTCAAAAATATAAGGAGTAGATAAATAAATTACAACAGCCGGAGCAATATGAGAAAGGGTAATAAAAACTTTATTTTCCACCAGAGCATCATCCCATACGGTTTTGGTTTTTTTGATTACTGACCGGATAGACCGGATAAGAATCTCTTTTACAATGAAATTGGTGACATAAGAAAAGATAAAAACAATAAATAATAGTATTATTAATTTCAAATACATGCTAGAAGTTTCCTCAACTCCAAGCCCGATTAGCCAATCTGTAAGCCATTCCATCGATTTAGTGTTCATGCGTTTTTTTCCTTTAAATAATTTTATAAGTGTTATTCGTAATTTTTATTCCGTCTTTGCCATCCGTCGAATCTCACTCAATTTTCTCATTTCTTTGCAAAGATCATTTTCAGTAAAGTCGTTTTATTTTCGCCTTTCAACTAACGGTCCTGATTAAAACAAGTATTAATTCGTTTTACTTTTTGTTGTGGAACGTTTTCGTTTTTATCAGGATTTTATCCCAGATTTAATAAATATTTCCTGCAATTCTTTTTCTATTGGAAATGGTTTTAAAGGCGGAACATTTGCTCCTCCTGGATTGCCTACTGGAATTTTTCCAACAAAAGATTTAACTCCACCAAATATCAGTCTTGGAATTTGTCCGATTATTTCTTTTCCGTTTTTCATTTTAATTCCGAATTGTAGCATTTTCCAATGTACAAATGTATGAGCAAATGGGTATTTTTGTCCGAGAATGTGAGCTCGTTCTAGATGATTCCAAGCTTTTGTAAAATTTCCATTTGAATATTCAATTCGATATTTTGATAATTCCGAATTATAAAATGGTTTTAATGCCCCTGGAATAGACGTGTAAAATTTCATAATAATATTTTATTGCTTTATGATATTAAATTTTCTAATGGTGCACAATGTGCTGGCTAAATTGTGTTTCAATGCAGTTTAGGGTTTTTCGTAGCCCACTTCTTTTTTTTGAACACGAATGATTACTAAAGGAAATGTTTTTGAGACGGGTGCATCATTGTTATTTATAATTTTTGAAGTTCGTGGTGTGTCGCGATTGTTTGTCCTGTCATCCTCTACAAATGAGCATGAACATAATTGAACTGCCGCTATCATACTTACAATACTAGAGTCTTTGTCTTAATCATATTCTTCCATTTAATGCAGTTTAGTCTTTGTTTACAAATCGTTTCTCTTCAATGTAAATGTGGCACATTGCTTATATTTTGCCCTGTATCACCTTCAAATGAAAATCTCTATGTCCCTCTTCTTTATGTGCAAGTTCGTTAAAAATTTCCTTATGCAATTTTGGTAATGCATGAAACGGAACCCCTGGATAAGCATGATGCTCAGCATGATAAGGCATGTTCCACATTAGAAGTTTAACGAGGTTGTTTGTTTTAATGCTTCTGGTTTTTTCTAAAACAGTCCCTTTGTGAGGCAGGCCACTGTGCTCCATAATCAAATAGCTGGCAAGTAGACAATGTGAAACAGCTTGGCCGATAAAAAGCCCCCAGAAGCCAGGGTGAAAAAGCATAGCCATAGCAGCAATACCGGCATGCACGCAAATGATGAAAGCGCTTTCAAAAGCGACTTGATTTTTTACTTCATTGCGTACAAAAGGAAACCAGCGCTTGCATATAATATCAGGCATTCCCAGAGCTCCAAAGAATAACATCATAAGCTTAAACATCATGAGAGGAACCCCCGATATCCAACCCATATAGGTTGGCAGATTAGCAACGACTGAAGGCAATGGTTTGGCGCCGAGAGAAATTTCCGGATCTTTACCTGGTTCGTGGGTATGTCTGTGATGTGTGAAATGTAATTCTCTAAAGGCAGTAGGGGCATATAAATGTCCTACACCACATACAAATGCTGCAATTCTGTTTAATTTTCTTGATTTAAATGCTGTATTATGGATAGTTTCATGTTGGCATGCAAAAAGACTGCACCCCATTATTCCAAATCCAAATAAAGCCAATATAAATTTCCACCAACTTTGTTCCCAACAAAGAACCACCAAGGTAGCGGTTATC
>JBBWVM010000023.1:0-23383 GCA_050256215.1 Methylophilaceae bacterium
GCTAACAAAAATAAAAAATTATCTGATTTAGTTGGATGAATAATTTCTTTAAACATTAGTTTTATTCCATCAGCTATGGGTTGAAGCAGACCAAAATATCCAACACGATTAGGACCTATCCTTCCCTGCATAAAGCCAATAACTTTTCTCTCAAAATAAGTCAAATAGGCAACTGCAATCATTAAGGGAAAAACAATTGCCATAATCTTAATGATCGTCCATATAGGTTTGGCTAGAAGAGGAATCCATTCGGATAATAACTCTTCCATTATGTTGCAACCTTTTCAACTTTGACGGGCTCAGCACCTAAACCCAGCGAAAAAGTAGTGGATTGTTTCGCAAAGATAACAATGGCCCCAGGTGAAACTTTAGGATTAGCACTAACTGTTAAATTCACTTTTGCTAGCCCACGCTTAATACAAACTTTACTTTCAGACTTAAGATTTAATCCCTCTAAAGTACTAGGGTGAATTAAAACCAAGTTTTGTATATTTTGATCTGATCTATGAAGTGAATCTGCTCTACGAACTATCATATCTGAGTCAATAGCTCTAATAACAGATACCACTTCTAGCATATTTTTTTTGTTTTTTAATTCGTCCTGATTAAAGTCATTTTTTAAAATTACCTCTTCTGACATAAAGTTTTTATTTGTATTAAAAATTTCTTTTTTAATCTGCTCGGTTGAATCATAATCAAACCCATCAAGAGAAAGAAAGTTAGCCAAAACTCTAAGAATTTTCCATCCTGGCCTTGCTTGTTCAAAAGGTGCTGAAACTGCTTTAAATGATTGAACTTCTTTTGCTAAATTAATATAAGTACCAGAAGTTTCTGTGAATGGTGTCATAGGTAAAATAAAATTAAAATCTTTGAATGCATCTGACATATAAGGTGTGATAGCAATACTACATTGAGATCCCTTAATGGCACTTTGAATTAATTCTGGTGATCGATAATCATAATTTGGATCAAAATTCATCATAATATAAGCCGATCTTTTTTTCTTAAGCATGTTGGTAGTATTTGAGTTCTTCGAACCAATACCTAAAAGATCAAACCCCACACTATTAGCATGTTGAGGTATAGCCCCCACAATTCCATTCACTTCCTCAGCTATTAATTTAGCTAGAACTTGAAGTTGACTAGTTGAATTTAAATCTAACGCTTGTTGACCTAAAAATATGGCAGAACCATTCTTTGCCTTTAAAAGATTATTGGCAATTTTTTGACATGTATTAGATGGTTCTACATTCTTTAAAAGTTCAGCAATTGACTTTAAGGAACATAAAGTCCTTTTTTTATTTTGAATAGCCTTTAGTATCATCAACAGATAATTTGCATAATCTGATGGCAAGCAAATTACTTTATACGAAATAGGAATTAAATGATCATCATCAAATGCATTAATTAAAGCAATATTCCCATTATTTTTAACCATCTTTCTAAACCTATGAGTCAAAAGTGGCTGTTCATGCCTCATATTAAAACCAATTACTAACACTGACTCTAATGAATCAATATCTTGAATACCACATCCTAACCAATTATTTTTACTAAAAAAATCTAATTGAGATAAACGATAATCAATATGAGGAGTTTTTAATTGATCTGCTATTTTTTTTAGTAAGAAGCCTTCTTCAAGAGTGGATTGTGGAGATAAAAGCAACCCGATTGAATCGGTATTATTTTTTTTAAAATTCTTTTTTAGTTCTTTAGTGATTGCAGCATATACTTCTTGCCAACCTACCTCTACCCACTTCCCTCTTCTCTTTACCAACGGAACTTTTAATCTATCTTTATGATAAAGACCTTCATAAGAAAATCGGTCTCTATCAGAAATCCAACATTCATTTATTAATTCATTTTCCTTAGGAATAACTCTTTTAATAAAATTATTCTTCAAATGAACTTCTATATTTGAACCTAAACTATCATGAGTTGAGATTGATGCTCTTCGAATCAACTCCCAAGAACGAGCTGAATATCTAAATGGTTTGGAGGTGAGTGCACCAACTGGGCATAAGTCAATAATATTTCCAGAAAGTTCTGATTCAACAGCTTTATCAACATAGGCCGATATTTCTACGTGCTCCCCTCTACCAACAAGCCCTAATTCCATGACACCACCAACCTCTTTTAAAAATCTAACGCAACGAGTACATTGAATACATCGAGTTAGATCTGTTGAAATAAGGGGGCCAATATTCTTATCAAAAACCACACGCTTTTCTTCTGTATACCTTGTTTTATTTGATCCATAAGCAACGGCAATATCTTGAAGATCACATTCCCCTGCTTCGTCACATATCGGGCAGTCTAAAGGATGGTTAATTAACAAAAACTCCATGACACTTTTCTGTGCATCTTTTGTAAACTCTGATTTTGTGAAAACCTCCATTCCCTCTAGGACTGTAGTTGCACAAGCAGGAAGTGGTTTATTAAAATTTTTGACTTCAACAAGACACATTCTACAATTAGCAGCAACAGTTAATTTTTTATGGTAACAAAATCTCGGGATATCAATTCCTATTTGATCTGCCACCTGAATAATGGTGCTACGAGGCTCTGCTTGAATTTTTTTCCCATTAATCTTAATATTAATCATGACTTACGCCCAATCATGCTATATCCATGTCGAATAAAATAATCAAATTCACCCCTAAAATGCTCGATAAAACTTATAACAGGAATAGCAGCCGCATCCCCTAAAGCACAAATTGTTCTTCCTGATATTTTTTTGCTTACATCAGTCAATAAATCAAGGTCTTTAATACTTCCTTTACCCTCTACAATTCTTTTAAGAATTCTATAAACCCAACCTGTCCCCTCTCTACATGGAGTACATTGACCACAAGATTCTTCGTAAAAAAAATATGAGAGTCTTTTTAAGGTAGCGACCATACAAGTAGTATCATCCATTACGATTAATGAGCCTGCACCCAAACTTGACCCTACCTTTGAAAGGCCATCGTAATCCATAGTAGTTTGCATAATGATATTTGCAGGCAAAAGGGCTGTTGATGGGCCCCCTGGAATTACAGCTTTAAGTGACCGACCTTTCCAAACGCCACCGGCCAATTTAAGTAACCTACTAAATGGCATTCCCAAAGGTATTTCATAATTTCCTGGCTTCTTTACATGCCCAGAAATAGAAAAAATCTTTGTTCCACCAGAATTTTCAACGCCTAACTCATTAAATTCTGCGCCACCATTTTCAATAATCCATGGAATAGAAGCATAAGTTTCAGTATTATTTACATTAGTCGGTTTTCCGTAAATACCATGCGTTGCTGGGAATGGTGGTTTAAATCTTGGCTGACCTTTTTTGCCCTCTATTGATTCAATTAAAGCAGTTTCCTCTCCGCAAATATAAGCTCCAAATCCATGAAAAGCGTGAAGATCAAAATTAAAATTTGATTTAAAAATAGACTTACCTAAAAAACCTGCCGCCCTAGCTTCATCAATAGCCTTTTCGAAAGATTCGTATTCATCCCAAATTTCACCATGAATATAGTTATAACCAATCTGCGCCCCCATAATGTATGCTGCGATCGCCATCCCTTCAATTATTTGATGGGGATTGTATTTAATAATATCTCGATCTTTGAATGTTCCGGGCTCTCCTTCATCACTATTGCAAACTATATACTTGGTACCTTCCTGATTTTTTTTGATGAATGACCATTTAAGACCTGTAGAAAACCCAGCGCCACCTCTCCCCCTTAATCCAGAGATATTGATTTCATTAATTAAAATCTCTGGTGCTATTTTTTTATGAAGAATTCTTTTTAATTGTTGATAGCCTCCAATACTTAGATATGTTTTAATACTGGCAGGATCATTAAGGCCAATAGTTCTGAGGCATAATGGAAAAGCCTCTGCTTTTCGATTAGGTCCACTAAGTTGATCCATTTATTTTAATTCCTTCAAAATTTGATCAACTTTTTCAGGTGTTAGATGATTGTGCATTTTTTGATTGTTAATCAGAAATAATGGTGCGCCATCACAAGCGCCCATGCACTCACTTTCTTTTAAACAAAATTTTCCATCAGAAGTAATTTCATTAAAATTAATTCCAAGCTTTTCTTTTAAATGAATAACGATTTCATCTGAATTCCGGAGCATGCAAGATATATTAGTACAAACCGAAATCTTATACTTACCTACTGACTTCAAATCAAACATGTTATAAAAAGTAGCCACTTCCATTGCAGCTATTTCAGACATATTTAGAAATTCTGCAACATCAGATATGTTCGCATTGGTTAACCAACCATTTTCAGCTTGCACAATTTGAAGGGATGCAATAACAGCAGATTGTCTTTGATTATCAGGATATTTTTTTAATTCACTTTTTATTTTTTTTATGGAATTATCAGTCAGCATAATTAACGATCTATTTCCCCAAAAACAATATCTTGAGTTCCTATAATTGCAACCAAATCAGCAAGCATATGCCCCTGGGCCATCTCATTTAATGCTGCAAGGTGAGGAAATCCTGGTGCGCGAATTTTAAGTCGATATGGTTTATTAGCCCCATCAGAAATGATATAAATGCCAAATTCTCCTTTAGGATGCTCTACAGCTGCGTACGCTTCCCCTTCTGGAATATGGAAGCCCTCACTAAACAATTTGAAATGATGGATCATTGATTCCATATCCTCTTTCATTTCCTTTCTAGACGGGGGTGCTACTTTATTATTTTTCGATATGACGGGCCCAGAATTAGTTTTAAGCCATGCAATACATTGTTTAATAATTTTATTTGACTCTCTCATTTCTGCCATTCGAACCAAATAACGATCATAACAATCTCCTTCTTTCCCTACGGGAATTTGAAAGTCCATTTCGTCATAAACTTCATAGGGTTGTTTCCTTCTAAGGTCCCACTCAACACCCGAACCTCTTAACATTGGACCAGTCATTCCTAATGCTATCGCCCTCTCAGGAGATACCACCCCAATACCAACTGTTCTTTGCTTCCAAATTCGATTATCTGTAAGTAATGTTTCATACTCATCAACATAACCAGGAAACCGATTTGAAAAATCCTCAATAAAATCAAGTAAAGAACCCTGTCTATTAACATTTAATGCTTTAATCTGCTTAGATGTTTTACTTTTAGAAATTTCATATTGAGGCATTCGATCAGGCAAATCCCTATAAACACCGCCCGGTCGATAATATGCAGCATGCATTCTCGCACCAGAAACTGCTTCGTAACAATCAAATAAATCCTCACGCTCTCGAAAAGCATATAAAAATACAGTCATTGCTCCTACATCAAGAGCATGAGCACCTAACCACAATAAATGATTAAGAATCCTCGTTATTTCATCAAAAAGCACTCTGATGTATTGAGCTCTTATGGGTACATTTATTTTTAATAACTTTTCTATAGTCATTACGAAAGCATGCTCATTCATCATCATGGAAACATAATCAAGACGATCCATATAGGGTATTGATTGCAAATACGTTCTATTTTCTGCTAATTTTTCAGTAGCCCGATGCAGTAAACCGATATGTGGATCAACCCTTTGAATGACCTCCCCGTCCATCTCCAAGACAAGCCTTAAAACACCATGAGCCGCAGGATGTTGAGGACCAAAATTCATTGTATAATTTTTAATCTCAGCCATTATGTATCCCTTCATCCCTTATGATTCTTGGCACATTATTTCTCTCTTCAATACTCACAGGCTCATAAATTACTCTTTTTTTAGTTGGGTCATACCTCACCTCAACTTTACCAATCATAGGAAAATCTTTTCTAAACGGATGCCCTATAAATCCATAGTCCGTCAAAATCCTCCTTAAATCAGGGTGATCAAAAAACATAATACCGAATAAATCAAACGCCTCTCTCTCATACCAATCAGCCCCTGGCCATAAGTCAGTTATCGAAGGTATTACAGGAAATTCATTATCATCAGCAAAAACCCTTATTCGAATACGCTGATTATTATTAAGAGACAATAGGTGATAAACAATAGCAAATCTTTTCTCGTCAACTGCTCCAGTTTTATATTCCTGATAATCAACACCACACAAATCAATGAGCTGTTTGAAATTAAATTCTTTTTTATCCCTCAGGTCTTTAAGTGTATTTTTAATGGAACTAAGTTCAAGTACCAAAGTTATTTCGTTATTTTGAAAGTTTGAAGTTAAAACATTTTTCCCTAAAAATTTTTTAAGAGACAAAAAAATATTTTTAGAGGAGTTTTTCATCGAGCAATTGTATTTGTTTTTCTAATTTTTTTCTGGAGTTGCATAATGCCAAATATTAATGCTTCAGCTGTTGGTGGACATCCAGGAACATACACATCAACAGGCACTATACGGTCACAGCCTCGAACAACAGAATAAGAATAATGATAATAACCACCACCATTTACACATGAACCCATTGAAATAACCCACCTAGGCTCGGCCATTTGATCATAAACCTTCCTAAGCGCAGGAGCCATTTTATTAACTAATGTTCCAGCAATAATCATAACATCTGACTGTCTGGGACTCGGTCTAAAAACAATTCCAAATCTATCCAGATCATATCGAGATGCTCCAGCATGCATCATTTCAACTGCACAGCAAGCCAATCCAAATGTCATTGGCCACAACGAACCTGTTCTAGAATAATTAATGAGCGTATCCAGATTGGTAGTAATAAACCCTTTTTCTAAAACCCCTTCAATACCCATACGCTACTCCCAATCTAGTGCTCCTTTTTTCCATTCATAAACAAAACCAACCACCAAAATACCCAGAAAAATCAGCATTGAAATAAATCCAAACAAACCAATTTTATTAATTACTACTGCCCAAGGAAAAAGAAAAGTAATCTCCAAATCAAAAAGAATGAATAAAATTGCTACTAGATAATAACGCACATCAAATTTCATTCGAGCGTCCTCAAATGGCTCAAAACCACATTCGTAAGGTGAATTTTTTTCTTTATAAGGCTTACTTGGGCTAAGAATTAATCCGATGAGAAGTGGGCCTAAGCCAATACCAATACCAACTAAAATAAACATAAAAATTGGAAAATAATTGTCTAGCATTTACAGCCCTTCATAAATTAAATGCATTTACTATAAATAGTATAATGGTGCCGTCGGAGAGACTCGAACTCTCACGACTTTCGTCACTACCCCCTCAAGGTAGCGTGTCTACCAATTCCACCACGACGGCAAATAATTATTTTGTCATGCTAGTTTGGAATGTCTTGTACACCTACCTGTTTATTTAGCTCGATATCCTGGTCAACACTCTCAGCTGTCTGTAAATTACTTGTAGGCAATTCAACCACGCTAGAATTTCCATGCTTATTACTTGCAACTAACGCAAGAGCAATACTGGTACAAAAAAATACGGTTACACATATCGCGGTTAATCTACTGAGGAAATTTGACGAACCTTGCACTCCGAACATACTTCCCGAGCTTCCACCACCAAAAGCAGCGCCAGCATCTGCACCTTTCCCGTGCTGAATTAATACAAGCCCAATAACACCTAAGCTAGCAATAACATGAATGATGATAATTAAGTTTTCCATAAAGTAATCTAATAAATATAAGTTATTCGGTAATTCTTTCAGCTTCCTGACAAATCTGAAAAAATTCATTTACATCCAGCGCAGCTCTACCAATTAATGCGCCATCAACACCTTCTAAAGACCATAATTGTACCGCATTTTTAGCATTTACGCTTCCGCCATAAAGAATCTTTAAGTTCTTTAAATCACTTTTAAGAGAGTTATTAATTAACTTTCTTATAAAACTACACATCTTTTTTGTTTGCTCGGGAGTTGCCGCCATATCTGTACCAATTGCCCAGATTGGCTCATAAGCAATGATTGAATTTTCAAAAATATTTGCACCGTAAAGCTCAATTATTTTGTCTAATTGATTTGCAACCACACGCTCCATAATGCCCGCTTCTCGCTCTATCAACGTTTCACCAACACATAGAATTGGCGTCATGCTAAATTTTTTTATCATGTTAAATTTAATCGCTATATTTTCGTCTGATTCACAGTAGGCCGTACTTCTTTCTGAATGACCTACGATAACAAAATGACTATTAAAATCCTTAAGCATTAATGCGCTAACCTCTCCTGTGAATGGACCACTTTCATATTTTGCAACATTCTGCCCTCCCCAAAAAATATTACTTCCAGCTAATAAATCCTGTGCTTGAAAAAGATAGGGGTAAGGTAAGCATAAGGCAACATCTATTTGATCAATATTTTGTAATTTATCTTTGAGACTTAAAAGATAGGACTCATTAAATACTCGAGATCCATTCATCTTCATATTGCCAACAATTATCTTTTTTGTGATTTTAGTCATGTATTAAATTTCGAATAATAAGTTGCAATGATTGATTATTATTAAATTCATTAGCTTCAATAGAATAAGTAATTGTTATTCTATCAGGGAGAACTCTTGTGTGATTAAAAAATATAGCTTCGTAATTATTTTTCTTTCGCAAAATACATTTGCTATGCTTACTTGCAATAATTTTTTGCTGAATCACATCAAAAGTATCTAAAAAAATTGGGAAAGGAAATCCCATACCCCAGACCTCATTATTGATTATTTTTGCTGTTTTATAATTAAGATGTTCTGAAGGAATAGGCTTATCTATTTCTATAATCAAATTTAAATCTTCTGGATTTAATAATTCCTTTGTGAGATCCTCAAATACCTTACAAAACTCATTAAAATTTTCTTCCTTAATAGTTAGCCCCGCAGCCATAGCATGCCCACCAAAAGTTTTAATAAGATCTGGGTATCTTTTAGTTAATGTATCCAAAGCATCACGTAAATGATAAGACATGATAGACCTTCCAGAGCCTTTTAAAAATCCATTCTCCCCCTTTGCAAATATTATTACCGGGAGATAATATTTTTCCTTTAACCTTGAAGCTAAAATTCCAATAACACCCTGATGCCAAGATTTATCAAACATTACAATAGAAAATTGATTTCCCACCTTGTAATCAGCTAAAGAAGACATCGCAGTTTCTTTCATTTCATTTTCAATAAATTTTCTTTGCTCATTTAGGTGAATTAATTTTTTTGCTAACGTCGTAGCACTATCAATATCATCTGCGATAAGACACTGAATACCTAATGTCATATCATCTAATCTGCCAGCTGCATTTAACTTAGGAGCAATCATAAAAGAAAGATCAGAAGTCTTAATATTACTGAATTGTTTTTTAGTTAAATTAATCAATGCTTTAATGCCAAAATTACATTTTCCTGTTTTTATTATATCTAGGCCAAATTTTATAAGAGTACGATTATTTAAATCTAAATTTACCAGGTCGGCAACTGTGCCTAAAGCCACAAGATCTAATAAGTCAGAAAGCATAGGTTGCTCTATATTTTTGTAAGTATTGCACTTACGAAAAGCAGCCCTAACAGATAACAAAACATAAAACATTACACCTACACCACAAAGATTTTTACTTGGAAATGTGCATGATTTTTGATTTGGATTTACTATGTAACGAGCGTTTGGAAGTTGATCGCCGGGAAGGTGGTGATCAGTAATTAACACCTCAATACCTAAATCATTCGCAGCTTCTACTCCAGATATACTAGCTACACCGTTATCAACAGTTACTATATATCAGGATTTCTTTGCGCAGCTAATTTTACAATCTCAGGCGTTAAACCATAACCAAATTCAAAACGATTTGGCACAATAAAATCAACAATCGCATCAAACTTTCTTAGCCCTAGAACAGCACAAGCCGTTGCTGTGGCACCGTCTGCATCATAATCACCAACAACTATAATATTTTTTTTATTGTTAATGGCATGCATTAGAAATTCACCTGCATCTAAATTCGAAACCAATAATTCTGGAGCTAGCAATTTATCTAATTGATAATCAACTTCATTAATATCTTTAATATTTCGTGCGGAAAAAAGACTAGACAGGACCGGGTGTAATCCGCCATGTATAAACTTTTTATAAAGATCTGTATTAATCTTTTTTTCTTTATATTCCATTTAAAATATCCTGGATCGTGAGCTTTGGTCTCCAAAATTTAAACTTAGAAAATTTGTTAATATTTAAATTTACAGTTATAAACCCAAAACATAAATTCATATTTATCTTATTTAATTTTCCAGACATAAAGCCATCATAAATAGAATTAAATAAATTATCAGTTTGCCTATGATCGCCAAGATCATAATAGAAACTAGTTATATTTCCATCAAAATTCACACCTTCTGCAATGTCAAAAAAATAATAATTTGGCTGAATTAATGAAATATTCTTAATTAATTTCATATTAGAGTAACTACTAAAATAATTTCCAGATTCAATATTCCTTACTACCTCTCCCCCGCCAGAAAACCAAATAGTGTTAATTGGAAATTCGAAGGCAGCCTCTCTAATTTCGTTAATCTTTGAACTATGTAAAAACATTTGTATTTCATTGATAAATGAATGCCACCAGAGCTCATCATCACCGAATGGTAAAAACTTTCTTTCAACAACCTGATTAATCTCTTCTGGAAAATAAGTTGAGATATTATTGTTTTTTTGAGTTAAAAAAAATAATTTACAATTACGGATAAAAAAATAAGATCTATTATCTGAAAAATTTACATTCAACTCATCACATAGCTCTTTTAGATTCTCTTGCGAACATTCAAACTCTAAATTTTTTTCAAATTTAAAATAATCTCTTTGTAACGAAAAATAACATGGGGTAGCATTATAAATAAATGAGCCTGAATTAACGCCTTTAATCCCGTATGCCTCAATCGGTGCAATTGGAAAATCATTCTGCTTTGGAATATTAAAATCATTACAAACTAACCCCTCAAAAGAAATATTATTGATTTGATAGTTGTTCGAAACTATTAATTTATCTAAATACTCCGATTGTGGAATTGATCTACATTTAACTGTGAGTTTTAATTTCATATTGGTGCCCGGAGCCGGAATCGAACCGGCACGACCATAAGGTCGAGAGATTTTAAGTCTCTTGTGTCTACCAATTTCACCACCCGGGCAAAAGAAGATATTTTATCATTACTTTTATCATATATCATTGGAGGCGCGTGCCGGAATCGAACCGGCGTCTAAGGCTTTGCAGGCCTCTGCATAACCACTTTGCTAACGCGCCAATCTCTACACTTATTACATTAAAAAAGGGAAGGCTTCCGCTCCCCTTTTTTAACTAAATATGGAGCGGGAAACGAGGTTCGAACTCGCGACCTATACCTTGGCAAGGTATCGCTCTACCAGCTGAGCTATTCCCGCATTAAGAAGGCAGTATTTTAGCTCTTTTTAACACCCTGTCAATCACTGATCTAATTTATACATTTTATTTAATATTTTTTAATGTTCTTATTGAAATTTTTAAGTAATACAGCATTGATGCGAGTGTTAAAAAAGCCGCTATATAAATCATAATCAAACCGATTTGGCCAATAGGAATTATTCCAATATCCTCATAATAAAGTAAAAATAATATTGCAATCATTTGAATTGTCGTTTTTAATTTACCTATAAATGCAACAGCAACTCCCCCCGCTTGCCCAAGCCTTGCCATCCATTCCCTTAAGGAGCTGATAGCAAATTCACGGCCTATAATAATAAGTGCCACAACAGAACCAATACGACCAAATTCAAGCAATAAAAGCAAGGCTGAAATAACAATTAATTTATCCGCCACTGGATCCAAAAAAGCACCAAAATCAGAACTTTGGGATAATTTTCTTGCAAGAAACCCATCTAACCAATCAGTAATTGCGGCAATTAAAAAAATTATAGTGGCAATAAAATTTCTATCTTTCATTAACAATGATTCATCAGGAAAATAAAAAGTTATTACCAATAATGGAATTAGAGCTATCCTAAACAGAGTTATTACATTTGGTATATTTATGATATTCAAAAATTACTCCATCTTTAATGAAAAAAACTGTAGATCTTTTGAGCTAACATTTTATTTATTCCCTCAACCATAATGAGCTCTTCAGTAGTTGCATTTTTTACGCCTTCTAACCCTCCAAAATATACAAGAAGTTTTTTTCTTTTCTTAGAACCAATTCTTTCAATCTCTTCTATAGAGGATGTTAATCTCGCCTTATCTCTTCTTGCTCTATGCCCTATTATTGCAAATCGATGCGCCTCATCTCTAATCTGCTGAATCAAATGAAAACCCAAATTACTAGGATCTATATCCTCTAACACAGGCCCATCTGCAATATGTAATATTTCAGACCCTGCTTTTCTTTTCGGACCTTTTGAAACACCTACAAGAACAATATCTGTTATACCTAAATCATTCATTATACGCATTGCTACTCCAAGCTGCCCCTTCCCTCCGTCTATCAATATAACATCAGGCTTTATTCCTTCACTTGAAATTATTTTTTTATACCGCCTTTCAAGCACCTGTCGCATCGCCCCATAATCGTCGCCTGGCGTCACATCTTTAATGTTATAACGGCGATATTCTTTATTCTGGAGAGTATTTTTATCATAAACAACACAAGAAGCAACCGTTCTCTCTCCCATGGTATGACTAACGTCAAAACATTCAATTCTATTCACATCGTCAGAGATATTTAATAGAGCCCTAAAAGACTCCATTCTCTTTATCTGGCTAGCATGCTCGTTATCTTTTTGCTTTAATGCTTCATTAGCATTTTTCTTAGCCATCATTAACCACATTTTTTTATCCGCAGTTAATTTCGAAATAATTTTCACTGATGAATATTTTTTAAGCTGAAAAAAATTATCAAGCAATCCCTTATCAATCTTATCTTCAATAACCAATACAGGAGGAGGAGATTTTTGATCATAGTATTGAGCAACAAAAGTTTCAATAATATTTTGTGAGTCATGCTCAATAGTATTGTTTGGGAAAAAACTTTTATCTCCTAAATGCCTCCTCCCTCTAATCATAACAATATTCACACAAATTCGACCCATAGCCTCTACCAAAGCAATGATGTCAGCATCCTGCTCACTAAAATCGCTAACAAATTGTTTTGATCTAATATGTCTTAGGCTCTGTATTCTGTCCCTAAATACAGCGGCTTGTTCAAAATCATATTTTTCAGAATAAAAATTCATCTTGATTGTAAGATTATTAATTATCTCACTATCCTTTCCATTCAAAAATAAGGTAGCTTGTTTGGTGTCATTTTTATAATCTCCCTCATTAATCAAACCGACACAAGGCGCAGTACATCTTTTAATTTGATACTCAAGGCATGGTCTAGTTCGATTATTAAAAACTGTATTCTCACAAGTTCTCAACATAAAAACTTTTTGAAGCAGTTGTATGCTTTGCCGGACTGCAGCTGAATTTGGGAAAGGGCCAAAATATTGATTTTCTTTAGCTTGTTTACCTCTATGAAATGTCAGCCTTGGAAACTTATCACCAGAAATCGCCAAATAAGGATAAGATTTATCGTCTCTAAAAATAACATTATATCTAGGCATAAATTTCTTGATTAAATTATTCTCAAGAATTAATGCTTCAGCTTCTGTATTAGTGATAGTAAATTTGATTGAATGAATTTTATCAACCATCAATCTTGTTCGAGGGCTGGTTTGTGTTTTCATGAAATATGAACCAACCCTCTTTTTAATATTTTTTGCTTTTCCAATATAGATAACTTCATTGTCAATATTTATCATGCGATAAACACCTGGAAGGTTTGGAAAGGTTTTAATGACTTCCTTTACCTGGGTCATAACTTACCCCAACAAACTTCCTCCAACTGACCAATCTTCACCCTTCACCTCATCGAATACTACATAAGTATATGATGCTGGTTTATTGGCAACTCTTTGCATTAAGTCAGTGATTTCTGTGGCTATTTCCTGCTTTTGATCACGATTTAAATTTCCCGCAAGTTTTACATTTATATATGGCATCTTATTTCTCCAATTCTCTTTTAATTGATAAAAAAACCTCATTAAACATTGCGCCAGTAAGTCGCTTTGTTTGAGTATTATAACGACTACAATGAAAACTATCATATAAAACTAGATCATTTGGCAAGCAATAACGAGCACCATGAAAAAATTTAAAATCCTTTTTAGGCAAATTTAATGCGAATAAAATAGCATTATGTGCAATCGTCCCTAACGCAAGTAGCACAGAACCTTTTTTAAGGGCACTAATTTCATACTGTAAAAAAACATTACAATTTTTTATTTCCTGAGATTCAGGTTTATTTTCAGGAGGCAAACACTTAACTGTATTAGTTATCCTACAATTATTTAAAATTAATTTATCTTGAGCTGACTCTGAAGTAGGGTGAGAGGAAAAACCATGCCTATATAAGGTCTCGTAAAGCAATATACCCGCATGATCTCCCGTAAAAGGACGCCCTGTTTTATTGGCACCATGCATTCCAGGAGCAAGACCGACTATTAAAAACTTAGCCTGCAAATCTCCAAATGGAGGTACTGGCTTACAAAAATAGTTAGGGTATTTTTCAAGTGTTTGGGATAAAAAAGAGCTTAATCTCGAGCATTTTTTACAATCAATATCATATTCCATACAATTACATTAAGAGATAGAATTAATTTCAATGACTTTATTGTCATTATAATCTGTAAGTTGATCAAAGTTTAAATAAGTATATATCTCACTAGCATTTACTTCTATTTTGTCATTCATTAATCTCAAATACTCATCCTTGGATGGAATATATCCAAGCAATGCTACTATAGCTGCTAGCTCTGCTGAACCTAGATACACTTGAGCATCCTGCCCCATTCGGTTATCAAAATTACGCGTGCTTGTAGAAAAAACAACTGCATTATCTTCCACACGAGCTTGATTTCCCATACATAAACTACAGCCCGGAATTTCAGTTCTTGCACCAATGGAATTAAATATAGTATAGATCCCTTCTTTTTTCAGTTGGGTTTCATCCATTCTGGTAGGAGGGGCAATCCATAATGTAGTGTTAATTTCTTTATTACCTTTCAAAATATTTCCTGCCGCCCTGTAATGACCAATATTGGTCATACAACTTCCAATAAAAACCTCATCAATTTTTTCTTTTTCAACATTAGATAATGTTTTAATGTTATCAGGATCATTTGGGCATGCAATTAAGGGCTCTGTAATTGCATTAAGATCAATATTAAGTTCATATGCGTAACTAGCGTCAGCATCAGCTTCTAATAATTCTGGTGCTTTAATCCAATCCTTCATTGATTGAATTCTTCTGGAAAGAGTTCTAGAATCCTCATAGCCATTTGCAATCATATTTTGCATTAAAACAATATTAGAGTTCATAAATTCAATTATTGGCTCTTTATTCAGCCTCACAGTACAGCCATTGGCTGATCTTTCAGCAGAAGCATCAGAAAATTCAAAAGCCTGCTCAATTTTAAGATCTGGTAATCCTTCAATCTCAAGTATTCGGCCATTAAAAATATTCATTTTATTTTGCTTTCCAATAGTAAGTTGACCTTCTTTGATTGCAAAATATGGAATAGCATTTACCAAATCCCTCAATGTAATCCCTGGTTGCATTTGACCTGAAAAACGAACTAGAACAGATTCCGGCATATCAACAGGCATAACGCCTATTGCTGCTGCGAAAGCCACTAACCCAGATCCTGCTGGAAAAGAAATACCTATTGGAAAACGAGTATGAGAGTCACCTCCAGTTCCCACGGTATCAGGGAGAATCATGCGATTAAGCCATGAATGTATTACACCATCTCCTGGCTTAAGAGACACACCTCCACGACTATTCATAAAATCAGGAAGTGTATGTTGAAGCTCAATATCAACAGGTTTTGGATACGCTGCAGTGTGGCAAAAACTTTGCATGACAAGATCCGCATTAAACCCTAGACATGCGAGCTCTTTTAATTCATCTCTCGTCATAGCTCCCGTTGTATCCTGAGAGCCCACTGTAGTAATTTTAGGCTCACAATAAGTACCGGGACGAACACCCTTGACGCCGCAGGCCTTTCCAACCATCTTTTGAGCAAGTGTGTATCCTTTTTGATTTAAGTCATCCTGAGACACAGTTTTAATGAAAAGATTTGTTTGATCTAAATTTAGCGTAGCTCTTGCTTTCTCAGTCAATCCCTTACCAATAATCAAAGGGATTCTACCTCCAGCTCTTAACTCATCCAAGATCGTAAATGGAGTTAATTTAAAACTGGTAAGCTCCACACCATTTTCATCAAAAATAATCCTTTTCTTTAAATTAATATTAATAATCTGGCCTGTTTTAATTTTTGAAACATCACATTCAATTGGGAGCGCACCGGAGTCCTCTGCAGTATTAAAAAAGATAGGGGCAATTTTTCCTCCAAGCACCACTCCTCCAGAGTTCTTATTTGGAATATAGGAAATATGTCGCCCCATATGCCACTGCAATGAATTAATAGCTGATTTTCGAGATGATCCAGTTCCAACAATATCGCCAACAAATGCCAAAGGCAATTGCTGTTGCTTCAAATCTTCTATTATATTTAAAGCATTGGGTATTTTATTTATAAATATAGATTTAGCGTGCAAAGGAATGTCAGCTCTTGACCATGCCTCTTGAGCAGGAGATAGGTCATCTGTATTTATTTCTCCATCAACCTTAAATACTATTAACTTCATATTATCTGGAATTTCTTTTTTAGACAGAAACCATTCAGCATTTGCCCATAAATTTAATAATTCTGTAGCGTGCTGATTTCCACTTTTATGTAACTTTTCCACATCATAAAATGCATCAAATATCAGTATAATTTTTGATAACGCCTTAACTGCCATTGGCGCCTTATTCGTTTCTAGTAGACCAACTAACGATTGAACATTGTATCCACCTAACATTGTCCCCAGAAGCTCAATAGCTCTATCACTTTCAATATAGGGAGACTGTGCATTACCTAAAGCCAAGTCAGACAAAAATGCCGCTTTAACAAAGGCTGCCTGATCTACTCCAGCAGGAATTCTGTTTGTTAGTATTTCCACTAATAAATTTGGATTATCTATTGAGTCTTGCTTTAATAGCTCTATCAATAAAGCAGTTTGTTGGACACTTAAGGGAAGCGGAGGAAGCCCTTGATCTGCCCTTTCTTGTTGATGAATCAAGTATGAATCTAACATTTAGTTCCTTGTTTATGAATGTATTGTTACTTAAAACATAGATTTTAAATGAAAAGAAAAAAATTTTCAAAAATAATGCAAAACTAATTAGTATATAAAAATATATTTCAGTTTTTAATGTAAAATACAGCTCTATATCTTAAAAGGTTACTTATGACTTCTACATTAACCGCAATTTCTCCGATTGATGGCCGTTACTCAAACCAAACTGACCCTTTAAGATCGATATTTAGTGAATATGGTCTCATTCGTAATAGAGTAAAAGTCGAAATATTATGGCTTATAGCCCTCAGCGATGATAAAGACATTAAAGAAGTTCCAAAATTTTCATCCAAAACTATCTCTACTTTAAACAGAATTATCAAAAACTTTGGGGAGCAAGATGCCCAAGCAATCAAAGATATCGAAAAAATAACCAATCATGATGTTAAAGCAATTGAATATTGGTTACAAGACAACTTAAAAGAAAAAGAAGTGCAACAAGTTTCAGGATTTATACATTTTGCATGCACTTCAGAAGACATTAATAACCTTTCATATGCACTGATGATTAAAGAAGGTTTATTTGATATTGTTCTACCAGAAATTGAAGCAATTATTAAACAATTAAAAAAGTATGCTAATGAATTTTCAGCCGTTCCTATGCTTGCAAGAACACATGGCCAAACAGCAAGTCCAACAAGCCTTGGTAAAGAGTTTGCGAATATTGTTTACAGACTAGAACGACAAGTAACTCAAACTAATAAACAAGAAATTTTAGGGAAAATTAATGGTGCGGTAGGAAATTTTAATGCTCACCTTGCCGCTTACCCTAAAAAAAATTGGCAGGCATTTTCCAAAACTTTTGTTAACTCTTTAGGTTTAACTCATAACCCATACACCACACAAATTGAACCGCATGATTTTATTGCTGAAATTTTTCATAATATCGCAAGAATAAACACCATCCTAATTGATCTTAATCGTGATTTATGGAGTTACATCTCTATAGGATATTTTAAGCAAAAAACAATAAAAAATGAAGTTGGATCTTCAACTATGCCGCATAAAGTAAATCCGATTGATTTTGAAAATTCAGAAGGAAACTTAGGCTTGGCGAATACCATATTAATGCATTTATCAGAAAAACTTCCTATCTCAAGATGGCAAAGAGACTTAACTGACTCAACGGTATTAAGAAATATTGGGCTTGGTTTTGGTTATGGATTTATAGCTTATAAATCCTGCCTTAAGGGCTTAAAAAAACTAAAAATAGATAAGGTTGCTATAGACCGCGACCTAGAAAATGCTTGGGAGGTTTTGGCCGAACCCATACAAACTGTGATGCGCAAAAATGGTATTGAAAATCCGTATGAAAAACTTAAAGAACTTACTAGAGGTCAAAAAAAAATTACATCAGAATTACTATTAATCTTTATTGAATCTCTTGATCTCCCAGCAAAAGATAAAGATTACTTAATAAAACTAACCCCCCAAACCTATATAGGCGCAGCTTCTTCGCTTGCAAAAAAAATCTAGATGATTGAAGTATTAATTCTCTATTACTCTAAAAGTGGATCGGTTAAAAATATGGCTTCTTTAATAGCTAGAGGGGTCAATTCTGTTGAAGGAGCAAAAGCTAAAATTAGAACTGTACCTAAAGTCTTTCCCGTAATAAATGAAGTACAAAAATCAGTTCCGGCGTCAGGTGCGCTCTATGCTACTTTAGACGATTTAAGTAAATGTGATGGTTTAGCTTTAGGAAGCCCGACCAGATTTGGCAATATGGCTGCGCCATTAAAATTCTTTCTAGAATCTGCAACACCACTTTGGTTCAATGGTGCATTAGAAAATAAACCAGGATGTGTATTTACCTCAACGGGCTCTACTCATGGTGGAAATGAGTCAACATTGTTAAGTATGCAATTACCTCTACTACATCTGGGAATGATTTTACTAGGAATTCCTTATTCAGTTCCCGAATTATCAAAGACAATTTCTGGTGGAACGCCCTATGGCGCAAGCCATGTTCAAGGGCATAACGACAAAAATATCTCAGAGGATGAAAAAATTATCTGTATAGCGCAAGGTGTTAGATTAGCAAAAATTAGCTTAAAACTTGCAAATGAATAATTTTTACTACGGCGCGGTATTTAGCTTAATAAGCTTAATTATTCTAAATTTAACATGGGAACTTTTTTATAATCCTCTTAGAGAGCAAGGCTCATGGATGGTTATCAAATCAATCATTTTACTTTTACCATTATTCGGAATTCTTAAAAAAAATAAGTACACATACCAATGGTCAAGCATGTTTATATTATTATTTTTTATTGAAGGGGTGGTAAGATCGTACAGTGAAACAGGATTATCTCAAAATATAGCTTTTTTCCAGATTTTATTATCAGTAATATTTTTTTTAAGTACTGTATTTTTTTGTAAAACAATAAAAGATATATGAAAATTTTAGTTTCAAATGATGATGGATATCTAGCCCCAGGAATACAAATTCTTGCAGAACACCTAAAGACAATCGCAGATGTTGTAATTGTCGCTCCAGATAGAAATAGAAGTGGATCAAGTAACTCTCTTACCTTAGATAAGCCCTTAAAGGTAACTAAGATAAATAATAATTCTTTTTATATAAATGGAACACCAACTGATTGCGTACACATTGCCCTTACAGGACTAATTGACTACACCCCTGACATGGTTATTTCCGGAATTAATGATGGAGCAAACATGGGTGATGATACTATTTATTCAGGAACCGTTGCTGCAGCAATGGAAGGTTATCTTCTTAACATACCATCCTTTGCGATCTCAATGTCAAGAAGTAAGGCCAAAAATTTTTCTACTGCTGCAAAAGTCACACTTGATCTTATTAAGTTACATAATAAGACCAATTTTTCAAAAGCAACTTTATTTAATATTAATGTTCCTGATGTACCTTATACAGAACTAAAAGGTTTAGCTATAACAAGGCTTGGAAAAAGGCATAAGTCAGAACCAGTTATCAAAACCAAAGAAGGTAATGGGGAAATATTATATTGGGTAGGAGCCGCAGGAGAGCCTAATGATGGCGGTTCAGGTACAGATTTTCATGCAATTAGAAATGGATTAGTTTCAATCTCACCAATTCAAGCAGATCTAACACAACATGAAAATATTAAAAATCTAAAAAAATGGATCAAAGACTAATTTTAATATGAATCAAATATCTAACACCTTGCGCTATCAAAGAAACATTCTCTTAGTTTTAATATCAATCTTTATAATTGGCTGTGCAAGCAAAATTCCGGCACCTGTGAAAGACAAAATAACAAAACCCATTACAAAACCAATAATTTGCCCTGATGTATATACAGTAAAGGAAGGGGAAACTTTATTTAGTATCAGCATAAAGTGTGGCTTTAATTACGAAAAAGTAGCGCTAGCAAATGGCTTAGAAAAGCCATATTTTGTAAAAAAAGGTGATCTGATAAGATTTGATATTCTTCGTCAAAAAGATATTCAACCCACACAACAACCACACAAAAAAATTGAAATAGAAACAATACCTTTTGAAGAAGGAGAAATTATAAAAGACAGTCAGATCACAACAGAGTTTACTTTTGGAGACCCTATCAAAATAAGTCAACCAAAAGCTATGCGAGAAGTTTACTCAAAAAAATCTATTAAAAGAGCCAATCAACTTATTTCTAAAAAAAACAAAATTTCAAAAGAATGGGGGTGGCCAACAAACACTAATCCAGAAAACAGCTTTAATGCCTTATCAGACAAAAAAGGTATAGAATTTTTTGGGGTGCCTGGTCAAGAAATCCGTTCAATTGCAAAGGGTAGAATAATTTATGTGGGGGAAGAACTAAAAGACTATGGACGCCTTATAATTATTAAACATGGTAATAATATTTTAAGTGTATATGGTCATCAACAAACCTTATTAGTTAAAGAAGGTCAAAATGTAGTTGCTGGCCAAACAATTGGAACTATGGGTAGCAGCGGAACTGATATGGTAAAGCTACATTTTGAAATTAGAAAGAACGGAAAAGCAATAGACCCATTTAAATTTCTAAAGAAACTAACGTCCTCAAATTAGTTGATTATTTTCTTCTCTTTTATAAAAGTCCTCAACGGTACTCATATCATAATCCCTAGCCCATTTTAAAATTTCATCAAAAGCTGGTGCGCCTATCTCGCCTACTTGTGCATGAATACCAGCACGATCTCTAATCACTAAAATTCCTGGAATCTTTTCAACTTGGAAGTACTCAGCTATCTCTGGATCTTTTTCTGTATCAACCATCCCAAAAATAATATCCTGATTTTTTTCTGCCGCAGCCTCAAAAATTGGGGTAAAAGCAACACATGGATCACACCATGGCGCCCAAAAATCAACAACAACAAATGCATTGTCCTCAATTGTTTTCTTAAAATTTTCCTTGGTGAGTGTAACTAAATTTTTCATAATTTTCCTAACCAATAGACTCCCATTCATTTATAAAATATATCTCTTCCAAAGCATTTCTTTTTCTTGGCATCTTTTCTCTTTTTGCCTGTTCGTCATTATACTCATTTTCTTTAAGACATTTACCAATTGCAATAAAAGACATTACATCATATTCGCTTGGAATTTTAGCCAACACTTTTGTCTTACTCTCATTAAAGCCACCCATTTGATGTGCATGTAAATTTAAACTTGTTGCTTGCAGGCATATATTTTCAGCAGCAGCTCCACTATCATATTGACCCCACCGATTTAACTCGCCATTATGGTTAAATAATTGATGAGCACAAACAACAATTAATAACGATGCATTCATTGCCCAATCCTGATTGCCAACAGCTAGACAATTAAGCGCCCCAGTCCATGCTGTTGCATTGGACTTATTAAAAATAATAAATTTCCATGGTTGATCCCCATAACATGACGGGGCCCATCTTGCAGCCTCCAATAAAGATTTAATTTCAATCTCATTCATAATATAACCAGAATCAAAAGCTCTAGGACTCCAACGTTGACTTAATAAAGCATCAATCTCAACATCCGTATTAGCTACCTTTTTCATAAATTATTGTCTAACGCCTTCAATAAGTAGATTAATCTCTATTTCATTTCCTATCGATGAATTTTCCTTTGCAGACCAAGTATACCCATAATCCGTAGATTTAATTATAGTTTTTCCTTCCAATCCAACCCTATAACCACCCCATGGATCATCACCAAATCCTAATAATCTAAATGGAAATTCAATTTCCTTAGAAATTCCATGCAACGTTAATTGACCCCTAATCAACCCTGAAATATTATCAATTAACTTAATTCGCGTGCTCCTGAAATGAATTTCAGGAAAATTAATAACATCTAAGAATTTTTTCTCTTGAATATGACGATCGCGCTTTCGATGCGAACTATTAATGCTATTTAGATTTAATGTTACATTAACTGTTGAATTTGATAAATCATTCCGATCAATTACCATTTCACCATTAATATCATTAATAGTTCCTAATGTTTTTGAAACTATATGACGAATTTTCCAGCTCGCAAAACTATGTTCATTGTCAACCTTATATAATTCACTCGAAAAAATAGTTGTACTTAAAAAAAATAAGCATACAAAAAGTATTTTCATCATAAAGACACATATAAAATAAAGAATTACTTATTAATATAATACTAAACACAATAAAAATTCAATCTATAATTAATATTCAATTAAATAATCAGTACTTATTAACATTAAATAAAAAATAAATGACAAACCTATCTCTAGATTTTTTTATGGCAAAAGCTTTACAAGAGGCTGAAAAGTCTTATCAGAACAATGAAGTTCCAGTCGGTGCGGTAATTACATATCAAGATAAAATTATTTCAACAGGACAAAATTTATTAATAAAAAATAATGACCCTACTGCTCATGCGGAAATTATTGCCATCAAAAATGCAAGTCAATATTTAAATAATTATAGATTAATTAATTGTGATCTCTATGTGACTTTAGAGCCGTGCATTATGTGCCTAGGAGCAATATTTCATGCTCGTATTCGTAACTTATATTTTGGGGCACACGACCTTAAAACAGGAGCTTGTGGTGGATTAATTAATTTAAAAGACAATAAACAACTTAATCATCATTGTAATATTCATGGAGGAATAGCAGAATCAAAATCCCGAAAGATTCTTCAAAACTTTTTTAAAGAAAAAAGAATAAAAAAAACCCCGTAAATTATTAAATTCGGGGTTTTTTAAATTCAAATTAATTAATT
>JBBWVM010000024.1:0-4405 GCA_050256215.1 Methylophilaceae bacterium
ATGGTGATAAAAATGTTGGGAAGGGAAAAATAAATGAAGTGTTTGGTTTTAAGGTATTAGAGCGTGTAGCTATACAGGAAGCTCAAGCTGGAGATATTGTGATTGTTACAGGGATTGAGGATATCGGCATTGGTGTAACCTTGGCAGATGTGAACAACCCAATTGGATTACCGATTATTCCAGTTGATGAGCCTACACTTACTATGGATTTTATGGTCAATAGTTCACCTTTAGCAGGCAAGGAAGGTAAGTTTATAACTAGTCGACAAATTAGAGAGCGACTGACAAAGGAGTTATTGGTAAATGTAGCGCTTCGGGTAGAAGATACACAAGATGCAGATATTTTCCGAGTTTCTGGTCGCGGTGAATTACATCTCACAATTTTGCTTGAAAATATGCGTCGTGAAGGGTTTGAAATTGCGGTAGGAAAGCCACGTGTAGTTTATCGTGAGATTGATGGTAAACGATGTGAGCCTTATGAAAATTTAACGGTCGATATTGAAGACGATAATCAGGGCGTGGTTATGGAAGAATTAGGTCGTAGAAAGGGCGAATTAAGCAATATGGAATCTGATGGTTTAGGACGAACAAGGCTTGAGTATCGTATACCTGCGAGAGGATTGATTGGTTTTCAAGGAGAGTTTTTAACTATGACACGCGGCACAGGCTTAATGTCACATATTTTTGACAGTTACGATGAGGTGAAAGCCGAAATTCCAGGTAGGCGTACTGGCGCTTTGATTTCATCTGAAAAAGGTGAGGCGGTTGCTTATGCTTTATGGAAACTTCAAGATCGTGGTCGAATGTTTGTGAAGCCGGGTGATAAACTTTATCAGGGAATGGTCATTGGTATCCATACTCGTGATAATGATTTAATTGTTAATCCAATTAAAGGGAAACAACTCACCAATGTCCGTTCATCAGGGACTGATGAAGCTGTTCGTTTAGTTCCTGCAATCCTGATGAGCTGAGAATACGCTGTTGAGTTTATTGATGACGATGAGTTGGTTGAAATTACCCCACAGTCTTTACGAATTAGAAAGCGTTATCTTGTTGAACACGAAAGAAAAAGAGCGGCTAAGACAGGTTAATTTATTTCCTGACTTCTTATATAATCTTCGTAGTTGCCAGTATAGTCGATGATTTTATCTGATTTTATCTCAAAAATACGTGTTGCAATTGAACTAACAAATTCACGATCATGACTTACAAAGAAAAGCGTACCTTTGTATTTATCTAATGCGGTATTGAGTGATTCAATTGATTCCATATCCATGTGATTGGTAGGCTCATCTAACAGTAAAACATTTGTCTTTTGTAACATTAATTTACCAAACAACATTCTTCCTTGTTCGCCACCTGACAAAACATTCACTTTCTTTTTAAAATCTTCTCCAGAGAATAGCAACCTACCCAAAATACTTCTGATTGATTGATCATCATCCCCAGGTTGACTATATTGTGCTATCCAATCAAATACAGTCATATTAGACGCAAATTCATCTGCGTGGTCTTGTGCAAAATAACCTATCTTGGCTTTTTCTGCCCACTTGACTGAACCTTCTTGTGTGGCTATTTCATTTGAAATTATTTTAAGTAGTGTTGATTTTCCGATACCATTCTCACCAATAATGGCGATTTTTTCACCTGCCTCAACCATAAAATTTACGTTGTTAAATAGTGGTTTATCATATTGGTGACTCATTTTATTTACTGTGAGTGCTTGTCGATATAATTTGTTTTTTTCATCGTATTCAAATCGAATATAGGGATATTGCCGGCTTGAAGGTTTCATATCTTCAAGCTTAATTTTATCAATTTGTCTCGCACGAGACGTGGCTTGTTTTGCTTTTGAAGCGTTAGCAGAGAAGCGTCTTACAAATTCTTGTAATTCAGCAATTTGAGCTTTAGCTTTTTCATTGGCTTTAAGTTGTTGAGATTTAACTTGTGAGCTTGCTTCCATAAAGTCATCATAATTTCCTGGGTAAACTGTAAGTTTTTGGTAATCCATGTCCGACGTGTGTGTGCAGATCTGATTGAGGAAGTGACGATCATGAGAAATAATAATCATGGTCGTGTTTTTTGTATTAAGAACGTTTTCTAGCCAGCGTATTGTGTTGATATCTAGATTATTCGTGGGTTCATCAAGTAATAAAATGTCTGGATCTGAAAATAAGGCCTGTGCTAACAAAACTCTTAGCTTAAGTCCTGGAGCAACTTCACTCATAGGCCCACTATGGAGTCCGTTGGTGATACCGACACCATCAAGTAATTCACCGGCACGTGCCTCCGCTGTGTAACCATCATACTCAGCATAAACTGATTCGAGCTCAGCCGCTCGCATATAATCCTCATCAGTAGCATCTGGATTTGCATACAACCTATTTTTTTCTTCATTAGCTTGCCACATCTCTTCATGACCCATCATCACTACATCAATCACTCGCAATTCTTCGTAAGCAAATTGATCTTGGCGTAACCATGCCACACGTTCATTATTATCTAATGCAATATTTCCGCCTGAAGGCTCTAGCTCTCTAGCCAAAATTTTCATGAAAGTCGATTTTCCACAACCATTAGCCCCGATAAGGCCGTAACGATTTCCTTCACCAAATTTGATAGAGATATCCTCAAATAATGGTTTTGATCCAAATTGCATCGTAATACTGTTCGTAATAAGCACTTAAATTGATCCTTAACTATATTTAATTCAAAAATGATTTTGTTTTACTACTTCATCTAGATCTAATTGCCCTGGTCGTGGCCAAGGGTCTTTTAGTCTTTTTCCCACTACTACAAATAATGCCGGAGTGTGATCGTCGGGAAGTTTTAATAATTGAGCTACTTTACCAAAATCAAAGCCATCCATCGGGCACGTATCATACCCTAAATCTTGAGCCACGAGCATTAAATTCATAGCTGCCATCCCACAGGAGCGCATCACTTCATCTCGCTGAACCTCAGGTTTGTTGTTGTAATATTGTTCTATTGCAGGAATAAGGGCTTCTTTTACAGCTTCTGGAGCATCTTTCCAGTATCGTTCAGGAGATTTAGTCCACGCATTTAGATCTCCTGTTAGAACAATAAGTAGTGAGGCGTCAGTGACTTGAGGCTGATCCCAGCTGACTTGTTTAATCTGCTGTCTTAACTCTGGATCTGTGACTATTACAAATCGCCAGTGTTGGATATTAAATGCGGTAGGTGAAAGAATGGCGAGTTCCATTAAGGTTTTAATTTCATCATCAGTCATTCGATGATTTGGATCAAAAGACTTAATTGACCTACGCGCTTGTATAGCAGCTTTAAGTTCCATGTAAATATTCCTTGAGGTTTATTGGTTGTAATTAATGTGGGTAATTACTAGTAGTTCTTGCCCAGATGGTTTAATCCAAACAACCTCATCATTTACTCGACTGCCAATCAATGTTTTGGCTAAAGGAGAAAGGTAGCTTATTTTATTATTTTTAATATCAGCTTCATCTTCTCCAACAATTTTGAACTGAAGTTTTTCTGCTGATTCATTCAACACATCCACCTTAGCTGAAAATAATACTATGCTCTGAGATTGATTTAAGGGGTTGATTAAAATTGCTGACTTAAGTCTGTTGGCAAAGTAACGTAAATCACGTTCTATTTGCATTTTTTTTTGTTTAATTATTGGGTCATCAGTATCGGTCAATTTTTGACGATCTTGTTCTAATTTATCTGCACTGTCTTTTAATTGATTAAGTCCATTTGGGGTGACGTAGTTAGTTTCTAAGCTAATAGGTCGTTCAGGAATGTCTATTCCAGCGTGCTCAAGATCATTTTCTTTTACAAAGGCTCTGCTCATAATTTTATATATAAAATACAATAAAAACAATATATTACATTAATTATATAATGTACTTACTTATAACTAATATATACTTAATAAGTCTTTAATTTATCCATGGGTTGTGACTAATAATGATTCACGTGTTTCTAACAGAATTGATTTGAATGAGGGGTAATCCCTTGCTACTGGAAATTGCGGAAACTTTTTTATTACATTTGCTGGGGGGCAGAATAATATACCTGCATCTGCTTGCTGTAGCATACCGGTATCATTATAAGAGTCTCCTGCCGAGATCACCTGAAAATTTAATCCTTGTAACGCTTTAACTGCTTTAGTTTTTTGGTCTTTTTGTCTTAATTGATAATTCGTGATCTCATCCTCTGCATTTACGATAAGCTGATGACAGAACAGGGTAGGGAAGCTTAATTGTTTCATTAGCGGCCCTACAAATTGATAAAATGTGTCCGAAAGAATAATGACTTGAAACTCAGATTGTAACCAATTAAGAAAATCTGCTGCGCCTTCTAATGGAGTAAGTGTATGTATCACATCCTCAATATCTTTTAGTTTTAAATTATTGTCTTTAAG
>JBBWVM010000025.1:0-8866 GCA_050256215.1 Methylophilaceae bacterium
GTTGATTTTAAATCTGAAAGCCGAACAAAAAGTTCGTGACTTAAAGTAAAGCACTTAACATGGTTTGATGCTTTAACTAACCGTTCAATCTCTGAAGAATGAGTATTCTCATCACGAATTAATATTAAAGGCTGATCTGAATGTTGATAAGATTCTATTAAATGAACGCCATCCAATAACGTCTGACCCACTTCAGACCTAAAACTTTTACTGCTAGAAATTTTCTTTAATATCTTGTACAAAGAATTTTCTTTTGATGTAATAAAATCCTCACTCATAATTTATTATTTTATACGATTAAAAAGATTCAATTTTTAAATACACTAACATTATTGAAAAATAAAAAAAGTTTATCAATAACATTGACTATCGGTTTAAAATCAAATAATGAGCTACCCAGACAAAGCAACATTAAAACAAATACAGTTTTATGTCACTACGAAATACTCCTGTAGCTATATTAATCATCGTGAAGCTCAATCTATTGTTGCAACTCCTTATAAGCGTATTAATGATAAATCTTACGACGATCTAATTACTAAAGGCTTTAGAAGAAGTGGGCAATATATTTACAAACCCTATTGTCAAGGCTGTACTGCATGTATCCCTATTCGCCTTTGTGTTGATCAATTTATTCTTAGCAAAAGTCAAAAAAAAGTTAATCGCTCCTTAAAAAACTCTCTTACAATTAAAATCCTACCTCTTACATTTAATAAAGATCATTATGCGTTATATGTGCACTATCAAAATAATAGACATCACACACAGGATAAATCAGACACTGATATAGTTGACTACAATGACTTTCTAATTAAAAGCCATGTCACATCAAAATTAATTGAGTTTAGAAAGAATGGGGAGTTAAAAATAGTTACCATTATTGACATAGTCAATAATGGTATCTCAGCCGTCTATACTTTTTTTGATTGTAATGAAAATAAATACAGCTATGGTACCTATTCAATTTTATGGTTATTAGAGTTATGTAAGAAAAAACAGCTTGATTATGTCTATCTTGGCTACTGGATTAGCAAAAATCAAAAAATGAAATATAAAACTAACTTCAAACCATACGAATTATTTATTAATGACGCCTGGCAAAAAACTAGTTCCTAATTCACATGATACAATTTCCTCTTTCATACTCACTACTTTACTAATGAAAACATTACTTATATTTGGTGTCGGTCTAATTGGAGGCTCAATTGCACTCAAAGTTCGAGAGAAAAAACTTTATGGATCTATTATTGGCGTAGCAAGAGATGGGGGCACAAATTTAGAACATTTGATTAGAAGTAGAATGCTCGATACTGTTTCAAATAGTTTAAATGAAGATATTAAAAATGCTGATTTTATTATAATTGCGACCCCTGTTGCTCAAATAGGACCAATTCTTGCCAAAATATACCCATATTTATCAAAAAATACCTTAATTACTGATGTAGGTAGTACAAAATTAGATGTCATCCATAAAGCACGAACTCATCTTAAAGATAAATTTAATCAATTTGTCGGTTCTCACCCTATTGCAGGCTCTGAAAAACATGGGGCAGTAGCCGCTCAAAAAGATCTGTTTGTTAACAAAAATATCATAATTACAAATGAGAAAGGAACGAACTTTAATCAAACCAAATTACTTTCAGAATTTTGGGAGGAAATGGGTGGTATTGTTACAATAATGTCTGCAAATGAGCATGATAAAATCTTCTCAACTGTTAGTCACTTACCTCATCTGCTTGCATTTAATTTAGTAAATCTTATCAATAATAAAAAAAATAAAGACGCCTTATTAAAATTTGCCGCCAGTGGCTTTAGGGATTTCTCAAGAATTGCCGCAAGCTCTCCTGAAATGTGGCGAGATATATCTTTAGCAAATAAAGAAGCTATCTTAAGTGATTTAAGATTATTTCAAAATGAAATTTCCACCCTTATTAAACTTATAGAGCTAAATGACAACCAAGGCTTAGAAGATTATCTAACTAATGCCAGCATGACTCGAAAAAATTGGATAAACAATTAATCTATGCAAAAAAAACTTCTTAAAGCAACCAATAGCGCCAATGGATCAATAGAACTTCCCGGATCAAAAAGTATCACTAATCGCATATTTTTGATGGCGGCTCTTTCAAATGAACAAACCCTTATCAAAGATTATCTAGATTCAGATGACACAAAACAAATGCTTACTGCACTCAAGCTATTAGGAGTAAATTATCAAATCATCAATAAAAAAGATATTTTAATGGATGGTGTTGGACTTAAATTTCCCAATCAAACAGCGGATCTTTTCTTAGGAAATGCAGGAACTGCATTTAGGCCCCTTACCGCAGTCCTGTCCTTAATGGGAGGAAATTATCGCCTTAGAGGGATTCCTCGCATGCATGAAAGACCAATTAAGGATTTAGTTGATGCTCTTCAGCAAATGGGTGCCAATATTCAATATGAAGAAAAAATAGGCTACCCTCCCATTAAAATTACCAATAGCAAAATTACTTTTAATCAATCTGTATCAATTAAGGGTAATGTTTCAAGTCAGTATCTTACCGCATTGTTAATTGCTGGACCCATTTCAAATCATAATCTTTGTATTAATATTGAGGGGGATCTTATTTCCAAACCATATATCGATATTTCCTTAAAGTTGTTAGAAAAATTTGGCGTGCACTACGATAATCATAATTGGGAAGCTTTTAAATTACATCAGCCAGCTTTATTTAAGAGTCCTGGTGAAATTTTTATTGAAGGAGACGCCTCCTCAGCTTCATACTTTTTTGCAGCAGGTGCAATTAGTGGGACCATAGAAGTTAAAGGTATAAATCAATCAAGCATTCAGGGTGACTTAAAGTTTCTAGACATTATTTCATTAATGGGGGCAAATGTTGAATACTTTGAAAATTCAGTAAGAGTTTCAAATACACAAAATATGAAAGGAATGATTATTGATTGCAAAGAAATTCCTGATGCAGCAATGACATTAGCCGTTATGGCAATGTTTGCCCACGGTGAAACAAAGCTAACCAATATCGAAAGCTGGCGGGTTAAAGAAACGGATCGAATTGTGGCAATGCAAACAGAATTAGAAAAGCTCGGCGCAAAAGTTATAAGCACAAAAGACTCTATTACAATTTCACCCCCAATTGAAATTAAAAATAACGTTGAAATTGAGACCTATAATGACCATCGAATCGCAATGTGCTTTTCTTTAATTGCTCTTGCTAATAAGAATATCACTATCCTTGATCCAGGCTGTGTTAATAAAACTTACCCTAATTATTTCAAAGATTTCGAAAGTGTCATCTCCTAAACCAAAAAGTAATCCTTATGTAATTGCCATAGACGGTCCAGCTGGCTCAGGTAAAGGAACAGTAGCCAAGTTAGTAAGCCAAAAACTCAATTTCCACTATTTAGATTCCGGAGCCATCTACAGAGTAATTGCCTATGCCGCTCTCCAAAAAAATATCGAATCTCAAGCGATTGATAGACTAGTGCAAATGGTTAAAACTCTTAATATTGAATTTATAGAAGATAAAATCTTATTAAATACAAATAATATCTCCAATCTAATTCGCACTGAATCTGTTAGCAAATTTACTTCAGAAATTGCGGTTCACCCTCCCATAAGAAAATCAATACTAGATTTTCAGAAAAGTTTTTTTAAATCTCCAGGATTGGTCGCTGAAGGAAGAGATATGACTACTATTGTTTTTCCTAATGCTAAGGTTAAAATTTATTTAAATGCAAGCTCTGAAGAAAGAATAAACAGAAGATACAAACAATTGATATTAAAAGGAAATGGTGTTAATATTGCCGATCTTACTCGCGATATCGAGATAAGAGATAAGAGGGATAAAGAGAGGAAAGTATCCCCGCTTAAAGTAGCATTTGATGCGCATATTTTAGAAACAGATAATCTCACAATAGATCAAACTGTTACAAAAATCTTACAATTCATTTGAGCACCATGAGGATCTGATAATACTAAATTATCTGATTAAAGTTAAATTACCCCATCGCTAGTTGGGATTATAAAATTAAGGTTATAAATTTAAAATGGTGACAACAGAAAAAATAGAAGTAACTTCAGAAAGTTTTGAAGTATTATTTGAAGAAAGCATGGCACTTAAAGAAATGCGACAAGGAGAAATTATTACTGCAGAAGTAATTTCCATAGAAAGTGATTTCGTTATTGTTAATGCGGGGCTTAAATCTGAAAGTATCATTAAAACAGAAGAGTTTTTAGATGACAAAGGTGATCTTGAGGTTAATCTAGGTGATCATGTAAAAGTTGCTATTGAAAAATTAGAGGATGGCTATGGCTCTACTTTGCTTTCGAGAGCGAAAGCAAAACAAATGCAAGCCTGGCTAGACCTTGAAGACGCTATGAATGAAGGTACTATTGTTAAGGGATATATCAGCAGCCGTGTTAAAGGTGGCTTACGAGTAACTGTAAATGGAATTCTTGGGTTCCTACCAGGATCGCTTGTTGATATTCGACCTGTAAAAGATACAGCACCTTTTGAGAACAAAGAATGTGAACTTAAAGTTATTAAGATTGATAGAAAAAGAAATAATGTAGTGGTTTCAAGAAAGGCTGTACTTGCAGAGCAACAAGGAACAGACCTAGAATCAATACTCGAAACACTAACTGAAGGCTCAGTCGTTAAAGGCATCATAAAGAATATTACTGACTACGGAGCATTTGTTGACTTAGGTGGTATTGATGGCTTACTCCATATCACGGACCTAGCTTGGAAAAGAATTAAACATCCTTCAGAACTCCTCAATGTGGGAGATGAAATTGAAGCTAAAGTTTTAAAATTTGATCAAGAAAAAAATAGAGTTTCACTTGGACTAAAACAATTAGGTGATGATCCATGGGTAGGTTTATCAAGAAGGTATCCAGTTAATACTCGCCTATTTGGCAAGGTTTCAAATCTTACAGATTATGGAGCATTTATTGAAATTGAAACAGGCATTGAAGGTCTTGTTCATGTTTCTGAAATGGATTGGACAAATAAAAATATTCATCCGTCTAAAGCAGTTCAGCTTGGAGACGAAATTGAAATCATGATTTTAGAAATTGATGAAGCCCGCAGAAGGCTATCGTTAGGGATGAAACAATGCATCGAAAATCCATGGAATGAATTCTCAAATAATCATAAGATTAATGAAAAAATAACAGGTAATATTAAATCAATTACAGATTTTGGTATGTTTGTTGGCTTACCTGGTGATATAGATGGGTTGATTCATCTTTCAGATATCTCTTGGACAATATCTGGCAACGAAGCTGTAAAAGAATATAAAAAAGGAAATGAATTAGAATCCATTATTATCGCCATAGATGTTGAAAAAGAAAGAATTTCACTGGGTATTAAACAAATGACTGAAGATCCTACTTCTAAAGAAAAAATAGCTGACAAGGCTCATAAAATAACCAAAGACAAAGAGTTGGTCAAAAAGAAAACGGATGAGCCTACAAATGGAGGCACAACTAATCTAGGGGCGCTCTTAAAAGCAAAACTTGATGATAAAAAATAATGACAAAATCACAATTAATCAATCTTTTAGCTAACCGTTTTTCACAGTTGGTAACAAAAGATGCTGAACTATCAGTTAAAATAATTATTAATCAAATGAGTAAGACATTATCAGGTAACAATAGAATTGAGATAAGAGGCTTTGGAAGTTTTAACTTAAATTATCGCCCAGCACGTATCGGAAGAAATCCTAAAACGGGCGATAAAGTTAATGTCCCTGAAAAATACGTTCCTCACTTCAAGGCTGGAAAAGAACTCAAAGCTAGAGTTGATAAATAAAAATAATACTAAAAAGTATGTTCTTACTTCTAAGAATATACTTTTTTTATTTAAATAAATATGGTTGAATTTGAATTTTGGTGGCTGCTGATCATTCCCCTCTTCTTTGTTATTGGTTGGGTAGCGGCAAGAATAGATATCAAACAAATAATATCTGAAACTACCGATCTTCCTGCGGCCTACTTCAAAGGGCTAAATTTTCTTATATCAAACCAGTATGAAAAAGCAGTTGAATCATTCGAAACAGCAGTCAAAATAAAAAATGATTCATTAGAAATTCATTTTGCTTTAGGAAGCTTACTCAGGAAAACGGGTCAAATTGATCGAGCAATTAATCTACATATCGACCTTCTTCAAAAAAGAGATCTTAATTCATTACAGCAACAATCAGTTAAAGCAGAGCTCGCGCAAGATTATTTTAAAGCAGGCTTATATGGAAGGTCCGAAGAGCTTTTATTGGAACTTAAAAATGAAAAGTATTATCAATTTTCGCTTAATACACTTATAAAAATATATGTTAGAGAGCGAGAGTGGAATAAAGCTATCGATGCTGCTTTAGAGCTAGAAAAAAATTCTGGAGTTTCATTCAGAATCCCCATTAGTCATTATCATTGCGAAGTGGCGACAACGCTGATTATGGATAAAAAATATGATCTAGCAAAAACATCATTAAATAAAGCACTCAATGAATCTAAAAATTGTATTAGAGCAAATATTCTTTTAGGTGATATAGCGCTCGAAGAAAAACTTTACGACAAGGCAATAGTTTATTGGAGAAAAATTGAATTTCAACAACCGGAATACCTTGGACTTGTAAGCTCAAAAATCGTAAATGTCTTACAAATACAAAAAAAAATAAGCGAAGGGATATCTATACTCGCACGATATTATGATCTTTATAAATTAAAAACATTACTCAGCACATTGTATGAAGCTGTACTTTTAAATGAAGGGGCTGAAAAAGCTGAGGATATTGCTAGAAATGAATTAATACAAAGACCCAGTTTATTGGCTTTAGATCAATTATTTCAAGCACTTGCAATTGGTAAAACCAATCAAATTGACAATGTTGAACTAATACAACAAACCATTAAAAATTCCATAGGTGAAAGAAACTTCTACGCATGTAAAGAATGTGGATTTAAAGCAAGAAAATTTCACTGGCAATGCCCTGCCTGTAACGAATGGGAGTCCCTTCCATCAGAACCAATTGATGTAATACTAGAATCATAATTCTATGACCAAAAAAGCTAAAATATTTATTGCGATAGATTTACAAAATCTGGATCAAGCCAAGAAATTAATTTACAAGCTTTCACCAAAATATTGCGGAATTAAAGTGGGTAAAGAATTATTCACCGTAGGTGGGCCAAAATTAATTGAATGGATTCAAAAAAAAGGATTTGAAATCTTCTTAGATTTAAAATTCCATGACATCCCAAATACCGTAAGGAATGCATGCCATGCAGCAGCTAACCTTGGAGTTTCAATTATAAATGTTCATGCTTTGGGTGGTATTGATATGATGAAAGCAGGTAAAGAGGGTATAAAAAACTCAAATTTTTCGCCCAAATTAATAGGAGTTACTTTATTAACAAGTCACGATCAGGATTCATTAGCAGAAATTGGGCTTTATGGTTCAATCAATGAGCAAATATTAAGGCTGGCAAAAAATGTTAAAACCTCAGGGCTTGATGGAATTGTTTGCTCGGCTATTGACATAGAAAATATCAAGAAAACTCTTCCTAGCAATTTCATATATATAACACCGGGGATAAGATTAGAGCACTCTTTAAAAGATGATCAAAAAAGAATTATGACTCCTCAAGAAGCAATAAAAGCCGGATCGAACATCCTTATTATCGGTCGCCCTATTACTAAATCAAACAACCCAGAAGAAACACTTCTAAGCATCTACAACCAAATACAATAATTATACTGCCCCTATTACTATCATAATGATTAGTTTAATTTTCAATGTTAGACGACACCATCAGTTCAATATCTTTTTGTTCTAATCTCTTCAATAAGTGCGCGTACTTATTAATAGTAATAACATCAGAATGCAAATGATCAAATGAATCATAACTCTCATCATTAAAGAATTTTGTAATACCTAAGCTTAAGTCAGGAATAATGGGTGTCAAAAATATAGAAATCGCCCTAAATGCTTTAAGACTCAAAGAGCAAACTTGATGTAACTCTGAATTTAGTTTATCTTGTCCTGGGCTTTTAGCTAGTACCCAGGGAGCTTTGGAATTTATAAATTCATTTATACCTTCAATATGAGACATTAAGGACCTGACTAACTTACTAAAGTTCCTATCTTCATATAACTGAATAATTTCTTGCTCTGCAGTAAGAATATTTTTAAATAAATCTAAACCATTTTCATTACTAATTTCAAAAATTGGTATCAATTTATTATCAAAATATTTTGATATAAAACCTGAAGTCCTACTTGGTATATTTATAAATTTACCGACAAGATCACTATTCACTTTCGTAATAAAATCATCTAAATTTAAGTCAATATCTTCCATAGTATTATTTAATTTTGAGGCGTAATAATATCTTAGGTAATCAGGATTATTAATAGTATTAAGGTAACTTCTGGCTGTAATAAATGTGCCTCTGGATTTAGACATCTTTTCGCCATTGACTGTCAAGAACCCATGAGTAAATATTTTTGTTGGCTTTCTATAATTTGAATATTCAAGCGTTGCAGGCCAGAATAATGCATGAAAATATAAAATATCCTTACCAATAAAATGAACTAATTCCGCCTTACTGTCCTTAGCCCAAAATTCATCAAATGATAATGAATGAGTATCTGCAAACTTTTTAAAGCTTGCCATATATCCTATTGGAGCGTCTAACCATACATAAAAGAACTTTCCTGGTGCATCAGGGATTTCAAATCCAAAATAAGGCGCATCTCTTGATATATCCCAGTCCTCTAAGCCCTGCTCAAACCACTCTCTAAGTTTATTACTAGCTTCCTTCTGAAGCGATCCTGATTTAGTCCACTCTTCTAAAAAATCACT
>JBBWVM010000026.1:0-2421 GCA_050256215.1 Methylophilaceae bacterium
TTGCAATGGCAAGAACTTCTATCCCCGACTCAGCAACCTCACAATTTTTCATTAATGTGGGGAATAATAGTTCCCTAGATTACCCAAGCCAAGATGGAGCAGGCTATTGTGTATTTGGGAAAGTTATAGAAGGAGCAGATGTGGTTGATAAAATTAAAAGTACTTCTACTGAGTCAAGCAATGGGCATCAAGACGTGCCAACAGATCCAATAATTATTGAGGAAGTGACGTTCTGATCCAGATTACCTCTAGTGCGATTTTTGTTTCAGACACTCATTTGAGTGAATCATCGCCTGAGGTTATAAATAATTTTATTCAATTTCTTGAAATTCATGCTAGCAAGCACCCTTATCTTTTTATTCTGGGAGATTTATTTGAATACTGGATAGGTGATGATACAGATCAATTCAGCTCGGTTATACGGTCACTTAAAGCTCTCTCCAATAAAGTAAGCATTCATTTTATTGCTGGTAATCGTGACTTTTTAATTGGACAAGGCCTTACTAAAAAAACCAATGTTCATATACTCAAGGATCCTACGCTGATTCAGTTAGGTAACAAAAGAACCATCATTTTACATGGTGATACTTTATGTACAGATGATAAAAATTATCAAAAATTTAGAAAAATGGTTCGTCCAGATAATTGGTTTAAAAATTTTATAACCAAAATTTTTCTTGCCCTTCCTCAATCTATACGATTTTTTGTTTTTAAGTCTATAAGAGCAAAAAGTGAAAAAATAAAAAAAGGGAAGGATGAAAAAATAATGGATGTAAATGAAAAGGCTGTAAAGAATTTATTTCAAAAATTTAACTACCCCTCCCTTATGATCCATGGACATACACATCGACCAAAGGTACATAAATATTCTTTTAAGAATAACTTATGTCAAAGATGGGTTTTAAATGACTGGTATGATTCGGGTAGTTTTTTACTTTGGAAAGACAATAAATTAAAAACAATAACTATTTAAATTCTACCGCTCTAAAATACTCTTCTTTTCTATTTTTTTGTGCTGCTTGATTCAAAATTCCATTGATATATTTATACCCATCCGAACTACCAAATGATTTAGCAATTTCAATCGCTTCATTAATAACCACTTTGTAAGGTACGGATAATGAGTACTTTAATTCATATAAAGAGCTATAAATTATAGCTAACTCTATTGGACTTAATTCTTCATAACTTCGGTCAAGATATGACTCAATCTCCTCCTTTAAAGAACTTAGGTTCTCAAACACCCCTTTAACAATAGAGCTATAAAACTCTTTATCAGCACGAATATAGTCTGGATCATCATGAATATCTTTTTTTATTTGATTTAAGTCAAATTGATTAACAAGTCCACGATAAATACTTTTCATGACTAACTCACGAGACTTTCTTCGATTATTAATTTTTTTTACTAATTTATTTTTTTTCACACCTTACTCTTTATAAACTATTAACAAGTTGAGCCATTTCTATGGCTGCATGCGCCGCTTCTTCACCTTTGATAACTGTTCTTTTTAAAGCCTCTTCCTTACTATTTGTAGTTAGCACAGCATTAATTACAGGGATTGAATGATCTAATTGAATCTGCATAATTCCATTTGCTGATTCATTAGAGACTATCTCAAAGTGATAAGTGTCCCCCCTAATTACAATACCTATTGCAATTAACACATCAAACTTTTTTTGTTCTGCATATTTTTTTAAAACAATAGGTATTTCTAATGCACCTGGAACTTTGTTGTGAACAATATTTTCAGGTTTAATTCCCATTTCCTGCATTTGCATTAAACAAGCATCAGCCATTTCTCTAACTACCTCATCATTAAACTTGGCTGACACAACACCAATCACGATTTCACTAATATTTTTTTTAGTCATATTTATTTATTACCAATTTTATTGGAAAATAATAATACCTTTTTGTAATGCATTTAATATTCCCCAACCAATCGGCACACTAACAACCAACCATGCTATTGGCAATAAGAAACTTTGAAGTGCTTTATTAGTATGTGTTGTTGCAGTTACTAATTTCTCTTTTTTATTCTCGATGCTGATTTGTTCAGCTTTTAATTGTTTCTCAGTCATAAAGAATTTCTTATTAACAGGTTTAATTAATAGGTTTAAAATGAAACCAACCACTAGAAGCAAAGCCAATATTTTAAAGCTTGAATTATATGCTTGTTCAGGAGGGATGCCTTGCGATAATTGATACTCTCTTAAATAAGATATAAGCATTGGACCTATAATGCCTGCAGTTGACCATGCAGTTAAAAGTCGACCATGAATAGCTCCTACATGTTGAGTCCCAAAAATATCTGCTAAATATGCAGGTATTGTTGCGAAACCTCCACCGTACATAGTCAAAATAACCAAATTAATTAAAACAAAAGTAGCGATATATTGATTTAATCCAGCCCATGG
>JBBWVM010000027.1:0-2822 GCA_050256215.1 Methylophilaceae bacterium
GACGCAACCCATTACAGCAACAGTCATTCCTTCAACGCCATCATAGTTGTTTTTCCATTCAGGCATAGACTCTCTAAGATAGTTTTGAATATTACCTGCCAATTCTTGGAAAAAAGTAGAAGTTGTCCTTCCACACCCTGGACATGCCGTCACCAAAGGAGTGAATGACCTAATACCCATCGTCTGCAGTAATTCTTGAGCAACAACAACCTCTGTTGTTCTTGATTCTCCTGGGGCTGGTGTTAAAGATATTCTTATTGTATCTCCGATTCCTTGTTGCAATAGGTACCCGACAGATATTGCAGAAGCAACAATCCCTTTAGAACCAATACCCGCTTCCGTGAGACCTAAATGAAGAGGATAATTACAGCGTTTTGATAACTGCGTATATACTTGTATTAAATCTTGAACATCGCTCACTTTACATGAAACAATAATTTTATCCTGAGCTAATCCTAAATTTTTTGCAGTCTCTGCACTCTCAATTGCTGAACGAACCAACGCCTCCTTCATCACCTCACTAGCTGCTAAAGGATCTTTTAATGAGGCATTCTCATCCATTAAGCTTTTGAGGAGCTCCTGATCCAAACTCCCCCAATTAACTCCAATTCTAATAGGCTTATCATATTCAATAGCTATCTTGATCATGGTGGCAAATTGCTCATCACGCTTACTCCCCTTACCTACATTTCCAGGGTTAATTCGATATTTATCTAATGCAGAGGCGCACTCTGGATAACTTCTTAAAAGTTTATGCCCATTAAAATGAAAATCGCCCACAATAGGCACATGACAGCCCATCTGGATCAGGTCTCTTTTAATATTCAAAACTTGCTTGGCCGAATCTTCGTTATTCACTGTAATTCGAACAATTTCTGAGCCCGCTTTCCATAATTCAAAAATCTGCTTAACTGTTTCAATTCTGTTGGCTGTATCAGTATTCGTCATAGATTGCACTACGATCGGAGCACCCCCTCCTATTGGTATAGAACCAACATTGACCTGTATTGTATTTCTCTTAATCATTATTATTTAATAGCTTAATCCTTTGTGTCCGTTTAGTTTTATCTTGTACCTGACCTACTAATTGACCACAGGCAGCATCAATATCATCACCTCTAGTCTTACGGATGGTTGTTACAATCCCTGCATCCATTAAAATATTTCTAAAGCTTAATATTGAATTTTGATCAGAACATTCATAACCGCTATTCGGAAATGAATTAAATGGAATTAGATTGAATTTACAAGACACATTTTTCACTAAATTAATTAAGCCTCTGGCTTGCTCTATTGAGTCATTAACACCTTTAAGCATCACGTATTCAAAGGTTATGAAGTCTCTTGGGGCTTTATCTATATATCTCTGACAGGCAGCCATAAGCTCTTTCAAGGGGTATTTCTTATTAATTGGGACAATCTTATCCCTCAATGCATCATCTGGAGCATGTAATGAAACAGCTAAAGACACAGGGCAATCTTCTTTTAATCGGTCCATAGCAGGAACAAGTCCACTAGTGGACAATGTAACCCTTCTACGACTTAATCCGTAGACATGATCATCTAGCATCATCTCTAAAGACTGAACGACATGATTATAGTTTGTTAATGGCTCCCCCATCCCCATCATCACCACATTAGATATGATACGGGTGTCGTTGGACAAATCTCTATAATTACTTTGTGCTCTCAGCATTTTATTAGCCAACCATAATTGACCAATAATTTCACCTGAACTTAAATTTCTATTAAATCCCTGACGACCTGTAGAACAAAAGGTACATTCTAATGCACAGCCCACTTGGGATGATACACATAACGTTCCTCTATTATCTTCTGGAATAAAAACAGTTTCAATACCATTACGCTCACCCACATTAAGAAGCCATTTTCTCGTTCCATCCTTTGAAAGATGATCTAAAGTAATTTCAGGAATTGAAATACAGGCATTATTTTTTAGTATTTCTCGAAACGATTTAGCCACATCCGTCATCTCATCAAATTGGTCTTCACCAAAGTGATAGATCCACTTGAGCAACTGTTTAGCGCGATAAGGTTTATGGCCGAATTTTTCTATATATTCAGTGAGTTGTTTACGATTGTATTCAAGTAGATTATCCAATACTTTCTATTAACCAAAAAAATAGTCAATCTCAATTTTAGCATTTTCTAATGAATCAGAACCATGCACTGCATTTGCATCAATACTTTCAGCAAAATCCGCTCTAATAGTTCCTGACTCAGCTTCTTCAGGATTTGTCGCTCCCATTAATTCACGGTTCTTTAGCACTGCATTTTCTCCCTCTAAAGCTTGAATCATCACAGGACCAGAAATCATAAAATTAACTAAGTCATTAAAGAAAGGACGTTCTTTGTGAACTTCGTAAAATCCTTCAGCTTCCTCTTTTGAAAGGTTCACCATCATCGCATGGATAATCTTTAAATTAGCCCTCTCAAAACGAGTATAAATTTCACCAATAACATTCTTTTTAACTGCATCTGGTTTGATAATAGATAAAGTTTGTTCAATAGCCATAAATATATTCTCCAAAATAATTTATAATTAATAAAAGAGCGTTAAAATAGCATCTTTTAGTAATAAAATAAATGACTTAGTAATGGCCAACTTTCTAACAACTGCGTTTTACCATTTTGTGCGACTCAATGAATATGAGAAATTACAACCTATTATTCAAGATTTCTGTAATGAACATTCAATCAAAGGTACAATTTTACTTGCCTCAGAAGGTATAAATGGCACCATATCAGCAAAAAAAGAGATGATAAAAGCATTTCATTTATTTATAAAAACAGATAAACGT
>JBBWVM010000028.1:0-13862 GCA_050256215.1 Methylophilaceae bacterium
TTGAGAACGCACAAATTCCGGAGTTATTTTTGGTGGAATTTTGGCACCAAAACTCATGCTTTTATGTTGTTTCAATAAATCTTCATGATTTCCTTCCAGGATTTTATCAATGATAATATTTTCTCTATAAGCTACAAATTCCATTTCTTCAGTAATAATACCTTTTTTTGCATAATGCATTTGAGAAACATTTTTTCCTGGTTTTGCTTTTCTAGGGTTGCGTAAAAGATTAAAGCGCATTTTTTCAAGCTCAGGATCAATTTTTCTTTCTTGGCCAAAAATGGAGGTAGGTCCATTAAGTAGTTCTGTATCTTTTCTATCTTCAATCCATTTTGTCCTCAATGGAGGTAGACCATTTTGAATATTGATATTGTATTTAGGATCTGTATATGGCCCTGAAGTATCGTAGACTAAAACTGGTGGATTTTTTTCTGCCCCAAATTGTGAGGGCGTATCTGAAAGGCTAATTTCTCTGAAAGGGACGCGAATGTCCGGAGTGGATCCCTCAACATAAACTTTTTGAGATTTAGGAAATGGTTTTAGTGCGGCTTCATCTAACGTCGCATCTTTGTTTACGAATTGATCAATATTTTTTTTTAGTGCTTTATCAGTTGCATTCATTTCTGGCTCCTATTATTTTACGTAAGGAGCATTTAATATGCTTTCCCTACGATGGCATTATCCACATCAGGTTCAAAGGGTTTTTCTCACCATTTACATTTGCTAAATGGACCCCCAGCAGTAGACTTACTAAATTACTCAATCATTATAGCTTGTGCAAGTTGATGAGTATATTTTTCTTTTTGGTTGCTTAAGGAAATTGACAGTTGTCTCCGCTATAATAAAATTAATTGTATTTAAATAATATTTTGGCCTATGAATGTTACAGAAGAACAAAAACGTTTTAATATGATTGAACAGCAAATCCGGACTTGGGGAGTGCTTGATCCAATCATTTTAGAGTTATTAACTAAAATTCATCGAGAGAAGTATGTACCTTTACCCTATCGTGGATTAGCGTTCGCTGATATAAGCATTCCTATTCATCATGGTGAAACAATGTTGGCTCCAAGGCAAGAGGCAAAAATCTTACAGGCCCTTAATTTAAATAAAAATCATATTGTTTTACATGTAGGAACTGGATCAGGTTACTTTGTTGCATTGCTTGCTGCACTGTCTAAAAGTGTGATTACCATGGATATTTACGAAGATTTGATTTTGAGAGCAAAACAAATACATATTGATAACAATATAAAGAATATTGATTATCTTCATGATGATGGTGTATTGGGTTATGCTGAGAAAGCTCCTTACGACGTAATTGTGTTGACAGGGGCTGTAGCTCAAGAGCCAATAGGCTTGCGTAAGCAACTATCGATTGGGGGAAAATTATTTTTATTTGAAGGGGTTGCGCCAATAATGTCTGCGAAGCTTATTCATAAAGTGGGTTCCAATGAATATAAGACAGAATATTTGTTCGAGGATGTTATTCCTAGTTTGTATTTAAATCGTCAGCCATCTTCCTTTATTTTTTAAAATCGTTAAAAATTTAATTTGAAATTTAAAAAAATAAAGGAAGATGAAGAATATCTGAGACGTTAAGTAAAGCTTCAAGTAAGAGAAAATTATTTGAATTTACAGGCAAGTTTTGCAGAAATTGAGGCTTATAACAGGCACTATCAAGCGCCAAACTTACTCTTGATTCAACGCACTTAGGTTTTGAGGCAGGGTTAAGAAATGGTGTTGATGTTTTAAGAGCTCAGCAAGTATATTTTGATGCTGAAAAATATGCTAGAAGCACGCTATAATCATTTAATGAATTTAACAATATCTGTTGGAATGCTTACTAAACAAGACCTTTTTGAAATCAATCAATATTTAATAATGGAATGAACATGATCGCACTTCAAGAAAAAAGTCAATTAGTTTTAATTGATATGCAAGAAAAGTTGGCAGCTGCGATGCCTCAAGAAGTAATTAATAAGATTATTCGACGTTGCGAACTTTTAGTAACTGCTGCAATTGAATTGAGTATCCCACATATATCTACCGAACAATACCCAAAAGGACTTGGTGGAACCTTGCCTTCCATGAAGTCTTTTTTGTCAGAGGCAAGCCAGGTTGAAAAAACTGTTTTTGCTTGTACTGATGAACCCATTTTTAATCGATATTTAATTAGAACAAGGTCTCAAGTATTTTTAATGGGAATGGAAGCACATATATGTGTATTACAGACAGCTCTGGGATTACTACAAGCCGGAAAAGATGTTTTTATTATTGAAGATGCGGTTGTATCTAGAAATATTTTAAATAAACAAAATGCTTTGAGTCGACTTCGGGATGCTGGATGCATTATCACCAATGCTGAGTCAGTTGTGTTTGAATGGTTAAAGTCATCAGAAAATGAGGCCTTTAAAACAATTGCTCCTTTAATTAAAAATATCGGTTAATAATCTTTATAACTTCTTCGGTACCTCCCCTAGATTGAAGCATAAATGTTTTAGTATTTTTTATTAGTTTGTTGGCATATATTTTAGATATTGATAAGTCATTAATAATATCCCGAAGGTCATTTATTTTTTTGAATCTTATGATAGCTTTTTCTTTTTCTGCGGCCTCTGTTATATTTTTAAAATTATATATAGATGGACCGATTGCTGTAGGGACATTCATTGAAAGGGGTTCTATGAGATTTTGCCCTCCATAATCTAAAATACTACCTCCAATAATGGCAAGATTTGCTAATCCATAGTATTGATAGAGCTCCCCCATTGAGTCACCTATGATAAATTGAGGAGATTTTTGTATGTCTTGATATTCACTTCTTCTGGAGTATAGGATATTTTGAGATTTAAAAATCTTCGCAACCTCATCAAAACGTTCCGGGTGTCTTGGCACAATGATCAAGACAAAATTCTTTAGTTTTAATTTTAAAATAAAGTTTAAAATTATTTTTTCTTCCCCATTTCTAGTGCTACCTGCAACAATTACATATTGTTTTTTTATTTTTAATTGTGATTTGAGTTCTTTAATTTGTGCATAAATATTGGATGGTGGGCGAACATCAAATTTGAGATTTCCCATTGTATTTATTTTGGCCTGGGTTATTTTTTTAAAATTTAGTCGGTCGTGTTCATTTTGAACATAAATACTATTAAGTTGGACTAGTAAGCTATTAAATATACCTTTGAATAATAGGTATTTCTTCAAAGATTTGTTTGATAGTCGACCATTAATAAGAATAGCGGGTAATTTATTTAGATTGCATTGGTTAATCAGATTTGGCCAAAGTTCTTTTTCAATAATCAATCCTAGTTTTGGCTTGTAAAAATTTATAAATCTTTTTATAGCAAAGCTTGTATCGTAAGGTAAATAACATCGATGTATTCTAGAGCTGTTTGGAAGAATAACATCCCTTCCAGTTGGTGTGCCGTGACTAATTAGAAAATTAATTTTTGGATATTTGTTGATTAAATGATTAAGCAGTAAGTATATAGACTTTGTTTCCCCAACTGAAACGCAATGCAGCCAAATAGTAGTTCTAGTTGCCCAGATTTTTTTATCCTTCTGTGCGTATATTGCAAAACGCTCATTCCAGTGATTAAGGTACCCTGGATTTTTTAACCCTCTATAAATAAGTTTAAATAGAGTGAATGGTAAGAGACAATGAACAATAATGTCATATAGAAATAAACGCATAAAATGATTTTCTCATATTTATATTTAAATTAACAAAATTATTGTTTTAATTAGGTTAATTCCCAGCAGATTTAAGGTAAGGTAGAAACATTAAAATTTTTCTTTAAAATCACTTGACCAACCACAACAAAATGATATTATTTTTGTATTAACTACAATATATAGTGTTTTTTATTAAAAAATGGTTTTAATAAAATATCTTAATATATGCCAATGAAATAAGGAAAATTTATGCTTGAAGCAGTGCCTTCAAAAGATAACGATCAGGAGCCACAAGAAACTCCCATTCCGTTTCAATCAGTGTCAATTGATATTTGGGATAAAAAATATAGGCTTAAATCAAAACAAGGTAAATTTGTTGATCAGGATATAAATGACACTTACCAGCGGGTAGCTAAAGCTTTGGCGGAGGTGGAGCGTCCTGAGAATAGAGAGTTATGGCACAAAAAGTTTGTATGGGCCCTTCAGCAAGGAGCTATTCCGGCTGGAAGAATTACTTCAAATGCTGGCGCACTTCAGCATAAGCCAGCGACTAGTACGATTAATTGCACGGTGTCAGGCGTAATTGAAGATAGTATGACTGATATTCTAGATAAAGTTCATGAGGCCGGACTAACATTGAAGGCAGGATGTGGTATAGGTTATGAGTATTCTACTTTGAGACCTAAGGGAGCTTTTGTTGCTGGCGCTGGCGCTTATACGAGTGGGCCTTTGTCATTTATGGATATCTATGATCGTATGTGCTTTACAGTATCGAGCGCAGGGGGTCGTCGAGGAGCACAAATGGCTACTTTTGATATCTCTCATCCAGACGTAATAGACTTTATTAAGGTTAAAAGAGAAGACGGTAGGTTGCGCCAATTTAATTTATCTTGTTTGATTACGAAAGAGTTTATGGAGGCAGTAAAGTCTAATTTAGATTGGAAAGTCGCTTTTCCTGTAACCGAAAAAGAAGCAAAAGAAGATAAATTGGATTTGGATGACGAGAGTCAGGTTGTGTGGAGAACATGGCCCATAAAGGAAAAATATTTAACTCAATCTAAAGGTAATAATGCTGGCAAGGTAGCATGTAGAGTTTATAAAACAATTAAAGCTCAACGTCTGTGGGATATTATTATGTCGTCAACATATGATTATGCAGAGCCTGGATTTATATTGATCGATCGTGTTAATGAGATGAATAATAATTGGTTTTGTGAAAACATTAGAGCGACCAATCCTTGTGGTGAACAGCCTCTCCCTCCTTATGGAGCTTGCCTTCTTGGTTCTGTTAATCTAACAAGATTTGTGAATCTGCCCTTTACTAAGGATGCTTATTTTGATTGGGGTAGATATAAAGAGGTTGTGGGAATTTTTACCAGAATGTTAGATAATGTTGTTGAAATTAATGGTCTTCCTTTAGAGAAGCAGCGGGATGAGATAGTCAGAAAACGTCGTCATGGTATGGGTTATTTAGGTTTGGGCTCGGCATTAAGTATGATGAGAATGACTTATGGGAATGAGGAGTCTTTAAAATTTACTGAAGAAGTTACGCGTGTTTTAGCTCAAGTAGGATGGGAAGTTGGGATAGAGTTGGCACAAGAAAAAGAACCTGCTCCAATTATGAATGAAGAATTTGTAGTGACTTCTGCGATGCTACTGATGCGCCCTGAGATGGCTAAGGATGGAATTAAGTTAGGAGATAAGGTAAAAGGTAAGGTATTGTTAGGTCGTTATAGTCGATATATGCAGCAATTCCCAAAAACCCTTCAAGATCAAATAGTTAAATTTGGCGTTCGATTTACACATCACAGCTCCATTGCGCCAACTGGAACTATTTCTTTGTCTTTAGCGAATAACGCAAGTAACGGCATTGAACCCTCTTTTGCACATCATTACAGTCGTAATGTGATTAGGGAAGGTAAGAAAACAAAAGAAAAGGTTGATGTATTTTCCTTTGAGCTACTTGCTTATCGACATTTAATTAATGAAAAGGCCATGCCTTTTTCAGAAAAAGAAGATGAGAAATTACCTGATTATTTTATTGATTCCTCTTCCATTCAAGCTAAGGCACATGTTGATATTCAGGCCGCTTCTCAAAAATGGATTGATAGTTCGATTTCTAAAACAATTAATGTTCCTACTGATTATGATTATGAGGACTTTAAGCAAATTTATTTATATGCGTATGAGAAAGGATTAAAAGGGTGTACAACTTTCAGGTTTAATCCTGAAGTATTTCAAGGCGTTCTGGTTACAGAGAAAGATTTAGAAAATACGACCTATAAGTTTACTTTAGATGATGGTGCTATTATTGAAGCAAAAGGAAATGAAGAGATTGAATATGATGGAGAAAAGCATACGGCGGCTAATCTTTATGATGCTTTAAAAGAAGGATATTACGGAAAATTTTAGGAACTTAATACAGATGGCAATCAAAATTGAAAAAAAGATTATAGGTTACAGTGTTGCTGATGCGACAGAAAAAGAAGTGCCTATTAAAGCTGAAGTGGTTCAAATAGGGGAGCCCTTAGCACGCCCCCCTATAATCACAGGATCAACTTATAAGATCAAAACTCCCGTGACAGAGCACGCACTTTATATCACAATCAACGATATTATTATGAACGAAGGAACAGCGCAGGAACATCTGAGACCATTTGAAATTTTTATTAATTCGAAGAATATGGAACATTTTCAGTGGATCGTTGCATTAACTAGGGTGATGTCGGCGGTTTTTAGAAAAGGTGGTGATGTAACTTTTTTGGTAGAGGAGTTAGGTAGTGTTTTTGATCCAAATGGAGGTTATTACAAGAAGGGAGGTAAGTATGTACCAAGTTTAGTAGCTGAGCTTGGTTTAGTTGTTGAGAAACATTTAGAAAATATTGGAATGTTGAAACCAAAAGTGCTAGATAATAATCAAAAACAATTAATTAAAGAAAAGAAAGAAAAATATTTAGAAAAACATACAAATGGTTTAGCCGAATCTGGGTTTCCTGAAGATGCTCAGCTTTGTGCTAAATGTCAAACAAAAGCTGCCATTATGATGGATGGATGTTTGACTTGTTTAAATTGTGGTGAAAGCAAATGTGGTTAATCTGAAATGAACTTAGGCAATTTTTATGAAATTGCCTATTTAATTCCCAGTATTCTTATATATGCGAAAAATATTTTTTTTAGTTTTTCTGATTTCATTTAGGCTTTATGCCGCACCTTCAGCTGAAGTTCTGTTTAATACGAATTCTTTTATTGTGAAAGTTCATGCTATCGATAAGCAAGGTAATCATGGTGTAGGATCAGGAGTGGTGGTTGCAAAAGATTATATTGTGACTAATTGCCACGTTATTGGAAATGCTCGAGGAATTCACATTACAAAATCTGGTGTGAGTTACCCTCCGCAAGCATTGATTGCAAATTGGGAAAATGATCTTTGTATCTTAAAATTTAAATATCTTGGGCTAAAGCCGGTTTTGTTAGGGAATTCTCAGGGATTAGATTACGAAGTCGACGTGTTTACTAAAAGCTATAGTGGAAATAGCACTCGCCCTTCATCTTCATTTGGTAGCATCAAAGGAATGTTTAACTTTAATGGGTATAAAGTAATACAGTCTTCCGCCTTTTTTTCTCTTGGCGCAAGTGGGGGTGGGATATTTGATGAAAATGGGGAGCTTTTAGGAATAATTACATTTAAAACCCCTGGTAGAAAAGCTTTTTACTATAGTATGCCAGTTGAAATGATTAAAGATATGTTGAGAGATGGGGCGGAGGTGACAATTACAACTCAGCTCGAGCCTCCCTTTTGGGATACACCTGTTGAAAATCAACCCTTTTTTATGCAGGTAGTAGATCCTATTAAGCAAGAATCATGGGGTAAGCTTAAAGAAATTTCAAAAAAATGGTTAATAAAAGAGCCTAAGGCAGATGAGTCAAATTTTCATCTTGCGCTTGCTCAATATAATCTAGGGGAAATAAAGCAGGCGAAGAAGATTTTTAAAAAAGTGATTAAACAAAATATAAAGCATGTTTTGTCTTATTTGTATTTATATAAAATAGCAAAACAAGAAAATTTAGAGAGCGAAATGAAGAAATTAAGAACCTTAATTTTAAATTTAGATAAAACACTTATTGAGGAAATGAAATGAGCAATATTTATCAATATTTATTAATATTTATCTCATTAATTTTTTCAGCTTGTTCCTTGAAGGTGGACTCAATAACCGACATATTAGCTACTGATTATATAGAAATAGATGATGTCCCTGAGGATGCGATAAAATTTACTTGCGATGAGAATAAGCATTTTTATTTGAAGTACATCAATGATAAAAAATCTATCTGGATTATTTATCCTAAGCGAGAACTCAGACTTGATAACACAAATGACCCGAATATTTATTCAAACGGAATCACTACATTAGAAATTATTCCTAATAATACTGTTGTTAAAGATGATTCTGGACTGTTATATGAGCATTGTATTGAAAAATTATAATAATAATAAATAATAGGGTTGAATCGGTGAAAAAGTTGGAGTAACTTAGTCATATGGTTATTAAAAATAAAGAGTTTATTTATGGATAACGAATATGGGCGTGGAAGCGCAAAGGTTGCTGTTGAGCTCCATAAAAAGAAACAAGGCATAAAATGTCATGCATGTGATAGTGAGAACGTACATTTTTGCCCGACTATGAAAGATCACCAGTGCCAAGACTGCGGTGAATGGCAAAATGATGTTCCTATGAATTATTCAACCGGCCGAAGTGCTGATTATTAAGTTTAGTTTTTATTCAGCTTATCAATTTTTTCAAGTAAAATAAGCCATTTTCACTTGAAGGAAGTATATGTTAATTCAATCTGAATTTTTTGATCTAGAAACTCCGACAGGCCCTATGAGAACATATGTTCATCGTCCAAGTGATGAAGGCAAATTTCCTGTGATTCTGTTCTATTCTGAGATATTTCAGCAAACAGGTCCCATTGAAAGAGCAGCTAAGATTGTAGCTAGTCATGGATATGTTGTTTTAGTTCCGGAGGTATTTCATGAATTAAATGAAATTGGGACAGTGCTTAATTATGATGATGCGGGAAGAGAAAAAGGGAATGCTGATAAATCTGATAAAGATGTTCAGTCTTATGACTCAGATAACCAAGCGATGATTGATTGGGCATTAAAACAAAATTGGGCAAATGGAAATGTAGGGGCAATGGGTTTTTGTATTGGTGGTCATCTTGCGTTCCGAGCTGCACTGAATCCCAAAGTTAAATCAACCGCATGTTTTTATGCCACAGATTTACATACCAACACAATACCTAATCAGCCTAATCAGCACTGCATGGAGCGTTTAGGTGATATTAAAGGCGAATTATTGATGATTTGGGGCAAGCAGGATAATCATATTCCAACTGATGCGAGAATGAATATTCACCAAAAACTTTTAGAAACTCAAATTAAATTTAGTTGGCATGAATTTAATGGGCAGCATGCCTTTATGCGAGACGAAGGTGAGCGTTATGATTCAGAATTGGCTATGCTTTGTTATCAGATGTGTTTTAGAATGTTTTCAAGAACCTTGCTAAATTAAACACAGTCTGAAAATGCCTCAAGCGAGCGATGAAATAATTTCCGCTTTGACGTATTATTTTTTTTGGTATGATTAGTAGTTAACTTAGTATTATTAGATTGTTTTTTTTTGTTAACGGCTTTATCGCATGTGTTTATATTTTGTGCATGTATTTTATTCATTTTATTCCTTTTGGGAAATTATTAAATTTTGAGATTGTGTCCCAAAAATTTATTTGATAAAAATTTAATTAAGTCACATAACTTTTTATCGTTAGGTATATTGTACTATGAAAATAGTTATTAATGGAAGAGAGAAAGAATTTGAAGGGGATAAAATAACCCCAAATGATTTAGCTCAACATTTAAAAATTACAGGAAAGAGGTATGCTATGGAGTGTAATGGTCAAATTATTTCTAGGAGTAATTTTTCCATAATGTATATTAAGGATGGAGATAAACTAGAAATTGTTGGAGCTGTCGGTGGTGGATAAATTTGAATTAAAGGGCGATGAATTAATTATTGCAGGACAACCATTTAAATCAAGATTATTGGTGGGCACAGGGAAATATCGAGATTTCAAAGAAACGCGAGCTGCGATTGATGCAAGTGGTGCTGAAATTGTTACAGTAGCTATTCGTAGAACAAATATTGGGCAAGATGCTAAAGAGCCCTCATTACTAGAATTTTTACCACCCAATCAATATACCTATCTACCCAATACAGCGGGCTGTTATTCTGCAGATGACGCCATTAGAACCTTAAGGTTAGCAAGAGAGTTATTGAATGGTCACACCCTTGTTAAATTAGAAGTTTTGGGTGATCCAGATACACTTTTTCCGAATGTGGTTGAAACTCTTTCGGCGGCTAAAATTCTTATCAAAGAAGGATTTGACGTGATGGTGTATACATCTGATGATCCTATTATTGCTAAACAACTTGAAGATATTGGTTGTTGTGCCATTATGCCTTTGGCTTCTTTAATTGGTTCGGGCATGGGAATCTTGAATCCATATAATTTGGAAATTATTATTGAGAATGCCTCTGTTCCTGTTTTTGTAGATGCTGGAGTGGGTACTGCATCTGATGCAGCTATTGCAATGGAGTTAGGTTGCGATGGTGTATTAATGAATACTGCGATTTCTACTGCTAAAAATCCAATCATGATGGCTGGCGCTATGAAAAAGGCGATTGAGGCTGGCCGACAAGCTTTTTTATCTGGAAGAATGGATAAAAAGTTTTACAGCGCAGCTCCTAGCTCACCCACTAAAGGATTGATTGGGTAAATGGTTAAATTTCAGAAGCTTCAGATTGTTATTACAGTTGATACTCAATTTATTCCAGAAAATTCTATGGTCGAATTCAATAAATATTTTTTTGCTTATACCATCACCATTAGAAATCAGGGTATTCAGTCAGTTCAATTAATAAGTCGACACTGGGTTATACAAAATGCTAAGAATGAAACTTTTGAAGTGAGTGGGCAAGGAGTGATCGGTGAACAACCTATTATTAATCCTGGGGATAGTTACAGCTACACCAGCGGTACAGAAATCGATACACCAGTAGGTTCAATGTATGGTACTTATCAAATGATCACTGAAGATGCGAGAAGTTTTGATGCCAAAATTCCTAAATTTGAATTAAATATGCCTAGGACGCTTCATTGAAATATCAATATCTAATATTGATATCAAGTTTATTATTTTTAAGTAGCTGTGGTCAAATAGATGAGCAACTACCTTGTGACTGTGATTATCAGGCAACTGATTATGTTGTAAAAAAGTATGAAATTGAGCCGTATAGTTTATTATCGAAAGTGAATTGGAATGAGATTAACAAAGGGCTAGAGCAGGATTATTTAATTTTAGCTTGGTCTGCCTGGATTCGTGGGTGTGCAACGTTGATTAATAAAGAGGAATGGAGGTCGGTATGTGAGATAGCGATCACAATGGAAAATCCAAGCAATAATGAATTAATTAACTATTTTCAAGAGCATTTCGAGTTATTTCAGGCTAAGAATGGTGATGGTTCTGAAGAGGGATTGATTACCGGCTATTATCAGCCTGTGCTTAAGGGTAGTTGGACCAAAACGAAAAAATATCACACTCCGCTTTATGCTCCCCCAAATGATTTAATTACCGTAGATTTGAGTGAAGTTTATCCTGATTTGAAATATAAAAGATTAAGAGGGAGGATTAAAGGGAATAAATTAGTTCCATATTTAACTCGAGAAGAAATCTCTAAACAGCAGCATCCGCTTCAGGGAAATGAATTGGTATGGTTAGAAAATTCTGTTGAAGCTTTCTTTTTAGAAATACAGGGTTCTGGTGTTATTGCATTTGAAAATGGGACTCGTACGCAGGTCGGTTACGCTAACCAAAATGGTCATCCATATCGCTCAATGGGTCGTGCTCTAATTCAACAGGGGGAACTTAAAAGACACAAAGTTTCTATGCAGAGTATTAAAGCTTGGGCTAGGCGTAATAAGAAAAAATTACAAATGTTTTTAAATACCAACCCTAGCTTTGTCTTTTTTAGAGAGCTCCCTCAAGGTTTGCCTGGTCCTATTGGGGCTATGGGCATCCCTATCACCTCTGAACGTTCAGTGGCGATTGACCGAAAATTTATTCCTCTAGGTGCTCCGATATTTTTATCTACAACTGAACCTAATTCAAAAGTTCCTTTGAATCAATTAATGATGGCACAAGATACAGGTGGTGCAATTGGTGGTGGTGTTAGAGCCGACTTTTTCTGGGGGCAGGGGATGAAGGCGGGGCATAAAGCGGGCTCTATGAAACAATCGGGACGGATCTGGGTAATGTTACCCAAAGGCTTTAAGCTCAAATAAAAAAAGGAACCAATAGGTTCCTTTTTAAACTGCATAGTAATAATTACTTGTTCATTACGTACATTGTTACTTCAAAACCGAAACGCATTTCAGTTGCTGATGGTGTTGTCCACATAATGTAATTTCCTTTCTTTTTTCTTTAGATTCTGCGTTCTTTTTTATTTGAATGCAGTTTGACCACTATAGACGGCAATATGTAGATAGGCACTATATTTTTGATTAAAATATACTAAGTATTTTCATGAAAAAATGCATAAAAAAAGGGCCCATTTTCATGGGCCCTTTGGGTCACTCTATATTACAGGAGGAGTAATTAAGAGTGGTACGCTGTCTCACCATGAGAAGTAGTATCTAAACCGCTTCTTTCATCTTCTGCAGTGACTCGTAGACCAATAACTGCATCCACGATTTTAAATAGTACGAAACTAATCACACCACACCAGAGGATGGTGAATCCAATTGTTTGAAGTTGAACCATGAATTGGCTAGCCATAGTTACGCCTTCATCATAACCCACCCCACCAAAACCAGGGGCCATTAGAATGGCTAAACCAGATGCACCAACAATCCCACCTACACCATGGATACCAAAGACATCAAGTGAATCATCATAGCCTAATGATGCTTTAAGACTAGTGCAAGCCCAGTAAGCAATGATACTTGCAACTAATCCAAGGATTATTGCTCCCATAGGACCAACTACTGCACATGCTGGAGTAATTGCAACAAGCCCTGTAATTGCACCAGATGCCCCACCTAGCATTGAAGGCTTACCACCCTTGAGCCATTCCATAGAAATCCAACCTAATACAGCAGCGGCTGTAGCAACTTGTGTATTAATCATTACTAGACTTGCAGTCCCGTCGGCAGCAAGTTCACTACCAACATTGAATCCAAACCAACCAGCCCATAATAATGAAGCTCCCACCATGGTTAGTGGCATACTGTGTGGAGCCATTGTTTCTTTACCGAACCCGATTCTTGGTCCAAGACATAGAGCCAGCACAAGAGCTGCAACACCTGCATTGATATGAACGACAGTTCCTCCAGCGAAGTCAATTGCCCCCCAGCTAGAAAGTAATCCGCCACCCCATACCATATGGCATATAGGTAGATAAACAAGGGTTAACCACCCGGTCAAGAATAGCAACATACCAGAGAACTTAATTCTTTCTGCAAAGCCCCCTACAATAAGTGCCGGTGTTAATGCCGCAAAGGTTAATTGGAAAGTTACAAACACATATTCAGGAATCGTGCCTGAGACAGAGTCAGCTGTGATACCACTTAAAAATGCAGCACCTAGACCCCCGATATAAGTATTCATATTTCCACCATCTGTAAATGCCAAGCTGTAGCCATAAAGAACCCACAAGATAGACATTAAAGAGAAGGTAATGAATACCTGCATTAAGACTGAAAGTATATTTTTAGATCTAACTAAGCCACCATAAAATAAAGCAAGTCCAGGAATTGCCATTACAATCACAAGGATCGTAGCGACAATCATCCAGGCGGTATCGCCAGAATCTATAGCAGGAATTTCTACATGACTGTCAGCCATGCTTATTTGTGTTAGGCCTAATAATAAGAAACTAAATAAGCCAAACTTTGAAAGTATTTTTTTCATGCCCATCCCCTTTTTTATAATGCATCCTCACCAGTTTCACCGGTGCGGATTCGTTGAACTTCATCAAGCGCCATTACAAAAATCTTGCCATCACCAATTTTTCCAGTGAGTGCAGATTTAGAGATAGCCTCAATAACCTTTGTTG
>JBBWVM010000029.1:0-2060 GCA_050256215.1 Methylophilaceae bacterium
TCAAGATTTTATTTAGTAGCATTGTTGATTAAATTATTTGGTAAGAGAATTGATTCTGTTCTTAAAAAATATATTGATAGAATTGGATGGACCGTTATTATTTTGATTATCTTTGTGTTGGCTTATTTTAATTTACACTGATGACGCATAGTTTCAGGTGTAAACTATCTTTATGAAAAAACTACTTTCATTCTTATTTATTACTGTTTAATTTAGTACTATGAGCATATTAACTTTTCCAGATGGTTCTCAATATGATGGTGATCTGAAGTATGGCTTACCAAATGGACATGGGATAATGACGTCTCCTGATGGGGCGCACTATGTCGGGGAATTTATGGATGGGAAATGTCATGGGCAAGGCACTATGACAGGTTCTGATAGAGTGCAATATGTCGGGGAATTTATGGATGGGAAATGTCATGGGCAAGGCACTGAAACCTGGCCTGATGGGGCGCACTATGTCGGGGAGTTTAAGAAGAATAAAAAACATGGGCAAGGTACTATGACTGGCTCTGATGGGGTGCAATATAGTGGAGAATGGAAAGATAATAAGTTCATACTAAAATAAGAAAAGGGCGGTTATTTGTATACCACCGCCCTTTGAATTAATTATCTTTAATAATTAGTTATAACCGTGCTCATCATGTAATGCTACATCAAGACCTATTTCCTCTTGTTCGGTAGTTACTCGAATTCCTAATGTATTATTTAATATTTTTAAAATCACGTAAGTGAAAAAAGCACTCCAAACGATTGTCACAAATATAGCAATAAATTGTACTTTTATTTGGCTGAATATACTTACGCCTTCAGGTAATCCTAGCCCACCCATTTCGGTCGCAGCAAATACTGCAGTCAATAAAGTGCCAGTAATCCCACCGATTCCATGCACCGAAAAGACATCCAGGGAGTCATCAATTTGAAGCTTAGTTTTAATATATTGAGTTGCATAATAACAAATAAGACCAGCTGAAATACCAATAACTAAACCACCCACAGGACCTACAAAGCCTGATGCGGGTGTTATCGTACCTAAGCCCGCAACCATCCCTGTCACAATACCTAAAACACTGGGCTTTCCATGTATTTTCCATTCTAAAAACATCCAGGTTAAAGAAGCCGCTGCTGCACTAATATGTGTGACTAACATTGCCATACCTGCTGAGCCATTAGCGGTTAATGCACTTCCGGCATTAAAACCAAACCAACCCACCCATAACATACAAGCACCAGTAACCACCATAGCCATATTATGTGGTGGCATCGCTTTTGTTGGAAAGCCCGTTCGCCGCCCAATAACGATTGCAGCAACTAAAGCAGCCACACCAGCATTCACATGAATAACAATACCTCCTGCAAAATCCATAACACCCATATCAGCTAACCAGCCACCACCCCAAATCCAGTGACAAATTGGAACATACACCAGAATAAGCCATAATCCACTAAACCAAAACATGCTAGAAAATTTCATTCGCTCAGCAAAGCCACCGATGATTAATGCTGGTGTAATAATCGCAAAAGTCATTTGAAACATAAAAAAGACTGTCTCTGGAATATCACCACTTAAATCAGCTGTTCCCATACCAAGTGCTAAAATCTTTTCAGTACCGCCGATGAAGCTATTCAAGACTCCACCATCAGTAAAAATAAAACTGTAAGCTCCTAATAACCAAAGGATAGAAACTAAACAAGCAATTGAAAAGCATTGCATTAATACCGTTAACACATTTTTAGATCTAACCAATCCTGCGTAAAATAATGACAATCCGGGTAAAGTCATAAATAATACCAATGCCGTTGATGTTAAAATCCAAGCTGTATTTCCGCTATTTAAATCATCTGCATTTGCTATGATAGGTAATAGCCCTAAAATTAGTCCGGCTCCTAATCTTAATAGTAATTTTTTCACGCCTATCCCCTTTTTTATAATGCATCCTCACCAGTTTCACCGGTGCGGATTCGTTGAACTTCATCAAGCGCCATTACAAAAATCTTGCCATCACCAATTTTTCCAGTGAGTGCAGATTTAGAGATAGCCTCAATAACCTTTGTTG
>JBBWVM010000030.1:0-16473 GCA_050256215.1 Methylophilaceae bacterium
ATAAACTAACCCCCAAATTAAACGACTAGCTAAGTCCTCCCTAAGATTCATATGATTAGGAGAATTTGAGCCAGTAACTAATAATTTTCCATGGGATGCTTTAAGCTCATTGTAGTGATTAAAAATTTCAATTTGTCTTTCATTTTTTTCTAATTGAATATCTTCAATTATAGAAATCCCATTAGCCTTTATTGCTTCAGCAAGATGTGATTTTCCACATCCTACTTCACCCCATAGATAAATAAAATGATAATTATCAGAATTAATAAATCTTCTAAGAGCATCTAAACATTCATCGTTATTCCCTACTATAAAATTATCTAGTGTTTTTTTTACAGGCTGTTGTATATTGAGTAAAAGCTGTTCCATAACTTACCGATTTTGAGAAATATCTGATTGATGTTAAATTCAGTTAAAATCATATTATACGTAATGTAAATATTTATTTCAGAAGGTAAATAATTTGACTCAAAATTCATTTAATCATATAACGACTTCATATAAAGACGCAGGTGTTGATATTGAAGCTGGAGATCAATTTGTAGAAAAGATAAAACCATTTGCAAAGGCGACGAATAGAAAAGGAGTTTTAGGAGGGTTAGGAGGATTTGGATCATTATTTGAAATTCCTGATAAATTTAAAAGTCCTGTTTTGGTTTCTGGTACAGATGGTGTTGGAACTAAACTTAAATTAGCATTTGAGCTTAATCGACATGAAACTATTGGCCAAGATTTGGTAGCTATGTGTGTAAATGATATTTTAGTGCAGGGAGCGGAACCTTTATTTTTTTTAGACTATTTTGCTTGTGGAAAATTAAATGTAAAAATAGCAACTGATGTTGTTAAGGGTATTGCTGATGGGTGTTTATTGTCAAATTGTTCTTTAGTTGGTGGTGAAACAGCAGAGATGCCAGGTATGTACCCTAAAAATGAATATGACCTTGCTGGGTTTTGTGTGGGGGCCGTTGAGAAAGTTAATATTATAGATGGAACTAAGGTCTCAAATGGAGATGTCATAATAGGAATAGGATCATCTGGAGCTCATTCTAATGGGTATTCTCTTATTAGAAAAATTATTAAAGATTCAAAAGAGCAATTGTCAAATAAGATTGATGATATGACATTAGAAGACATGCTTATGATTCCCACAAGAATTTATGTAAAGTCCATTTTAGAATTATTAAAAAATATTGAAGTTCATGCGATGGCACATATTACAGGAGGAGGGATTACTGGAAATATTCCTCGTGTGTTACCTAAAAATTTAGTTGCAGAAATTTACCAAGAGAACTGGGAAATACCTTTATTATTTAATTGGCTTAAAAATAAGGCTAATTTAAATAATGAAGAGCTATATAAAACATTTAATTGTGGAATAGGTATGGTTTTGATATTAAATTCAGAGGATCAGAGTAAAGCCATGAAAATTTTAACGGATTGTGGCGAGAAAGTTTTTAAATTAGGAAGTGTAAAAAATAGACAAGGCAATGAGCACCAAGTGCAAATTATTTAGTCTATTTTTTGGTATTTTTTTTATTACCGAATCAGCTTGGGCGGCAAAAGAGTTACCTAATAAATTTTTCTTACAATACCAATTATATCAAGCAGGTTTAAATACCGGAAAAGTAATTATTATTTTTTCTCAAAAACAAAATAAATATTATCTAAGAACTTCAATTAGCACAGGGGGTATATTAAAATTATTTGGAGATAAAGAAATTAAAAGTGATGGGATTATAAATTCAAAAGGTTTCGTACCAAATAATTTTGAAGCCAAAAATTTTAGAAATCCTAAAAAAAATATTTTGGTAGCTTTTGATCGACAAAATAAAAAAATTATTATTAATTATAAAAATAATTTATCTGAGAAAAAGTACACTATCGAGCCTATAGATCTTGCCTCTCTTCTTTTGCAGTTTAATTTTGAAAAGAATAAGAAGCGTTATGATTTTAATGTCGTAACGGGGAAAAAAATAAAAGAGTTTAAATATAAAAAATTAAAAAATGAAATTATAAGAATTGGATCTAAATCTTTTACAGTAGAGGCGTATGAAGGGAATATAGTCAATAAGAAAAATTCTACTCATTTTATATGGCTTTCAAAATCACTGTATCGTATACCTATAAAAATACGGATAAAAACGAAATTAGGATTTTTGGTTGATGCGGTTTTAGTCAAAACTAGCTTATCTTTAAAGCATTAAATTTATGTAGAAATAGATATTAAGAATAAATAAGGAAAATGGTGAATAAATTAATTATTAGTAATTGCGTTGAAGTATTAAGTGAAAGTTTTTTAAATAAAAAGCCCGCAGATTTTATATTAAGTTATTTTTTTAAAAAAAATAAGAATTTAGGTAGCCATGATCGCTCTCATATTGCTGAATTATTTTATGGTGTTATTAGAAATAAAAGATACTTAAATAAAATAGCGGATGATGATGTCCCTCATAAACTGATTTTAATTTATTTGATAAAAGTTTTAGGAAAAAGTATTCGAGAAATTAGATCTATTCTTAGTGAGAGTGAGGAGTTGTGGCTGAAAGAAATTAAATCAAAAAAAATTGTTATTGAAGATTGGGCAACAAAGTTAAGTGTGCCTGATTGGTTATGGGTTAGGTTACTCAACCAACTTGGTGAAGATAATGCCATTAAGTTAGCTAAAAGCTTACTTATTCCAGCAACATTCAATCTTCGAGTTAATACATTAAAAGATAAATCTGTTGTAGAGATATTAGATGAATTAAGAGAGTCTTTTCCTCAATTAGCCAAAAATATTTTGGAAACGAAAATATCCCCAATAGGCATATCTTTGCCAAGAGGTACCGCCATTCATAGACACCCATTATTTTTGAATGGAAATATTGAGGTACAAGATGAAGGCAGTCAAATATTATCTTTTTTGCTAGCTCCGGGTCGAGGGCAAATGGTTGCTGATTTCTGTGCGGGAGCGGGCGGTAAAACGCTTGCAATATCAGCTCTAATGAAAAATACAGGGCGCATCTATGCTTTTGATATTTCAGATAGAAGATTGGCTAATTTAAAACAAAGACTAAAAAGGTCCGGTGGTTCTAATATCATGATGCAAAGAATAGCTAATGAAAATGATCTTAAAATAAAAAGACTTAAAGGTAAATTTGACCGAGTTTTAATTGATGCTCCATGTACAGGGCTAGGAACATTAAGAAGAAATCCAGATTTAAAATGGAGGCAAACTGAAACTTCTCTGTTTGAACTTATGTCTAAGCAAAAAGCCATTCTTAACTCAGCAGCTCAGCTATGTAAAATAGGTGGTTATTTAGTTTATGCTACATGCAGTTTACTTAACGAGGAAAATGAAGAACAGATAAACCAATTTTTAATCAATTATCCAAATTTTAAACTCATTTTGCCAAATACAATTTTGTCCAAATATGGGATTACAGTGGGTCATGATCAATATTTGAAGTTAAATCCATACCAAAATAATACAGATGGGTTTTTTGGGGCATTATTTAAGAGGGTAGAATAAATGAAGAATATTAATCGATCTATTTTTATCGCAGCTATTTCAGGCATATTACTTGGTTTGCTTATAAAGGCATTTCCTGATTTTATTTTTTTTCAAACAGTCATAGAAGTGACAGGATTGCTAGGGCAATTATTTATTAAATCATTAAAAATGATTTTAGTACCTCTCGTATTTTTTTCAATTGTGGTAGGCATATCTAATCTTGGAAATAGCAAGAAGTCCGGGATTATTTGGAAGGCCACCCTCAGTTATTTTTTGATTACTATGTGTATAGCTATTTTGGTCGCCATGATTGCTATGAATTTTTTTAAACCTGGCATAGGAATGAATATTGATGCATGGCAATTAAGTGTGACTCCAATTTCAGAAATATTAACCATTAAAGATTTCTTGAAGCAATTTATTTTAGGATTATTTGAGAACCCATTTCATTCCCTTTCCTCTGGGAACATTTTGCCTTTAATTATTTTTTCAATTCTAATAGGTATTGCCTTTAATGACCGTAATGAAAAATTACAAGCAGGAAAAAAAGTTTTTGAGAGTCTTTACGAAATGATTTTTAAGGTTGTACATTGGATTATGTTTGTTGCACCTATTGGTATATTTTCTCTTTTAACAAATATGGTGGTTAGTCAAAGTGCTAATTTATTTACTGAGTTGAGTATATTTATATTTGTAGTGATTTTAGTTATTCTGATTCATGGTGGCATTATTTTGCCAACCATATTATTTTTGATGACAAAAATCTCCCCAGTTCGTTTATGGAAAGAAGGGCGTGTAGCTTTTATTACAGCATTTGCAACTAGCTCAAGTACAGCTACATTACCTCTTACATTGAGTGTTGCGAATGATAATTTTAAAGCTCCAAAAGAAGTGTCAAATTTTGTACTTCCTTTAGGCGCCACCATGAATATGGATGGTACTGCATTGTATGAAGCCGCAGCCGCATTATTTATTGCTAATTTAATAGGTATGGATTTAACTTTAGTGCAACAATTGATTTTATTTTTTACAGCAATGGTTGCATCTATTGGTGCTCCTGGAATTCCAAGCGCTGGAATGGTTACCATGGCGATGGTCCTTCAGGTCCTAGGGCTTCCTTTGGAGGCGCTAGCAATCCTACTTCCTATGGATCGATTATTAGATACATTTAGAACAACTATCAACGTTGAAGGTGATTTAGTTGGAACATTAATTGTTCAAAAATTAATTAAAAATTAATTTCTTTTTCTCCATAATCACTCAGTAATAAAAAGATCATTAGGAAGGTTAAATAAAATTTATAATTATTTTCCATCAAATTTTTCAGATCTAATTAAACTCCAATCAAAGAAAGGCCCTGGATCAGTTTTTCTTTTAGGAGAAATTTGGTTATGTCCCAAAATTTCAGTAATAGGATAATTTTTATATAAACATTTTATTAGGTTTATTAGTTTCGTATATTGTATAGAATCAAATTTTATAAAATCGGATCCTTCAAGTTCAATCCCAATAGAAAAATCGTTACAATTTTTTTTGTCGCCCCAAATAGACTCTCCTGCATGCCATGCTCTTTTGTGGCATGACACAAATTGAACTAATCCTCCATTTCTTTTAATAAGGAAGTGAGATGATACTTTACTATTTTTAATTGTAGCGAAGTAAGGGTCTTCATTAATATTAAGTTTATTAGAGAAAAATTTTTCAATATTATTTCCTCCAAATTTATTCGGGGGCAAGCTAATATTGTGGATTACGATCATAGTAACTTTTATATTGTGCGGGCGTTCGTCCTGATTTGGAGAATAAATTTGTTTCACCTTATCAATAAAGCCATCAGGCTTTATATTGAATAACTTTTTTAATGAGCCCATTGAAATCACTTATAATTATTGAAAGTTAATTTGAATGGAAAGTCTAATGGTTTTTGTAAATTTATGCATCATGTTAGTCATTATTCTGGTTGCGGCAGAAATTTTTACTAATGCTTTAGAGCACTTGGGACAAAGGTTAAAAATTTCTGAAGGGGTCACAGGGTCAATATTTGCTGCTGTAGGTACAGCACTCCCAGAAACTTCTATACCACTTATTGCATTATTATTTTCTTCACAGAATATAGCTGTAAGGCATGATATTGGTGTTGGAGCTATTTTAGGGGCACCATTAATGCTTAGCACATTAGCAATTTTTATAATGGGTGTTGCAGCTTTTATGAAGAGGGGGATTAAAGGCTCTTTATCTCCAGAACTTTCAGGACTAAAAAGGGATTTAAATTATTTTATTGTCGCTTTTCTCATTGCAGGTCTGGCTATGTGTATTCCAGAGAAATCTGATTTTGTAAAATATTTTATTGGCATCTCCTTAATCTTAATTTATTTTTTTTACATATTACAAACAATTAGGGCATCAAGTGGCTTGGTAGATAAAGGGCATGTAACTGAAGCAGACCGCCCTATGTTTATTACAAGATTGGGATTTTCCGATAATAAAATAACGATTGTAGTGCAACTGATGGTTGGTTTGGGGTTGATTGTTATTGGGGCAAGAGGCTTTATTTATAACATTGAAATTGTATCTAATATGTTAGGGGTCTCAGTTTTACTTTTATCAATATTAATTGTACCTATTGCAACAGAATTACCAGAAAAGATTAATAGTGTTCTCTGGGTTAGAAGGGGAAGGGATACTTTGGCTTTTGGTAATATTACTGGAGCAATGGTTTTCCAAGGAACAATTCTGCCTGGCATAGGCATTATGTTAACTCCCTGGGACAGGCAAGATGGATTGTTATTTTTATTTGTAGCAACGTTTTTAGGAGCATGCTGGCTTAGATATTTGGCCTATAATTCTTCTATAAAAATTTGGCATTTAATATTAAATGGAACTTTCTATTTAGGTTATTTATTTCTAGTTTTAACATAAATGATCAATAAAAAAATCACTATTTACATAATGAGATTTTAAGATCTGAAATTATACATGTTCAAATTTAGATATTAAATAAATACCTATACTTAAAAAAATTAAGGAAGGGACTAGAGAGCTTAAAAAAGGGGGCCAGTCATTTAAAAGTCCTAAGTGGCGAGTCATCGTGTTGATTATTTGATAGGCAATCCCAATGATTATCCCAATAAACATTTTGAAATATTTCCCACCTGATCTTTCTTGCAAGAAACCAAACGGAATTGCAAATATAATCATAATTATTGGCATAATTGGATGTATTATTTTTTCCCATAATGCAATTTCATAGCGCGTTACTTTTTGATTATTATTTTTAAGATAGTTAATAAATTTGACTAAGTTTAATGTTGACATTTTATCGGGAGATATGATCAAGACATCCATCATTTCGGGACGAATAAGTGAGTCCCAATTCCCATTTTCAATTTTTTCGGTGGTAATTTTATTTTTTTTAAAGGTGGTTAATGAAATTTTATTTAATTTCCACTGATTATTTTCAAATTTACCATTTTTGGCATTAATAATAGTTCTAAGTGAAAATTGTTTATCAAATTCATATATGTGAATATCTTGTAATGTTGCGTCGGGCAGAACATTCTCAATGTTAACAAAATTGTCCCCGTCCTTTATCCAAAACCCAGACTTAAACTCTGTACTAACGCTTGTATTCATAGAGCTTATTTTAATTTGCTGCGCATTTTTCTCACTTCCTGGGGTTATGAAATCACCTATGATAAAAGTAACTAAACAAAAAAATAGACCTACAAAAATCAGAGAGGCAGATATTTTTTTGATTGACATGCCACTCGATCTAATTACTGTAAATTCAGAATTGTATGAGAGTTGTCCGACGGTATACATCGATCCAATTAGTACGGCCATAGGAATCAATTCATATATATGACCAGGGATGCTTAAGATCACAAAAATAATTACTTGAATTAAGCTATATTGACCTTTTCCTAAATTAGCTATTTCTTGTATAAAATCAAAAAATGTAAAGAGAGCTACTGCTCCAAATAATACCATTGTAATGCCAAGAAAGAATTCCTTGTTTAAATATCTTGTTAGGTGATTCATGTCTTTTTAAAAAAATTGTTAGAGAGTAAAGGGAGGTTTAGAGATCTTCTGTAGGTGAGGTAAATACTTATTGTTCCAAATATAAAATGTACTAGGCAAAACCCTAACCAAAAATTAATTTGACCAATGGCAATAAAGCTATTCGAAATGCCAATTATATTGTTGTAAATTACAAAAATTAATACAGCAATAATGATATTTGCAGATCGACCAGCTCTTGGATTATTAAAACTTAGAGGAATTGCCATGATCACTAAGAATAATGATGAGAGAGGTAGCGATAGCCTCCAAAATAGTTCGGCCTGGTAACTATTTTTAGTACTGTCTTCTTGGGTGGTGATGAGTTCTAGCGTTGTTTTGGCTTCAATTTTACCTACTTTCGCTCCCACAGAAGACATTGTTGGAGTATTTTTTTCTAAAAGAATTCCATATTCTTTGAAGTGTGTTGTAGAAAATTCTTGTGTTTCATACTCACCCTCATAGCGCGTACCTTCTTGCATGATAATATAATCATCGCCCTTTTCATTTACGGCTCTAACCCCCTGATTAGAGACTATCACCCCTAACTTTCCATTTTGTATTGATTGAACGAAAATATTATTGACTGTATTACCAAGCTCGCTAAACCCTTCAATGTAAAAAATTCTATTTTTAGATTTAGATTCTTTAAAAACCCCAGGGCTGAGAGTCGTGAATTCATCGCGAGCTTTTAGACCATTTTTATATTCTTCTACTTTTTGGACCGCCCACGGACTTATAAAAAAAGAAAGATACCCAATTAGTAGAATAGTTGGCAAACAGAATGAGATTATTGGCTTTATTAAGCGAGGGAGCCCTAAGCCAGAAGTAAACCATATAGTCATCTCGCTGTCTTTATACCATCGACTTAAAGTCATCAGTATAGTTAAAAATAATGTTAGCGATAGCAATAAGGGTAAATGTTTGAGTAAATTAAAAACTAAGATCGTGCCTATCGTATCATTAGGTATAATGCCTTTGGCAGCAAGACGAAATGCATATACAGCTCTTTGAGCTACAACTACTCCAGAAAGAATAAGAATAGTTGATAAAGAAGTATAAAATAATTCCTTTGTTAAGGTTTTTTTATATAACATGCGCTTAAATTTTAGCCCTCTTTATTAAGGATATTAGATGAAATTTCAATTTAAATCAGATTTAATTATTAACATATCAGCCGATATTATCACATTGGCAATTGATGATAAAAATCAAATTATTAATGCTAACTATTTAGATAAAAAATTGTTAGTACAGTTAAAAAATATTCTGGAGATAGGAGATCTTTCGGAAAAAATTGGTGAAATTATGATGGTTCATTCAGGCGATCAATTTTCTCGGATAATGCTTTTAAGGGTAGGGAGTCGATCAAAATTAAACGCTAAAGAATTTTTTAAGTGCATAGTCAACCTTACTAAGAATTTGAAATTAATTAATTTTAAAACTATTTTAATTCCGGTGAGTCAATTTATAAATAATCAGATTGATGATTATATAGTCAGTGAGCTTCTTGTAAGAGCAATAGTTGATACTAATTATTCTATAAATTCTTTAAAAACCTCTCCGAAAGAGAAGTCTGTTAATTATCAGGTTTTCCTTCAAGGTGAGAAGCTAAATATTGTAGATATAAGACTGGGAATTAAGCATGGTTTAGCTATTGCTGACGGAGCAAATTTTACGAAAGACTTAGGAAACTTACCGCCTAATATTTGTACACCAAGTTATTTAGCCAACCAAGCAAAAAAACTTGCACGTGAATATAAAATGCAAGCTAAGGTTTTGGATCAAAAAAAAATTGAAAAGCTTAAAATGGGTTCATTTTTATCTGTAGCTAAGGGAAGTAGAGAGGCACCAAAATTTATTATTCTTGAATACAAAAAAGGACCTAAAAGCCAGAAACCAATTGTGTTAGTGGGTAAAGGAGTTACATTTGATGCTGGGGGAATTTCAATAAAGCCATCTTCGGATATGGATGAAATGAAATATGATATGTGTGGGGCTGCAGCAGTCTTGGGTGTTATGAAAACTGTTGGGTCACTTAATTTGCCTTTAAATATTGTGAGTATTGTTCCCGCTTGTGAAAATCTTCCTGACGGAATAGCATTAAAGCCAGGTGATATTGTGACAAGTATGTCCGGCCAAACAATTGAAGTTCTGAATACGGATGCAGAAGGAAGATTAATATTGTGTGATGCTCTTACTTACTCAGAAAGATATAATCCAGAGGTTGTTATAGATATTGCTACACTTACTGGAGCGTGCGTAATTGCTCTTGGACATCATACGTCTGCTGTTTTTAGTAATTATGATCCTTTAGCAAAAGAATTGTTAGCAGCTGGATCAAAGTCACTTGATTTAGTTTGGCAAATGCCTTTATGGGATGAGTACCAATCTCAATTGAATAGTAATTTTGCTGATATGGCTAATATTGGAGGTCGAGCTGGAGGTAGCATTACTGCAGCTTGTTTCTTGTCGAGATTTGCTAAAAAATATAACTGGGCTCATCTGGATATCGCAGGCACGGCTTGGAAGTCTGGAAAAGAAAAAGGTGCGACTGGAAGGCCGGTTAATCTGTTAAGCCAATACTTAATTCAGCGTGTAACTAAGTAATTCTTTGACGAAAATTCAATTCTTTTTTAATGTGACCAATCGATTTAGATTGCTTCAAAATATTATTAATCAAAGATTAAAACAAAAAAAACGGACTTTAGTTTTTTGTAGTGATGTTATCGGACTGAATAAGTTGACCGAAGAAATATGGGGTGATGAGTTAATATTTATGCCTCATTTGCTTAATGATTCGGATGGGCTTCATTTAATAAGTTTAAGTAATAATAAAATTGACTACATGGATGACACAATTATAAATTATTCGAATGTATTAATTAATGGATTTAATAGGTATTTAAAGTTAATTGAAATTGTTTCTACAGATAATTACGAAAAAGAACAAGCAAGAGTGAGATATAAATTCTTTAAGGATTGTGGTTATGATATTGAACATATTGATGTCAATAAGATTAGTTATTAATTAAATTAAGATATTGTTCCTTTGATAAATAATCTTTAGTATTTATTTCGGTTGAGAGTTTAATCTGACAAATCCAGGTGGCATGGGGATCATCATTAATTTTTTCTGGTGATTTCTCAGCATCAGGATTAATAAGAATAATTTCACCATCGGCTGGTGCAATAATATCGGAGGCGGTTTTAACGGATTCTATACTTCCTAATGATGTGCCTTTAGAAAATTTTGTACCATTTTTTAGGTCTAAAAATACGATATCTCCTAATAAATCTTGTGCAAAAAAAGTAATACCTAGAAGGTAGTATTCCTCTTTTGATTTAACCCAGATATGTTCTTTTGTATATAAAAAATCATCTTTGTAATTCATTAATTTCTCGCTAAATTAAGTTATTGGATATCTTAAGTGACAATCTAGATTAAATTGTATATGATCTTTAGGAAATTTATATGAGGAATTAGGTTTAATGGTTCGATTTTTTAATGTTCTTTTATCATTTACTATATTTTATCTTTATTCTGTCGGTTCAGTTTTTGCTAATGAATCATTTGCACTAGACCTTCCTGCTGTATACGCCAAAAAATCTTCTATCTTAAAGGTTCGCTCTTTAAAGGTAATGGTAGTGAATCAAGAAAGTGGAGAAGTGATATACCAAAAAAATGCGTACTCTAAAGGCTCTATCGCATCCCTAACCAAATTGATGACAGCAATGGTTATTATAGATTCAGGCCTAGATCTAAATAAAAAGATTAGAATTTCAAAATCAGATATTGATAAACTTAAAGGGACAGGATCACGACTTACGATAGGCACAAAGCTTTCACGCATTGAGCTTTTAAAGATTGCTCTTATGTCTTCCGATAATCGAGCAGCGTCAGCATTAAGTCGATCTTATCATTCAGGAAAAAAAGGTTTTATAAGGGCAATGAATGTAAAGGCTCTTCAATTAGGTATGCATAATAGCAAATTTAAAGATCCAACAGGACTAGATAAAAGAAACATTTCTACAGCTAGAGATTTGGTTAGGATGGTAAGTGCTGCTTATCAGTACCCTCTTATACGAAAAATGACAACTACAGCATCAGGAAAAGTTAGGGTTGGTAGAAAGAGACAAACAATAGGTTTTATGAACACCAATAGCTTAGTTAGAAAAGGTATCTGGGACATCGGTCTATCAAAGACGGGATTTATTAGAGAGGCTGGAAGGTGTCTCGTAATGCAAACTAATATTAGTGGGCAGCCTATAATCATGGTTTTATTAAATTCTTATGGGAAATACACTCGAATAGCTGATGCAAAAAGAATTAGAAAATGGATGGAAAAAACATTTTTAACCGAAAATAAAATAGCAGAAAGTTTCTTAGTTACTTCGCCTGTTTAGTTACTTTCTTCTTAGTCTTTTTTTTCTTGTTTTGCTCTTCCGTTTCTTTTTTTGTTAGCATTTCCATTGCTTTTTCAAGGCTAATTAATTCAATATTTGCATCTTTTGCAATATTTACTTTTGTTAATCCTCTTTGGATATAAAAACCAAACCTTCCTTTGTAAATATCAACCGAAGTTTTTTTATCCTGATCCTCGCCAATTTTTCTGATTGGTTTTAACAGCTCGACAGCTATTTCATGTGTAATATCAAATATATTTTCAGATTTTGGGATCGATTTAAATTTACCATTATGATTAACATAGGGGCCAAAACGACCGATATTTGCTATTATTTTCTTCCCGGTATCAGGGTGTATACCTAAATCTCTCGGGAGTGAAATTAATTTTAAGGCCATAGCTTCATCTAAATCAGCTAAAGATATTTCAGGAGGGATTGTAATTCTTTTGGGTTTTAATTTTACTCCTTCTTCTTGTATTCCTAGTTGAAGATAGGGCCCGTATGGGCCAATCAACAGCAAGACATCTTTGTTTGTTGCTTTATCTTTGGCGATTACTTTGGGTTCTTGTGGTAAATCACCATTTGTACTACGAGTGAAATTACAATCCGGATAGTTTGAACAAGCAATAAAATTACCTCGTCGACCTAGTTTAGATAATAGTGGTTTACTACATTTTGGGCAATTTTCCCCAATTGTTTTTTGTGTTATTTTTGATCTATCTAAATCACTTTTTTCTTTTATTTGTTTAATAAAATCTACCCAAAAGTTTTTTAAGACGGATAGCCAATCTTTATTGTTAGCAGCAATTTCATCTAATTGGGATTCTAGATTTGCTGTGAAATCATAATCTACATAATCAGTAAAATGTTCCGTTAAAAAATTATTTACCACCTTACCTACATCAGTTGGGGAAAATCTTTTCTTTTCAAGTGAAACATACTCTCTATCTTGTAATGTAGAAATAATACTTGAGTACGTTGATGGCCTACCTATTCCATATTCTTCTAGTGTTTTGACGAGACTTGCTTCTGTGTATCTAGGAGGTGGTTCAGTGAAATGTTGTGTGCCAAATATTTTATCTATACTCAGATTATCACCAACCTCAAGAACGGGTAATCTAGCGCTAACATTATTTTTACCATTGTCGTCTTGGTCTTCCATATAAACTGACATAAATCCAGGAAATTTAATTGTTTGTCCTGTTGCCCTAAAAATATTACCTTCTGACCCAATTCCTAGATCAATACTAACTGTATCAAAAATAGCTGATGTCATTTGACAAGCAAGTGTTCTTTTCCAAATAATTTCATAAAGTTTGTATTGCTCATTACTTAGACTGGATTTTAAGCTAGAAGGTGTTCTGTTGATATCAGTTGGTCGTATAGCTTCATGTGCTTCTTGTGCATTTTTAGATTTAGTTTTGTATCCAATGGCTTTTGCAGGCAAATACCCAGATTCATAATTATTCTTCAGATAACTTCTTATTTGTTGGATGGCTTCATTGGACAAAGTCATTGAGTCGGTTCTCATATAGGTAATTAAGCCTACTGTTTCTTTGCCTGTATCAATTCCTTCATAAAGCTGTTGGGCTAAGATCATTGTTCTTTTTGTTGTATATCCTAGTTTTCGAACAGATTCTTGTTGTAATGTTGATGTTGTAAATGGAGATGAAGGTTTTCTTGTGCGTTGCTTTTTATCAACTCTAGAGACTCTAGCTTTTCCTGAGCTTTTTCAAATAAGCTCCCCTACTATTCTTTCTTCTTCACTTTGATTTGTAATGGTGAACTGTTCAACTTTTTTATTATTTAAAGTATTTAATTTTGCAGAAAATTTTGTGTTTTCTTTTGCTGTGTCTAAATGTATTGTCCAATATTCTTGACTCTTAAATGTTTCTATTTCTTGTTCACGTTCCGCAATTAATCTTAATGCAGGGCTTTGTACGCGCCCGGCAGAGAGCCCGTATCTAATCTTTGTCCATAATAAAGGTGAGAGATTGAATCCTATTAAGTAATCAAGCGCCTGTCTTGCTTGCTGTGCATTTACTAGTGCTTGAGATATATCTCTTGGAGTCTGGATGGCTTCAATAATCGCAGATTTGGTGATTTCTTGAAAAATAACTCGTTTAACTTTTTTATTCTTAATTAATTTTTTTTCATTTAATATTTCTTTTAAATGCCAAGCAATTGCCTCGCCTTCGCGATCTGGATCAGTTGCTAATAAAATTTCATCTGAATGCTTTACAGCTTTTATTATCGCTTCAATATGTTTTTTATTTCTATCAATAACTTCATATTTCATTTCAAAGCTATCTGTATCAATTCCTTTTGATTTTGGTAATAGATTTCTGATATGGCCGTATGATGCAAGCACTTGATATTCACTCCCAAGGTATTTATTGAGAGTTTTGGCTTTAGAGGGAGACTCAACGATAAGTAATTTGACCATAATTTGTAGTTTGGTAATGTTGAAAATTATGAATCATAGATATAAAAATATAACTATTCAAGTTTATTTATATTTAAATAACCATAAATGGAGAAATTTTTAACTATAAGACGCGAATAATTTCTTTTCGAGATTAATTTTATGCTGTGTTTTTTTTGTATATTTTTCTTTATTATTGGTAACTAAAGATTCAAAGTTAAATATTGATGGATCTGCCAAATGTGAAATTTCGACGTTTGATAGCCCACCAAAAATGTTATTCATTCTTCCTGGCTGCTCTTTTTCCCAATCTTCTATCATTTTCTTAATTTTAACTCTCTGGAGATTTTTTTGTGAGCCACAGAGATTGCAAGGTATGATAGGAAATTCCATTACTTTCGCATAATTAACTATGTCTTTTTCTTCGCAAAAAGCTAATGGTCGTATTACAATATTTTCTTTATCATCAGAGAGTAATTTTGGTGGCATTGATTTTAGTTTAGAACCAAAAAATAAATTTAAAAAGAATGTTTCTACTATGTCATTTTTATGATGTCCCAAAGCAATTTTATTTGCTTTTAAGTCCTTTGCTGTTTTGTAGATAATTCCCCTTCGTAGTCTTGAACATAATGAGCAAGTAGTTTTTCCTTCTGGTATTTTTGATTTTACTATGGAAAAAGTATCTTCATTTACGATTTTGTAAGGAATATTGTTTTTTTGAAAAAAATTTGGAAGTATCTCAGCAGGGAACCCAGGTTGTTTTTGATCAAGATTCATCGCTATAATTTCAAAGTTGATGGGCGCTCTTTTTTGAAGAGCTATGAGCATCATTAATAATGTATAGGAATCCTTTCCTCCACTAATACAAACCATGATACGATCGCCATCTTCGATCATGTTGTAATGCATTATTGCTTTCCCAGTCTGGCTAATCAGTTTCTTTTTTAATTTTAAAAAATTATTCGATTGGTTAGCGGATGATATGTTTTTAATCATTATGTGAAAGATCTCCCACCATCAACGTTAAGAATTTGTCCTGTAATAAAAGGGGCGTTCAATAATAAAAATTCAACTGCTTTTGCTACATCATCAGATTCACCAATTCTCTTAAGCAAAGTTTGTGAAATGACTTTTTCTCGATAAGCTTCATCAAATTCTTGGGAATATTCAGACCATAGAACTGGCCCTGGGGCAACTGCATTAACTCTAATATCTGGTCCAAGCTCATAAGCTAAGGATTTTGTAAGAGTTTCTAATCCAGCTTTGGCAATAGAATAAACAACATAATTTTTTTTTGGTTTTTGTATATGGACATCAGTGATATTAATAATGGCCCCTTTTGTTTTTTGTAGATATGGAGCGGCTGATTGACAAAGAAAAAGTGGCGCTTTTAAGTTACTTGTCATAAGATCGTTCCAGTTTGATTCGTTGATTGATCCTAATTTGGTAGGATAGTAGCTTGATGCATTATTAACTAAGTAGTTAATTTGTCCATAAATATTGATGCATTCCGAAATAATTGTTTGGTATGTATTTTGATTGCATAGGTCAGCTTGAATTATAGTTGCAGAGTTTTTTCTTAAATCATTCAATTCTTTTTTTAAGGCTTGTGCTTCATTTTCTGAATTTCGATAATGAATGATTAAATCAATATCAGCACCATGGAGGCGTTTGCATATTGACGCACCTATTCTTTTTGCTCCTCCCGTGATCAAGGCAACTTGTTTTTTACTTTTCATTTTTATATGTATTTTTTTTGGACGAGCCCATTATAATCTATTCATATGATTAATTTACCATTACCAACTAAATTAGAATCCTCAAAAAGTCAGTTGTTATTTACTAGTCTTAAAAAAGAAATTAAAAATGATAATGGCCTAATTTCTTTTTCTAAGTTTATGGATATAGTTTTGTATCATGCTGAGTTTGGCTATTACACAGGGAATCAAGAAAAGTTTGGAATTGGTGGTGACTTTATAACAGCCCCAATGATTTCAGACATTTTTGCTGAAACTTTTTTAAGTGTGTTTAATAAAATTGTTTTAGCATCTTCAGCTCAAGTTCTTGAATTGGGTGCTGGAAACGCTTT
>JBBWVM010000031.1:0-13704 GCA_050256215.1 Methylophilaceae bacterium
GAAAGATTTATTTAAAACCAAATCATGACAGAAATTATAATTTTTATTTTTTCCGGTTTTTTTGTAGGATCTATTGCAGGGCTTTTTGGTATTGGCGGCGGATTAATTATTGTGCCTATTGTCACTTATTCTCTCATATTCTTGAAACAAATATCCTTTGATGAAGCTATCATTATTGGCATTAGCACCTCCCTAGCTTCCATCGTCTTAAGTGGTGCTATGGCTACTTTCACCCATGCTAAAAATAATAATATTAATTGGCAAGTTTTCAAAAAATTTATTGGGGGTGTTATTATCGGCGCGTTAACAATTGGGCTCACTATTAACTACATTCCAACCACTTGGATTAAATACTGCTTTATTATTTATACATTTATTGTCGCCTTTAAAATATATGAACATCAACCTTCATTTAATCAATCTAATATACCTAATTTATTTTGGTCCAATACAATTGGTTTCGGGTTCTCTATAATCTCTGGATTAGTCGGTATTGGTGGCGGGACATTATTTGTTCCTTATTTAATAAAAAAAAATATACCTCCAAAATTAGCTGTAGGCACCTCAAGTAGCTTGGGTCTTTTTATCGGGCTAAGTGCCACCTTAGGTCTTTTTATCGCCTCTTTCGGCAAGCAAGATTTAGAACAACCTATGTTGGGATTTATCTATCTCCCTGCTATTTTATTCTTGACTTTCCCCAGCCTTATTTTTGTCAAACTCTCAGCAGATTGGCTTTTAAAAATTCCCGACCAAACCATTAAAAAACTATTCTCTCTGTTATTAATCACTATTGGCTTATTAATGCTACTTAATTAACGAATATATTGATATAAATCGGTTATTTAATAAATTAGATTGTGAGTTGTGATAAAAAATGTGATAATTTCCCTTTTATTTTTTTAGATCTACAAGACCCAAACTAAAAACCAACAGTGGAGGAATGTAATGTCAATAATTAATATCGCACTTGGTGCAGCAATTCTTGCAGTGCTATATGGCGCAATCATGTCAAAATGGATTATCAATTTACCTGCAGGCAACACTAAAATGAAAAATATTGCAGGAGCTATTCAAAAAGGGGCATCAGCTTACCTTGCTCGTCAATACAAAACAATTACTATTGTTGGAATTATTTTAGCAGTGCTGATTGGCTACTTTATCGACACAGATACGGCCATCGGCTTTGTCATAGGTGCCGTATTATCAGGCCTGTGTGGATTTATTGGAATGAACGTTTCTGTTCGTGCCAATGTCCGAACAGCTCAAGCAGCAACCAAAGGATTACCTCAGGCTTTTGATGTGGCATTTAAGGGTGGTGCAATAACAGGCATGCTTGTAGTTGGTCTAGGTCTTCTAGGTGTGGCTGGATTTTTTGAATATCTAGGCGGTGCTTCAATCAACACAAGTGAAGCACTTAATCCTCTAATTGGTTTAGCTTTTGGCTCTTCTTTGATTTCTATTTTTGCTCGATTAGGCGGTGGTATTTTTACTAAAGGGGCCGATGTGGGTGCAGACTTAGTAGGTAAAGTCGAGGCAGGAATTCCAGAAGATGATCCACGCAATCCTGCTGTAATTGCAGATAATGTAGGTGACAATGTAGGTGACTGTGCAGGAATGGCGGCTGACCTCTTTGAAACTTACGCAGTAACGATCATTGCAACAATGGTACTTGGGGCGCTCTTGATATCTGACGTCAACGGCATTCTATATCCATTAATGCTTGGTGCGGTATCTATTGTCGCTTCAATTATTGGTTGTTTATTTGTAAAAGCAACACCAAAAATGACTAATGTTATGCCAGCTCTTTATAAAGGCCTTGCAATTGCAGGTATTTTATCTGCGACGGCATTTTACTTTGTGAGTCACAATATGTTTCCACAAGGAATCATAATTGAAAATGAAGCCATTTCAGCACAGGCCTTATTTTATTCAGCAGTGGTTGGTTTAGTATTAACTGGTCTGTTAGTCTTAATTACTGAATATTACACAGGAACTGAATATAAACCTGTTCAACATATAGCTAAAGCATCAGAAACAGGCCATGCAACAAACATAATTGCAGGTATTGGTGTCTCAATGAAATCAACAGCACTTCCAGTGTTATCAGTATGCTTAGCGATCTTCACTTCATATCATTTTGCGGGACTTTATGGTATCGCTACTGCAGCAACTTCAATGCTTAGTATGGCAGGTATTATTGTTGCACTCGATGCTTATGGTCCAATCACAGATAACGCAGGTGGTATTGCAGAAATGTCAGGTCTTCCACAAAAAGTGCGCGATATTACTGATCCATTAGATGCAGTAGGTAATACAACAAAAGCTGTAACTAAAGGTTATGCGATTGGTTCAGCAGGGCTTGCAGCTTTAGTATTGTTCGCTGACTATACTCATAAACTAGAGCATTACAACCTCATCCATTCATTTGATTTAACTGAACCAATGGTTATTATTGGTTTATTTCTTGGTGGCTTAATTCCATTCTTATTCGCAGCAATGGCAATGGAAGCTGTGGGTCGCGCAGCTGCTTCAGTAGTTGAAGAAGTACGACGTCAATTCAGAACCATTAAAGGTATTATGACTGGTAAAGGCAAACCTGATTATGAAAAAGCAGTGGATCTTTTAACCACAGCAGCTATTAAAGAAATGGTTGTACCTTCGATGCTGCCAGTTCTTGCCCCTATCTTAGTAGGTGTATTCTTAGGACCTCAGGCATTAGGTGGCTTGCTCATGGGAACTATTATCACAGGTTTATTTTTAGCAATTTCAATGTGTACTGGTGGTGGCGCTTGGGATAATGCCAAAAAATATATCGAGGATGGTAACCATGGCGGTAAAGGCTCAGAAGCACATAAAGCTGCGGTCACTGGTGATACCGTGGGCGACCCTTATAAAGATACAGCGGGTCCTGCAATCAATCCACTCATTAAAATTATTAATATTGTTGTGCTTCTAATCGTACCAATCTTATAAATTTTAAATTAATAAAAAAACCCACCACTTAGGTGTGTTTTTTTTAGCTTAAATTAAATTATGAAATCTTTTTTCCTGTTAACTTAAAAAAAGCTTCTTGATATTTATGACTTGTTTTTTGAATAATGTCATTAGGTAATGTTGGTGGTGGTGGTATTTTATTCCAACCCGTATTTTCTAACCAATCCCTTACAAATTGCTTATCAAAACTCGGGGGAGATATGCCGACCTGATAATCTTCTTTGGACCAAAATCGAGATGAGTCTGGAGTTAAAACTTCATCCATAACATGGATAGCCCCCTCCTCATCTAAACCAAATTCAAATTTAGTGTCAGCAATAATAATCCCTTTTTGATAAGCATAATCAAATGCTACTTTATAAAGTTTCAAACTAATATCGCTAATTTGAAGAGTTAATTCTTTTCCAATCAAATTTTCACATTGTGCCAATGAAATATTCTCATCATGACTCCCTACATTAGCTTTGTTCGAGGGTGTAAAAATAGGCTTAGCTAATTGATCTGCTAATTGAAGACCTAAAGGTAGATGAATTCCACAAATTGATTGCTGAGATTGATATTCTTTCCAGCCACTTCCGACAATATAACCTCTCACAATTGCTTCAATAGGAATAGGCTTTAATTTTTTAACCACCACAGAACGATTTTTAATTTGTTCAGATTCTTCGCTACTAACAACTTTTACAGGATCATCATTAGTTAAGTGATTAGGAACAATAGCCTCTAGTTTAGAAAACCAGAAGTTGGCCATTTTAGTTAAAATTTCCCCTTTGAATGGAATTGGTTCATTCATGATGACATCAAAAGCTGATAATCGATCAGTAGTGACAATTAACATTTTGTCTTCATTGATATCGTAAATATCTCTTACTTTACCTTGGTGCAGTAAAGGAAGGCTAGACAATTGAGTGTGAGTTAATATGCTCATACTCGAGTTCTTTTTTCTAAAACTTCTATAGCAGGTAATTTTTTACCTTCCACAAATTCTAAAAAAGCACCTCCTGCTGTTGAAATATAAGAAATATCTTTTTCTACACCAAATGCCTCAATTGCAGAAATAGTATCGCCTCCTCCAGCTAGAGAAAAAGCATTAGAACTTGCAATAGCTGTAGCTAAAGATTTAGTGCCTGTCGAGAATTGTTTAAATTCAAATACCCCCAAAGGTCCATTCCATAAAATGGTTTTAGCATCATTAATTTTCTCTGTAATACCTGATATTGAGATTCTGCCTAAATCAAAAATCATATCGTCTGGCTCTACATCAGTAATTTTTTTTAATACAGCCGGCTCATGCTCATCAAACCTTTTACCACAAATTACATCAGTTATCGCTGGAAGTGATGCACCTCGATCTTCTAATTTTTGAATTATTTTTTTTGCTGAGGGAATAAAATCATCCTCACATAAAGATTTTCCTATCTCAAAACCCTGGGCTTTTAAAAAAGTATTTGCAATCCCACCACCTAAAATTAATTGGTCAACCCGATCAGATAAAGCATCCAAAATACTTAATTTTGTAGAAACCTTGCTACCGCCCACGACTGCAACCAAAGGTAATTTAGGAGCGGACATTATTTTATTTAAAGCTTCCACTTCACGAGAAAATAAAATTCCCGCGCAAGCCTCCTTACAATACTCAGCCACTCCATAAGTAGAAGCATGTTTTCTATGTGCTGTACCAAAAGCATCCATCACAAAAATATCGGCCAATTTCGCATAATACTTAGATAAATCTACATCATTATTTTTTTCTCCCACATTAAATCGACAATTTTCAAGCACCACCAACTGTCCTGACTCCACACTAAAAGGCTTGGTCACCCAGTTCTTTATCAAAGGAACCTCTTGGTTTAAATGAACGCTTAAATATTGAGCAACGGGCTGAAGTGAATTTTCAGCAGTATAATTTCCCTCCTCAGGTCGCCCCAAATGTGAAGTTACCATAACCTGAGCACCTTCTTTTATTGCATGTAAAATACTCGGGAGAGAAGCTTGAATCCTTTTTTCTGAAACAATAACGCCAGATTTGATTGGCACATTTAAATCGGATCGAATTAAAACCCTTTTGTCTTTAAGTTTAAAATCAACAAGACGATTCATATTCACGGAGTTTATTTGGCATTCATCATAGCAATAGCGGTATCTAGCATGCGACAACTAAATCCCCATTCATTATCATACCAACCAAAAACTTTCACTAATTCACCATCATGGCTTACCTTAGTTAAAGTTGAATCAAAATAACATGAAGCAGAGGTATGGTTAAAATCAATGGAAACCAAAAGCTCATCGTTATATATTAAAATATCCTTTAAACTACCTTTAGCTGCATTTTTCATTAATTGATTAACTTCTTCTTTCGTCGTCTTTTTTTCTGGAATCAAAGTTAAATCAACCAAAGAAACGTTAGTAGTAGGTACTCGAATAGCAACTCCATCAAGCTTACCCTTTAGCTCAGGAATGATTAATTCTACTGCTGAGGCAGCACCTGTTTTAGTTGGAATCATAGATGCTGCTGCTGCCCTCGCTCGACGAATATCAGTATGCATATTATCTAATAAAGTTTGATCATTAGTATATGAATGAATAGCATTCACCAAACCCGACCTAATTCCAATACCATCTTGAATAACCTTGATGAGAGGAGCAAGTCCATTAGTTGTACAAGAAGAATTTGAAACCACCTCATCAGATGATTTTAAAGTGTTATGATTAACGCCATAAACAATAGTAGCATCTACATCCTTATCGCTCGGAGCAGAAATTAATACTTTTTTAGCACCATTTTTAATATGAAAATAACTAGATACTTTACTTCTAAAAGCACCAGTGCACTCTAAGACAATATCAACCTTATAATCTTGCCATAATAGCTCTTCTGCATTCCTGGTATTAAAGTATTTTATTTTATCGCCATTAATAACAAAGTGATCATCTGTTATTTGAACATCTTCCTCAAAACGACCATGAGCCGTATCATATTTTAGGAGATGAGCATGACTTTTTATATCTCCTCGACTACAATTAATGGCTACCACCTTTATATCAGTTCTTTTAGATTCATAAATAGCTCGTAAAACTAACCGACCTATTCTTCCAAATCCAGAAATAGCTACATTCACAGTCATTGATCATCCTTACAAGAAAATAAGGCACCTATTAAAGATGCCTTAATTAAATAAACAATACAATACTTTAAGTATCAACTAAAAATTACTACAAATACATCAATCTTAAAATAAGTAATAAAGTTACTATATTTTATTTAACAATTGATTTTACAGTTGAAACAACGTTATCAACGGTAAAGCCAAAATGTTTAAGTACATCACCACCTGGTGCAGACTCTCCGAAGGTATCAATACCTACAGAAGCACCATCAAGACCAACATATTTTCTCCAATAGTCTGTTATTCCAGCTTCAATAGATACTCGCTTAACACCTGGTGTTAACACGCTATCCTGATACTTTTTATCTTGACGATCAAACGCCTGAGTACAAGGCATAGATACTACTCGTACATTAATTCCTGCTTCTTTCAAGACTGCTTTTGAATTAATGGCTAAATCTACTTCAGAACCTGTAGCAATTAAAATCACATCAGTTTTTTCATCATCTGCATCAGCAAGCACATAACCGCCCTTGCGGATATCAGTAATTTGATCCTCAGTTCTAGAATTAAAACCAGTGCCTTGTCGACTTAATACCAAGCTAGTTGGATTTTCTGTATTTTCAACAGCCGCCACCCAAGCCGTAGCTACTTCAGTTGAGTCACAAGGGCGCCACACTTCCATTCTTGGGATAAATCTCAAACCTGATGTTGTCTCAATAGGCTGATGTGTTGGACCATCTTCACCTTGACCAATTGAATCATGCGTTAAAACAAAAATCACTCTTTGTTTCATTAATGCAGCCATTCTCATACCATTACGCATATAGTCAGTAAACATATGAAATGTACCACCGAAAGGTAAAATTCCACCATGCAATGCCATACCATTCATAATGGCTGACATACCAAATTCACGTACACCATAAGAAATATAATTACCTGGATTTTTACCACTCACATGTTCAAAACTTGGACAGCTAGTTAAGTTAGATCCAGTCAAATCAGCTGAACCACCCACAAATTCTGGAAGGATCGATGCTAATTCTGTAATAGCATTTTGTGATGCTTTTCTTGTTGCCATTTTTTCTGCTTTAGAATTTACCTCCTGAATCATAGCCTCAGAAATATTTTTCCAGTTCTTAGGAAGATCTCCTGCCATTCTTCTCTTAAATTCAGCAGCGAGCTCTGGAAATTCTTGAGTATAAGATTCAAATTTAACATTCCACTCATCTTCACGTACTTGACCTTTATCTTTTTGATTCCAACCATCATAGATATCCTGAGGAATAACAAATGGCGAATGATCCCAACCAATTTCTTTTCGTGTCGCTGCCACTTCATCTTCTCCAAGTGCAGCACCGTGACAATCATGTGATCCTGATTTATTCGGTGAACCTTTACCAATAATTGTTTTACAGCAAATTAAGCTAGGCTTGTCTGTGACTTTCTTAGCAGCCTTTACTGCCGCGTCTATTACCTCAGGATCATGCCCATCCACATCAGCAATAACATGCCAACCATAAGATTCAAAACGTTTTGCTGTATCGTCTGTATACCAACCCTCAATATGTCCATCAATAGATATACCATTGTCATCCCAAAATGCGATTAACTTTCCTAAACCCCAAGTACCTGCTAACGCACAAGACTCATGAGAAACCCCCTCCATCATGCAGCCATCACCTAAAAATACATAGGTGTAATGATCCACAATATCATGACCAGGTTTATTAAATTGATTAGATAGTAATTTTTCAGCCATTGCAAAACCTACCGCATTACTAATACCTTGACCTAGAGGTCCTGTAGTAGTTTCCACACCTGGAGCATAACCATACTCAGGATGTCCCGCACATTTAGAATGTAACTGTCTAAAGCTTTCAATTTCCGTCATTGGTAAATCATACCCAGTTAAATGTAACATTGAATAAATCAACATAGATCCATGACCATTAGAAAGAATAAAACGATCTCGATTAGCCCAGTCCGGATTATTTGGGTTATGGCTTAAATGATGATTCCAAAGCACCTCTCCAATTTCAGCCATCCCCATTGGTGCGCCCGGATGTCCTGACTTTGCTTTTTGCACTGCATCCATGGATAACGCACGAATTGCGTTTGCTAAATCTTGTCTTGTTGCCATATTACCCCCCAAATTAATTAAACTTGTATCACACTTAATCTAGATACATTTAGTCATTTATGTTTTAAAAATGTAAACCTAAATTATTCACTAAAGTGTCCGTTCGATCAAGACATCTTCACTTTAATTTTCCTGATCATTTATCCATTTAATAGAACAGCCAATACTTGAAAATTGCTCTTTTGGCCCAGTTTGGGTTTCAGAAACAAGTTTCATTGCCTCAAATAAATCTCTTGAATCATTCATCAAAGGCTCACCCCTTCCTGTAGAATCAAAGCGACCTCTATATTGCAATTCTAAATTTACATTAAATCCAAAAAAATCTGGAGTACAGATCGCCTTATATGTTGTTGCTGCTCCCTGAGTCTCATCAAATACATACGGAAAATTAAATTTGTTTATCTCGGCCACTTTTTGCATATTTACATAAGAATCATCTGGATAATTAATCACGTCGTTACTTGAAATAGCAATTGAATTAATGCCTACCTGTTTTAACTGTTTTAAATCCTCTACTAACCTAGGTAAAATAGCTTTCACATACGGACAGTGATTACAAATAAACATGATTACCAGCCCCCTTTCACCTTTTATTTTATTGGGTGACCATTGCTCACCATCCACTCCTAAAAGATTAAAATCCGGAGCCGACCATCCAAATTCACACAAAGGCGTATTTAAGCTCACCAATTTAATTCTCCATTCTGTATGATATTTAATAACTATGAATAGATTTTATCACCCAAACCCATTAAACATAAATCAAACAATTATTTTAAATGATTTTGCAGCGCATCATGCACTTAAAGTTATGCGTGTTAAATTAAATGACAGTCTTATTTTATTCAATGGAGATGGTTCCGATTATTTAGGAAAAATAACCCAAATCAAAAAACATCAATTAGAAATCACTATTCAGACAATTAAAAAAATCTGTCATGAATCACCGGTGCAAATTACCTTAATTCAATCTTTATCCTCTAATGAAAAGATGGATTGGATTATTCAAAAAACAACTGAACTTGGTATTTTTAGCATTCAACCTATTTTGAGTGAACGTAGCATTATTAAGCTAAACCAAAATAGAATAGAAAAAAAATTATCTCATTGGCAGCAGGTAGCCATATCAAGCTGCGAACAATGTTATCGAGCAAAAATACCTATTATTCACAAACCGCAAACCTTTATGCACTTTTTAAACCAAGAAAATAAATTTTCAAAAAACACATTAAAACTAATACTTTCACCCAATGCTAATAAAGGCACAATAGAGCTTCCATCAAATCCACCAGAAGAAATACTAATTCTTGTGGGTCCGGAAGGAGGTTTCTCCGACAAAGAAATACAAAAGGCAAGTGATGTTGGGTTTTATCCAATTAAATTAGGCCCTAGAATTCTAAGAACCGAAACTGCCCCAGTCAGCATTTTATCTATATTACAATATAAATATGGAGATTTTGTTTAAAATGCAATAAATTTAGTATAAAATACTATTTTAATATTAAAATTGCATAATATGCAAAATAACACTAAAAAAATAATAAGAAATTTGCGTAAAAAACAAAATCTTACATTAAGCCAGCTAGCACAAAAGGTCGGAATTAATACCAGTAGCCTATCAAGAATTGAAAGAGGTGAATTAAATATCAATATCACCTTACTCCAAAAATTAGCTAATGCCTTAAATACATCCCCTCAAGTTTTTTTTGAAGAAGTTCCTATGCATCATCATGGTTTTAGTTTGACTAATCCTTTTATTCAACATTTCAGATTGGCCGCTAAATTTATCAATCAATTCAATAAAAAAATATTTGTTATTGCATTGGGAGGTGATGTAATAAATGACAAACAATTCAATCACATTGCTCATGATATTAACTTACTTCATTCATTAAACGTTAACATTGTGCTAGTCCACGGCATCAGACCACAAATTGATCATCTATTAAAACTACATAAAAATAAAACGCAATTAATTAGAAATCAACGTGTCACTGATAAAGAGGCTCTGGGGTATATTATTGACACCAATGGCCGAATTAAAATTAATATTGAGTCAATTCTTTCCTCTAGCATGATCGATTCTCCTATGGCAGGAAGTGAAATAAAATTATCCAGTGGCAATTTTATAACAGCAAGACCATTAGGGGTGATTGATGGTATTGATATGCAACATACAGGACAAATTAGAAAAGTAGATGCTAAAGCTATTACGAATAAATTACAAAATAATGAAATTGTGATCGTTTCTCCGATAGGGTTTTCTCCTATAGGAGAAATTTTTAATCTATCTTACGAACAAGTTGCGGCTCAAGTAGCCCGTTCAATTAAAGCTGACAAACTTATCTACTACGTTAATGACAATGGCATTCTCAATGCCAGAGGTGATTTAATTCCTGAAATGTCCTCAAAAAAAGTAGAAAATCTCATATATGCCATTGAAAATAAATCATCACCTGAAACTGCTCCATATATCTCTTACAATGATTTCAATATTCTAAAAAGTAGCATTTATGCCATTAAAAATAAAATAGAAAAAGTACATCTAATTAATCGACATATTAATGGATCATTGATTGAAGAACTCTATACTGACAAAGGATCTGGAACTATTTTAACAGAGTTCCCTTTGGAAATAATTAGGCAGGCAACATCAAAAGACACAAAAAGAATATTTCAACTAATAGAGCCTCTAGGACAGAAAGAAGTACTAGTACATAAGGCATTGGATCAAATCGAGGAAGATATTCTTAATTTTTATGTTATAGAACATAATCATAATTTAATTGGCTGTGTAGCCTTATACCTTTATGAAAAAATGATAGAAGTTGGCTGTTTTGCAATTGATAGCAATTATCAAAATCAGGGTTATGGAAGTAAATTATTAAAATTTTGTGAGAAAAAGGTAAAAAAATTAAATGGTAATAGCATCTTTATACTCACTACTCAATCTGAACATTGGTTCTTAGAAAAAGGTTTTCAATTGAACAATAAAGATTTAATACCATTGGCACGGAAAAAAAACTACCAAGTGGAGAGAAATTCAAAATTCTTTACTAAAAAGCTATAAAATGACGTTAATTATTTCATAAGCACGTTACTAAAATGACACCAAACGAAAAAGCGAAGGTACTAAGCGAAGCGCTACCATACATCAAAAAGTTCTCTGGCAAAACTATAGTAATTAAGTATGGTGGAAATGCCATGATTGATCCGAACCTAAAACAATCTTTTGCCAAAGATGTTGTCTTACTTAAACTTGTTGGAATGAAGCCTGTAATTGTTCATGGAGGAGGGCCTCAAATTAATGCACATTTAGATAAATTAGGTAAAAAAGGTAAATTTGTCCAAGGTATGAGGGTTACCGATGAAGAAACAATGAATGTTGTAGAGATGATATTAAGTGAGCAAATTAATAAAAAGATTGTTCATCTCATTAATAAAAATGGAGGGAAAGCCGTTGGACTCACCGGGCAAGATAGTGATTTTATCTATGCAAAAAAACTAATTGTTCAAGATCCTTCTGATCCCAAAAAAAAACTAAATTTAGGGCGAGTTGGAGATATTCAAAAGATTAATCCTAGTTTAATTAATCTTTTGAATAAAGATGATTTTATTCCCGTAATTGCTCCTATTGGCATTGGCGAAGATAACAAAACCTTCAATATAAATGCAGACATTGTTGCAGGTAATTTAGCTGAGGTCTTAAATGCAGAAAAATTAATACTCATGACGAATACAAAAGGGGTACTTGATGACCATAAAAATCTTATTACAGGATTAACGCCAAAAGAAATTGATCCATTAATTAACTCTGGAACTCTTTCTGGTGGCATGCTACCCAAGATCAATTCAGCCCTCCATGCAGCAAAGAGTGGGGTAAATACTGTTCATATTATTGATGGGAGAGTTGAGCATGCTCTCTTATTAGAAATCTTAACCGATCAGGGTATCGGCACTCTCATTAAGGCAAAGTAAATGAATGCAACGTGGATCTTCGATCTTGACGATACACTTCATTGTGCTAAAAAAAAAATATTCCCCCTAATTAATCAAAGAATGAATCAATATATTCAATATCACCTTAAAATAAATAAAATTGATGCCGATCGTCTTCGACAACAATATTGGGATCAGTTCGGTGCCACCCTCAAAGGATTAATTGAAAATTATCAGATTGATCCTAATCATTTTTTAAAAACAACACATCAGATTCGTAATATCAATCAAATTATAGAGCCGGTAAGTCACTTAAAAAAAATATTGCAAACAATCAAAGGTAAAAAAATTCTATACACAAATGCACCTAAATCTTATGCATCTAATATTATTAAGTTATGTAATGTAGATTATTATTTTGATAGTATTTTTAGTATTGAAAATTCAAAATTTCAACCAAAACCAAGTCTCAATAGCATGAAAATGCTTTTAGCTAAATATAAAATCAAAAAAGCTATTTATATTGACGATAAAAAAGAAAATTTAAAAACTGCACATCAACTTGGACTAAAAACGGTTTGGCTTAATCATGAAAACAAAAAACCAGGGTATATAGATAGAAGGATTGTAAATCTTAATGACCTTTTAAAATATCCATACCATAATTAACTTACCAATTTCTTTATTAATTCTAAACGGTCTTGATAGACTATTTTTTTAATATCTGAACCCTTGATTGATGAATTATTATTAACCTTAAGCCCATCTAAGGCTATGCCAAATTGTTTCAATAGTTTTTTAATGCTTACAACATCTTTAAATTTCATTTGATAACTATCATACAAAATCTCGATCATCATAATCGATTCAAATATTAATTGCGGCCTCCTAAAAAAATCAAAATGATAACAACAGTCTAATTGTGCTTGCTTTTCTAAGTCAAGAAAATTAAGAAGGTCATTTAAGTTATCCAAAATCAAACTTACTAATTTATTCAAACGACCAGAGACTTTTAATTGTTTAACAAAAGACTTAATAGACGGATCTAATTGTTTACCAGAAAAATTAGAAATTAATATCATTAAAACTAACAAATGCTCAGGTGATAGCTCTTTTATTTTTCTATTTTCGAATAATGCTCTGAAATTATTACAATGCTCTCGATATTTAACGCTTGGTATAATTCTTTCTAACGCACCACACTCATCTAGTATATCAATCATTCCTAAAGGATCTTCTTCAACCAACCCCTTTAATATTTCAGTTAGAATTCGCTCTGCAGATAAAGATTCTATCTCATCATTTTTTACAATCTGCGCTAATAATTTTTTAGTACTTGAGTCAACTTTGAAAGTTTTATATTTAGCTTTAAACCGAGCAACCCGTAAAACTCTTAATGGATCTTCTGAAAAAGCATCACTCACATGACGAATGCAATTATTTTTAATATCTTCAATACCATTGAAAGGGTCATATAAATTTCCATCATCATCCATTGCTATGGCATTGATTGTA
>JBBWVM010000032.1:0-5856 GCA_050256215.1 Methylophilaceae bacterium
AATTTGACTAGATCATTAAACCATACTGACCTTAGGAATTCTTTTGTTGGTTTTTTAAAATATAAAACAAAAAAGGTATTAGGTGTTTGTGGAATAATTGATTTTATAAAGTCTTTTAAATCTGAGTTAATTTTTCCATTATGGAAGGTAATATCAAGTAATCTTTTTGAGTTGAAGAGCGATTGATTTTGCAATGTTGTTTTGAGATCGTCTATTTTGCTGGTTGCTTCACACATAACTATTTTCTTATCGATATTAGTTTTAGTGCAAGACTTTAAAATATCATCTTTTATACTGTTTGTTATTACAGGTTCGTTACCAGTAATGATAAGGCAGTTCTTATTTTTTTCTTGGAGTAACTGTATTAGATTGGATGGTGCAAACTTTGATAACATAGCTAATTACTTAGATAGTGAGATTTGTGTAATTATATTTTTGACAAGCTGGAATTGCATACCATTGATTAGTTTTTCTTCTTCTTGGTCCTTAGCAAGTAGATCATCATCATCATATGTATACTCTCTTATAACTTCAAGATATAGTGGCTCACCCCACTCACCTTTTTTAGATTTAAATCTATAAGTGACTGTATATTCAAGTTCATATTCTCTGACTTTACCTCCTCCGCTCAGAGACAGGATATTTTTTTTGAAGCTATTCTGTATTATTTCGATTACTTTATCTGCTTCTTGTGGATTTTTAAGAATAATGCTTGATAGCATTATTCTTCTTTTAAGTAGCTTAGAAAAACTATCTGTTCCACCAAGTATAGCTACTGAGGATAAATTGGTATTTATGTTACCTCGCAACTCAAATCCACAAGCGGAAAGATATACTGCAATTGTAATTAAAACTATGGACTTAAAAAATAATTTCATTTGTATATTAGCCTGTAACTATGTTGATTAACCTACCTTTGACATAAACAATTTTTTTTATATTATCTTCTTTTATAAATTTTTGTACTTTTTCTAAGGATGTTGCGCATGTTTTAATTTTTTCTTCATTATCTTCGATTGATATTATCATATTTGCTCTGACCTTACCGTTTACTTGAATAACAATTGATATGTCTTCTTTGATTAATGCATTAGAATCAATTTTAGGCCATTGTGCCTGGTCAATTTCAATTTCAGTTCCAGGCTTAAGTTCTAACCATAAAGTTTTTGAGATATGAGGTACAAATGGATTCAGCATCAAAGTTACATTTTCAAATACTTCTTGTTTAATTTGGTATGGAATATTTTCTAGTGCTTCTATTTTGACTAAGAGATTTAATAATTCCATAATTGAAGAAATGGCAGTATTAAAGCTATTTCTTCTCTCAAGATCATCTGTAACCTTTTGTATTGTGGTATGTAATTTATAGCGTAGATTTTTCAGATTTTTAGTTAATGTAGTTTTTGTTACGTCTTTTTTATTGTTTAAATGATCAAAAATTAATCTCCATAAGCGCTTTAAGAAGCGATAAGCCCCTTCAATACCGTCATCAGACCATTCAAGACTTTGTTCCGCAGGAGCTGCAAACATAATAAATAACCTTGCTGTGTCAGCACCATATTTTTTTATTAATTCTTGTGGATCAACTGTATTCCCTTTTGATTTTGACATTTTAACCCCGTTTTTTAAAACCATGCCCTGAGTTAGTAGTTTACGAAATGGTTCTTTAGTTTTTGATAGCCCAAGATCAAATAAAACTCTAGTAAAAAATCTTGAGTATAAAAGATGTAAAATAGCATGCTCAATACCACCAATATAATGATCTACAGGTAACCAAAAGTTTGCTCTATCATCCAGCATTGCTTTATTCTGATTAAAGCATGTGTATCTTGCAAAATACCAAGATGATTCAAAAAAGGTATCCATAGTGTCTGTTTCTCTCTTCGCATCTTTTCCACATTTGGGACAGGAGCATTTGTAGAATGAAGACATTTGATTTAATGGGGAGCCAGACTCATTTATATCCACATTTTCTGGAAGAATTACAGGTAAGTCTTCTTCTTTGCTAGGAATATCACCACATTTTTCACAATAAATCATTGGAATAGGACAGCCCCAATATCTTTGTCTTGAGATGCCCCAATCTCTTAGCCGAAATTGAATTTTTTTCTTTCCTTTAGATAATTCTTCAAGTTTTTTTGTGATTAATTTTTTTGCATCATTATTTTTTGTGTCACTAAACTCACCTGAATTGATAAGAATACCATTTCCAGTGTAAGCTTTTAAGGTATCATTATTAGGATTTTTAATAACTTGTTTGATTGGGAGTTGGTATTTATTTGCAAATTCATAATCTCTATCGTCATGTGCAGGGACAGCCATTACAGCTCCTTCTCCATAATTAATAAGGACGTAATTTGCTATCCATATTGGGATATTTTTATTTGTAATTGGGTGCTTAGCATACAAGCCTGAAAAAATACCTTTTTTATCAGCAGTAGCAATTTCAGCCTCTGAGGCCCCAATTTTTTGACATTCTTCAATGAATGCTTTGATCTGTTCTTGTTTATTTGCCAAAAAAACACTAATTTCGTGCTCAGGGGCGATTGCAAGATAGGTAACTCCCATTAGTGTGTCTGGTCTAGTCGTAAATATTTTTATGATATTTTTTGTATCTGTTACCTTAAAATTAATTTCACAACCAGTGCTTTTCCCTATCCAATTTTTTTGCATTGTCTTAACTTGTTCAGGCCATCCGTTAAGCTCATCTAATCCTTCAAGAAGGTCATCCGCATAATCAGTTATTTTCATAAAATATTGAGGTATTTCTTTTCGTTCAACTTGAGCTCCTGATCGCCATCCTTTGCCATCGATTACTTGTTCATTTGCTAATACAGTTTTATCGACGGGATCCCAATTAACCATTGAGGTTTTTTTGTATATTAAGCCTTTTTTAAAAAGTTTAATAAAAAACCATTGTTCCCATTTGTAATAATTTACATCGCAAGTTGTAATCTCTCGATTCCAATCGATTGAAAGTCCTAATTGTTTTAATTGAAGTCTCATATGACTAATATTTTTTTTAGTCCATTGAGCAGGGTTTGTTTTATTTTGAATGGCAGCATTTTCAGCAGGAAGTCCAAAGGCATCCCAACCCATAGGTTGAAGGACGTTGTATCCTCTCATTCTTTTATAGCGTGAAATTACGTCTCCAATTGTATAATTTCGCACATGACCCATGTGTAGTTTTCCGCTTGGGTAAGGAAACATAGATAACACATAAAACTTTGGTTTCTTAATATCTTCTGCAGCAGTAAATGTATTAGAGCCTTCCCAGTCTTGTTGAATTTTTGATTCTATTTCTTTGTACGGATATTTAGATTGCATCATTTTATTTTAGTTTTTGATTGAGTGTAGTATTAACAGTATCAGGTGATTGAGTTCCGTCAACATAAAAAAAGTTAGGAGAGTTAGTTTCATTTTTGCTTGCCCATTCCGAATAAAATGAGATTAACGGTTCTGTTTGTTCATGATATGTAGCTAATCTTTTTGCTATTGTTTCTTTGATATCATCGTTGCGGATAATCAATGGTTCTCCAGTTATATCATCAACTTTATGTTTTTTGGGTGGATTATATTTTATATGGTAAATGCGACCTGACGATGGATGAATTCTTCTTCCACTAAGACGCTCTATGATCTCTTGATCAGGAACTTGAATTTCAATTACATGGTCAATAAAAATTTCTGCATCTTTCATTGCAATTGCTTGGGGAATAGTTCTTGGGAAACCATCTAAAAGAAAACCTTTTTTACAATCAGGATCTTTTATCCTAAGTTTAACTAAATCTATAATTAAATCATCAGGAACAAGTAGTCCTTCTTCCATATATTTTTTTACTTGGAGGCCTAAGTCTGTATTGTTATTAACTGCTGACCTTAGCATATCGCCCGTTGAAATTTGTGGGATATTAAATTTACTTGTAAGAAAATTTGCTTGCGTTCCTTTTCCCGCCCCTGGGGCACCAACTAATATTATGCGCATTAACATCCCTTCAAAAAGTAAAAATTATATCAGCATTCAAACAGATAATTTTTTCATGGATAAGTAATTTTCAATTATTACGAATTTATCTATTGAGAGCGTCTCTGCTCGTTGATTAGATGAAATTTTTAAAGAAAAAAAATCTTCATTAGTCAATAAGTCTTTAAAATTATTTTTTAATGTCTTTCTTCTTTGTTTAAAGGCTACCTTAATAATTTTTTCTAAATTTTCAATATTTTTTGCTAACAATTTATTTTTCGGTTTTGAGGTAAGCCTGATCAACGCTGAAGTTATTTTAGGGCTAGGGGTAAACGCTTCTGGTGGTATCTCAAAAAGGAATTCAGTTTCATAAAAGTATTGCAATATTGCAGAAAGCCGTCCGTAGGCAGAGGATGAAGGAACAGCAGTTACTCTCTCAGCCACTTCTTTTTGTAACATAAAATGAACATCTGCATTACATTCATTGCATTTCGCAATCTTTAAAAGAATTGCAGAGGAAATATAATAAGGTAAATTTCCTATAATCCTATTATATTTTATAAGGTTATTATCGTTGGTTTTAAGAATGTCTTCTTCGTAGATAGTAATTTTTGATGATGGAACTTTAGTTTTTAATTGCTTAACCATATCAGGATCAATTTCTACAACATGGATATGATTCATTCTTTTAAGTAAGGGTATGGTTAGGGCTCCTAGACCAGGACCTATTTCCAACAACATTTCATTTTTTTTTGGATTTATTGCATTAAGAATATTTGAAATGTATTGGAAATCAGTTAGAAAATTTTGTCCATATTTTTTTTTTGCTCGAATCATGTATTTATTTATTTGCTAACTTAATAGCCAAAGATATAGATTCGAAAAAACTAATTGGGTTAATTTTTTTTGATCCTACCATCTCTAATGCCGTTCCATGATCTACAGAAGTTCTTATGATAGGAAGTCCAAGTGTTACATTTATCCCTTCTCCAAATGAAAGTGCTTTGAAAGCAGCCAGACCTTGATCATGATACATTGCTAGAAAACAATCTGTTTGTTTAATATTTTTTGAAGTAAATGCAGTGTCGGCAGGAATTGGTCCGATTACATTTATACCCTTTATATTTAATTTTTTAATTACTGGAGCAATGATCTTAATTTCTTCCTGACCAAATTCACCTCCTTCTCCAGCATGGGGATTTAGGCCTGTTACTGTGATGCGTGGGGTTTTTATTTTAAACTTTTCTTTTAAATCATTATGTATAGTTTTGATTGATTGACTTAATCTTTTTTTTGTAATGAGCTTAGATACTTCGTTAATTGGCACATGGGTCGTCACTAAGGCCACTCGAAATTGATTATTTGTCAGTAACATTACTTCTTTATTTTCTGTTTTACATAGCCTTGAGATATATTCTGTATGACCAGTAAATTTAGATTCAGATGTATTAAGAGCTTTTTTATGGATTGGCAATGTAACTAATGCATCATATTTTCTACTTTTACAATCATCGACAGCTTGTTTTAAAGCATGTAATTGCAATAATGAATTATTTATATTAATTTTTCCTGGTAATACTTTATGTCTATATGGCACATCAATAACATTTAGATTTCCTTTTCCAAGGTGGCTGGAGGAGGTTATATTAAATGAGATAGATTTGTTGTGCATTTTTGCCCTAGCTTTTAATGCATTAATATTACCAATAACTGTAATGTGGGCTGGAAATCTTTTATATGCTAATTGAATACATAAATCTAAACCAATTCCGGCAGGGTCACCGCTAGTGATTATAATTTCTATATTTTTACTACTCATTCTTTGTCTAGTCTAATTTCAATATAAGAACGATATTTAATTGTATTTATCCAATCTTGAAATTGAATATCCG